>JAUPLT010000117.1 GCA_030836785.1 Actinomycetota bacterium
CCAGCCCCACTGAAACGCCAGCTCCACTAACCCCAGCCCCAGCCCCACGACAACAGAGCACGAGGACCACAAGTGAGCGCACCCACCACGCGAGCGCCCGGGTCGGCGGATCCGGCCCCGGCCAACGGGCAGCCCAGCAACCACTCCGGCGCCGAGGGCGTCCCCGGGCGCGTTGCCCCGCAGCAGCTCTCCGGCGCCGAGGCGGTGGTGCGATCGTTGGAGGAACTCGGTGTCGAACTGATCTTCGGCATCCCCGGCGGAGCGGTGCTGCCGGTCTACGACCCGCTGTTCGATTCCCAAAAGTTGCGCCACGTGCTGGTTCGCCACGAGCAGGGTGCCGGGCACGCGGCCAGCGGGTACGCCCACGCCACCGGAAAGGTGGGCGTCATGATGGCCACCTCGGGCCCAGGCGCGACCAACCTCGTCACCCCGCTGGCGGATGCCCAGATGGACTCCATCCCGGTGGTCGCGATCACCGGGCAGGTCGGCCGGAGCCTGATCGGTACCGACGCCTTCCAGGAGGCTGACATCACCGGCATGACCATGCCGATCACCAAGCACAACATCCTGGTCCGCGACGGCGACGACATTGCGCGCACGATCGCCGAGGCCTTCCACATCGCCGCCACCGGACGCCCCGGAGCGGTGTTGGTCGACATCCCCAAGGACGTGCTACAGGGAGAGTGCACCTTCGCCTGGCCGCCGCAGCTGGAACTCCCCGGCTACAAGCCGAACACCAGGCCGCACGGCCGGCAGATCAAGGCAGCCGCCAAGCTCATCGCCGAGGCGCGCAAACCGGTGCTCTATGTCGGTGGCGGCGTGATCCGCGGCGAGGCTTGTGACGAGCTCAAGGAGCTGGCGGAATTGACCGGCATCCCGGTCGTCACCACCTTGATGGCCCGCGGCGCCTTCCCGGACAGTCATCGGCAGAACCTCGGCATGCCGGGCATGCACGGCACTGTCGCCGCGGTCGCGGCCTTCCAGCGCAGTGACCTGATCATTGCGCTGGGTGCCCGGTTCGATGACCGGGTCACCGGCAAGCTTGATTCCTTCGCACCCGGCGCCAAGGTGATCCATGCCGACATCGACCCCGCCGAAATCGGGAAGAACCGGAACGCCGAGGTGCCGATCGTCGGTGATATCAAGGCGGTCATCCGCGATCTCATCGAGGCCTTCCGGCGGATGCCCGCAGGCGAGGACCGAATCGGCAACGAAGGCGCTGCCGATCCCGATCTGGCGGACTGGTGGTCCTACCTCGACGGTATCCGCGAGGCCTACCCGCTGAGCTACGCACCGCAGAGCGACGGCAGCCTCAGCCCGGAATATGTCATCGAGCAACTGGGCAAGATCGCCGGGCCGGACGCCATCTACGTGGCCGGCGTGGGTCAGCACCAGATGTGGGCCGCGCAGTTCATCTCTTACGAGAAGCCCCGCACCTGGCTGAACTCCGGCGGCCTGGGCACCATGGGTTATGCCGTCCCGGCGGCCATGGGCGCCAAGATGGCCTGCCCGGAGGCCGAGGTGTGGGCCATCGACGGCGACGGCTGCTTCCAGATGACCAACCAGGAACTGGCCACCTGCGCCATCGAGGGTGTTCCGATCAAGGTCGCGCTGATCAACAACGGCAACCTGGGCATGGTCCGGCAGTGGCAGACGCTGTTCTACGGCGAGCGCTACAGCAACACCGACCTGTCCACCCACAGCCAGCGCATCCCCGACTTCGTCAAGCTGGCCGAGGCGCTCGGCTGCGTCGGATTGCGCTGTGAGCGTGAGGAAGACGTGGTCGACGTGATCAATCAGGCCCGTGCGATCAACGACCGTCCGGTGGTGATCGACTTCATCGTGGGCGCCGACGCCCAGGTGTGGCCGATGGTGGCGGCGGGAACCGGAAACGACCAGATCATGGCGGCCCGCAACATCCGGCCGCTGTTCGACGAGGACAACGAGGAGGGACGCGCCTGATGGCTCAGTCGTCTAACACCGTGACGCACACGTTGTCGGTGCTCGTCGAGGACAAGCCCGGCGTGCTGGCGCGCGTCGCGGCGCTGTTCTCCCGGCGCGGATTCAACATCCAGTCGCTCGCAGTCGGACCCACCGACATCAAGGACATGTCGCGGATGACGATCGTCGTCACCGCCGAGGAGACTCCGCTCGAGCAGATCACCAAGCAACTCAACAAGCTGATCAACGTGATCAAGATCGTCGAGCAGGATGACGGCAACACGGTCGCCCGTCAGCTGGCGTTGATCAAGGTGCGCACCGACGCCACCACCCGCAGCCAGGTCATCGAGGCGGTGAACCTGTTCCGCGCCAAGGTGATCGACGTGTCCACCGACTCGCTGACCATCGAGGCCACCGGAACCGAGGAGAAGCTCGAAGCGCTGATGCGGGTGCTCGAGCCCTACGGCATCCGTGAGACGGTGCAGTCCGGTGTGGTAGCACTAGCGCGCGGTCCGCGCGGCATGACGAGCGCGAAATAGCTGTAAGACCCAGGAAAAAGAAGAGAACAAAGGAAACTCAGTGGCAATCGAGATGTTCTACGACGACGACGCCGACCTATCGATCATTCAGGGCCGCAAGGTCGGGGTGATCGGATATGGCAGCCAGGGACACGCGCACTCGCTGAGCCTGCGCGACTCCGGTGTGCAGGTGAAGGTGGGCCTCAAGGAGGGCTCGAAGTCGCGCGCCAAGGTCACCGAGCAGGGCCTGGAGGTGGACACCCCGGCGAATGTGGCTGCCTGGGCTGATGTGATCATGCTGCTCGCGCCCGACACCGCGCAGGCCGAGATCTTCAAGAACGACATCGAGCCGAACCTCAAGCCCGGCGACGCGCTGTTCTTCGGCCATGGCCTCAACATCCACTTCGGTCTGATCAAACCCCCGGCCGACGTCACCATCGGCATGGTCGCGCCCAAGGGCCCCGGTCACCTGGTGCGCCGTCAGTTCGTCGATGGCAAAGGGGTGCCCTGCCTGGTGGCCATCGAACAGGACCCGACCGGTGAAGGTCTGGCGCTGGCGCTCTCCTACGCCAAGGCGATCGGCGGCACCCGCGCCGGCGTCATCAAGACCACGTTCAAAGATGAGACCGAGACTGACCTCTTCGGTGAGCAGGCCGTGTTGTGCGGCGGCACCGAGGAATTGGTGAAGACCGGTTTCGAGGTGATGGTCGAGGCCGGGTACGCCCCCGAGCTGGCTTACTTCGAGGTGCTGCACGAACTCAAGCTGATCGTCGACCTGATGTACGAGGGCGGTATCGCGCGGATGAACTACTCGGTGTCCGACACCGCGGAGTTCGGCGGCTACCTCTCCGGACCGCGTGTTATCGACGCCGGTACCAAGGAGCGGATGAAGGACATCCTGAGCGACATCCAGGACGGCACCTTCGTCAAGCGCCTGGTCGCCAACGTCGAGGGGGGCAACTCCGAACTCGAGGGTCTGCGCAAGCAGAACGCCGAGCATCCGATCGAGGTCACCGGCAAGAAGTTGCGCGATCTGATGAGCTGGGTGGACCGGCCCATCACCGAGACGGCCTAACCAGGCGAAGCCCACCGGGTTTCGGCCCGACAAATCGTTTGCTGCACGGCAGGTCCGGCGTCCAGGACTTCCTGGCACCGAACCTGCCGTGTAGATGGTGGTGGCAGGTCCGGCGACGCAACCGCCGCCAGCTATGGCTGCAGCGACGGCACGCTGAGCCCGAACTCGCGCCGCAACATCGTCCGCGCGGCGTAGTACCCGCTCATGCCGTGCACCCCGCCGCCGGGCGGGGTGGCCGACGAACACAGGTAGGCCTTGGGAATCGGGGTGGTCCACGGGTCGACCCTTGGGGTCGGCCCGAGAAGTGCGCGCAGTGCCGAATTGCCGCCCACACCAATGTCACCGCCGACATAGTTCGCGTCATGATCGCGTAGTCGGGACGCCGGAATGCTGCGGACGGCGACAACGGTGTCGGTGAAGCCGGGTGCGAAGTGCTCCAGCACCCGGGTGACGACGTCGCTCTGGTCGACCGTGGATCCGGCAGGGACGTGAGCGTAGGTCCACAGGGGTCGCCGCCCTGCGGCGTCGATTCGCCCGGGGTCGGCGGTGAAGGACTGTGCGGAGAGCACCATCGGCCACTGTGCGTGCCGGCCGGCGGCGACATCCCTTTCGGCGAGTGCCATCTGCCGACGAGATCCGCCCAGGTGCAGCGTCGCCGCCTTGGCGAGTTCCCGGTCGCGCCACGGAATGTCCTGGGACAGAACGAAATCCACCTTCGCCACCCCCGGCCCGAAGCGGTACCGGCGAAGCGCGCGCGCATACCGAGTCGGCACCGCGTCGCCGTAGATGTCCAGCAGTGCGGTGGGAGCGGTGTCGTAGAGCACCACGCCGGACGGGGGAGTGCCGACCGTCACCCCGGCCTCCAGCACCCCGCCGTGTGCGCGCAGGTCCGCCATCAGGGCGTCGGCGATCGCCTGGCTGCCGCCCACCGGCACCGGCCACCCGGACGTGTGGGCCAGCGTCGCGAGCAGCAGTCCCGCTCCGGCTGTCACGAGGGACGGCATCCGCGAGATCGCGTGTGCCGCAACCCCGGTGAACAGTGCGCGGGCGTCATCGCCGCGCAGTGTGTTCCATAACGGGGTGCCCTGTTCAAGCATCCGCCTGCCCAGTACCGCGGCGGTCCGGACGTCCGGTGGTAGGGAGCGTTTGTCTCCGATGAGCAGGCTCACCACCTCTTCACCATGGGCGGCCAGGGTGCCCAGCAGGTGCCGCCAGGAGTCGCCACGCTCCAGACCGGCGCAGGTGCGCGCAAGGTCGCGATAGGCGATGGCGGCCGGGCGGCCGGGCAGTGGGTTGGCGTAGGAGATCTCCGGCACCACCAGTTCGACACCGCGCGCCTGCAGATCGAACTCAGTGAAGAACGGCGAAGCGAGCGCCAACGGGTGAATGGCCGAGCAGATGTCGTGGGCCACCCCCGGAAACTCCGGATCCGGCAGTGTCCGCGACCCGCCGCCGAGGGTGGTCTGGGCCTCCAGGACCTGCACCTTCAGCCCGGCCCGGGCGCAGACCACGGCGGCGGCCAATCCGTTGGGTCCGCTGCCGACGACGGTGACGTCCATGGTCATATCCTCCCCGCGTCCTTCCCGCCGATTTATTGGCATTGCAGGCGCACCTTTAGGCTGTCCGGGTGAGCCTGCCCGTAGTGCTGATTGCCGACAAACTCGCCGAATCCACCGTCGCCGCTCTCGGCGATCAGGTGGAGGTCCGTTGGGTCGACGGCCCCGACCGACCCAAGCTGCTGGACGCCGTCGCCGACGCCGACGCACTACTGGTGCGATCGGCCACCACCGTCGACGCCGAGGTGATCGCGGCCGCGCCGAAGCTGAAGATCATCGCCCGTGCCGGGGTGGGTCTGGACAATGTCGACGTCGATGCCGCCACCGCCGCCGGCGTCCTGGTGGTCAACGCACCCACCTCCAATATCCACAGCGCCGCCGAGCACGCTCTGGCACTGCTGCTGTCGACCGCACGTCAGATTCCGGCCGCCGACGCGACGCTGCGTCAACACACCTGGAAGCGCTCAGCGTTCAACGGCACCGAGATCTACGGCAAGACGGTCGGCGTCGTCGGCCTGGGCCGCATCGGTCAGTTGGTCGCCCAACGACTGGCGGCGTTCGGGACCCATGTGATCGCCTACGACCCGTACGTGCCGGCCGCCCGCGCCGCCCAACTCGGCATCGAACTGCTGCCACTTGACGACGTTCTGGCCCGCGCCGACTTCATCTCGGTACACCTGCCCAAGACCAAGGAAACCGCGGGCCTGCTGGGCAAGGAGACGTTGGCCCGTACCAAGCCGGGGGTGATCATCGTCAACGCCGCCCGTGGCGGTCTGATCGACGAGCAGGCACTGGCCGACGCGATCCGCAGCGGCCACGTCCGGGCGGCGGGCCTGGACGTGTTCGCCACCGAACCGTGCACCGACAGCCCGCTGTTCGAGCTGCCCGAGGTCGTCGTCACCCCGCACCTGGGCGCGTCGACGTCGGAGGCACAGGACCGGGCAGGCACCGACGTGGCAGCGAGCGTCAAGCTCGCGCTGGCCGGGGAGTTCGTTCCGGACGCGGTCAACGTCGGCGCCGGTGCGGTCAGCGATGAGGTGTCCCCGTGGCTGGAACTGGTCCGCAAACTGGGCGTGCTGACCGGTGTGCTGGCGACTGAGCCGCCGGAGAGCCTCACGGTGAAGGTGTCCGGCGAGTTGGCCTCCGAAGATGTTGCGGTGCTGAAGCTTTCGGCCCTGCGCGGTCTGTTCTCCACCATGACCGACCAACAGGTCACGTTCGTCAATGCCCCGGCGTTGGCCGCTGATCGTGGTCTGGACACCGAATTGAGCACCGCCTCCGAAAGTCCGAACCACCGCAGTCTGGTCGACGTGCGGGTGGTGTCACCGGACGGCTCGGCGGTCAACGTCTCGGGCACGCTGTCCGGGCCGCAGCAGGTGCAGAAGATCGTCGCGATCAACGGCCGCAGCTTCGATCTGCGCGCCGAAGGCGTCAACCTGATCCTGCATTACGGAGACAAGCCAGGCGCGCTGGGCAAGATCGGCACCCTGCTCGGCGAGGCCGGGGTGAACATTGAGGCCGCCCAGCTGAGCCAGGACACCACCGGCGGCGGGGCGTCGGTGATGTTGCGACTGGATCGCGATGTCCCGGCCGCCGCGCGGGCCGCGATCGGCGACGCCGTCGAGGCCTCGATGGTGGAATCGGTGGACCTGTCGTGACGTGCCGGCGACGATGCAGAGCGAAGCGATGAGGAGGAGCGGCAGAAGATGAACCGTGCGGCACCAGTGAAGCTGGCGGTCATCCCCGGTGACGGCATCGGCCCGGAAGTCATCAGCGAGGCACTCCAGGTACTCGACGTGGTGCTGCCCGGAGTGCAGCGCACCGAATACGACCTGGGTGCGCGGCGCTACCACGCAACCGGAGAAGTTCTGCCCGCCGGCATGGTCGACGAGCTGCGCCGCTACGACGCGATCCTGCTCGGTGCGATCGGTGATCCGTCGGTGCCCAGCGGACTGCTGGAGCGCGGGCTGCTGCTCAAGATCCGCTTCGAACTGGACCACCACGTCAATCTGCGGCCGAGTCGGCTCTACGAGGGGGTGAGCAGCCCGCTGGCGGGCGACCCGCGGATCGACTTCGTCGTCGTCCGGGAGGGCACTGAAGGCCCCTACACCGGCAACGGTGGCGCGATACGGGTAGGCACCCCGCATGAGGTGGCCACCGAGGTCAGCCTCAACACCGCCTACGGGATCACCCGGGTCGTGCGTTACGCGTTCGACAAGGCGCAGGCCCGCCGCAAGCACCTCACCCTGGTGCACAAGACCAACGTGCTGGCCTTCGCCGGCAGTCTGTGGTCGCGGATCGTGGCCGAGGTGGGCGCGGACTACCCGGATGTCGAGGTGGCCTATCAGCACATCGACGCCGCCACCATCCACATGGTGACCGACCCGGGCCGTTTCGACGTCATCGTCACCGACAACCTGTTCGGGGACATCATCACCGATCTGGCCGCCGCGGTAAGCGGTGGAATCGGATTGGCGGCCAGCGGGAACATCGACGCCACCGGGACCAACCCGTCGATGTTCGAGCCGGTGCACGGCAGCGCCCCGGATATCGCCGGCAAGGGTGTCGCGGACCCCACCGCCGCGGTGATGAGTGTCGCCCTGCTGCTGTCGCATCTCGGTCAGGATGACGCCGCCGCCCGTGTCGACGCCGCGGTGGCCGCCCATCTGGCCAGCCGGGGCGACCAGACCCTGTCCACCGCCCAGGCAGGCGAGCGCATCCGGGCCCGGCTTTAGGAGCCTGCGGCCACCTGCCCGTTGGCGTCGCGGGGAACCAGCGGTATCGCCAGGACCGGGAACAGCGCACACACCGCGAACGCCAGCGGGAAGCCCGCGGTGCTGATCAGCGCGCCGAATATCGGCGGTGTCAGCCCGGCGGTGAGCAACTGGCTGGTGTTCTGGGCGCCCAACGCGCGACCGCTCCAGAACGGACCGGCGATCTCGGCGATCGCGGTGAACGCCAAGCCGTTGTCGCTCACGGTGACCACGGAGGCCACCAGCATCGCGACGACACTCCAACTCCAGTCCGCCGCGTCGGTCAGCGCAAGTGCGAGCATCGCGGCGGCCGCGGCTGCGGCGATCACCCGGATGGGCTGCAGCCGGGACCCGACCCGGTCTGACCACAGCCCGGCGGAGACGCGCCCCAGCGCCCCGAGCACCTGTGCGACGGTCACCAGCGCACCCGCCGAGCCCGCCGACCAGCCTTCGTCGGTCATCAGCCAGACCAGCGTGAACGTCCACACCACACACTGCGGAACCACCAGCAGCACCGACACCAGGTGAATACGGGCCAACGTCGAGGAGTTCCGGTACGGATTGGCCAACTGTTCGGATGGGGCCTCCGCGCGCGGCAGCCGCGGCGGATCCTGCACACCGACTGCACACACCATGGCCGCAGCAGCGCAGACCGAAGCGGGAAACAGTAGTGCCACTGCGACGCCGTGGCTTTCGGCCAGCCGGGGAATCACCAACGCCCCCAACCCGACTCCCAGTGGTTGTGCGGTCTGGCGGATGCCCATCGCCAGGCCCCGCTGCCGCGGTTCGAACCAGCCGACGACCAGGCGGCCGCTGGCCGAATTGCTGCTCGCCGCAGCCATTCCGCCGAGGAACAGAAAGACCGACACCGTCACCAGTGAGTGGCTCAGCGATGCCGCCAGCGCCGCCGCCGCCGTCAGCGCCGAGCCGACAGCCAGCACCAGGCGCTCGCCCAGTCGGTCAACGATGTAGCCCCAGGCGATCAGCGTCAGGACCATCCCGAATGCCGGCATCGCCGACACCAGCCCGGCGCGGGCGAGGTCCAGGCCGCGATCGGTATGCAAGGTGGGGATCAGGAAGGCGACGCCGTTGATGAACACATTGGCGCACAACGTGGAGAACAGCCCGGCTGCCAGCATCCACCAGCGACGCTGGCTGCTGGCAGCCCGGGTATGCACACGCCCATGATCCACCGCGGTGTTCCAGGCCGCTTGCGGTGCTCCTCCTCAGGGTCGTTCCGCCCCTGCATCGTCGCGCCGCTAGGCTGTCTCGAATGCGCTTGGGCCGTGTCGCCAGTCCCGACGGGGTGGCTTTTGTCAGCATCGAAGGGGACGGCGATGCCCTCGTCGCCCGGGAGATAGCGGAGCATCCGTTCGGCACCCCCACGTTCACCGGACGGTCCTGGCCGTTGGCCGACGTGCGACTACTGGCCCCGATCCTGGCCACCAAAGTGGTCTGTATGGGCAAGAATTACGCCGCCCACATCGAGGAGATGGCCGCCACCACCGGCCCCGCGCCCGATGATCCGGTGATCTTCCTCAAACCCAACACCGCGATCATCGGCCCGAACGTGGCGATTCAGTTGCCTGCCAACGCTTCTCCGGTGCATCACGAAGGGGAGCTGGCCGCGGTGATCGGCCGGCCCTGCAAGGACGTTCCGGCAGACAGGGCCGCCGATGTCATCCTCGGCTACACGATCGCCAACGATGTCTCGGCCCGCGACCAGCAGCAGGCCGACGGTCAGTGGATCCGCGCCAAGGGGCATGACACCTTCTGCCCCGTCGGTCCGTGGATCGTCACCGACCTGGACCCGTCCGATCTGGAGATCCGCACCGAGGTCAACGGACAGGTGCGCCAGCGCAGTCGCACCTCGCTGATGCTGCACGATGTGGGCGCCATCATCGAATGGATTTCGGCGGTGATGACCCTGTTGCCCGGAGACCTCATCCTCACCGGCACCCCGGAGGGGGTGGGGCCCATCGAGGACGGCGACACCGTCAGCGTCAGCGTCGAGGGCATCGGAACACTGACCAACCCCGCCGTCCGGAAGGTGAAGTGATGACGATGCCTGTGCGGGTGCGCTTCTGCCCATCCCCGACCGGAACACCGCATGTCGGCTTGGTTCGGACCGCGCTGTTCAACTGGGCCTTCGCCCGGCACACCGGCGGGACGTTCGTGTTCCGTATCGAGGACACCGATGCCGCGCGGGACTCAGAGGAGAGCTACGCGGCCATCCTCGAGGCGCTGCGCTGGCTGGGGCTCGACTGGGACGAGGGCCCTGAGATCGGCGGTCCCCATGAGCCGTACCGGCAGTCGCAACGTGGTGAGCACTACCGCGATGTCATCATGCGACTGCTCGACGCGGGGGAGGCCTATCTCGCCTATTCCACACCCGAGGAGGTCGAGGCCCGCCACCTCGCCGCCGGGCGAAACCCGAAGCTCGGGTACGACAACTTCGACCGCGACCTCACCGACGCCCAGCGTGCGGCCTTCGAGGCGGACGGCCGAAAGCCGGTGCTGCGGTTGCGGATGCCCGACGAGGACATCACCTTCCACGATCTGGTGCGCGGCCAAACGACCTTCGGGGCGGGCACCGTGCCGGACTTCGCGCTGACCCGGGCTAGCGGAGAGCCGCTGTATACCTTGGTGAATCCGGTCGACGATGCGTTGATGAACATCACGCACGTGCTGCGCGGCGAGGACCTGATGCCGTCGACGCCGCGACAGATCGCGTTACACCGTGCGCTGATCCGCATCGGGGTGGGCGAGGGCGTTCCGCAGTACGCCCACCTGCCCACGGTGCTGGGGGAGGGCACCAAGAAGCTGTCCAAGCGAGACCCGCAATCGAATCTCTTCCTGCACCGCGACCGCGGCTTCCTGCCGGAGGGACTGCTGAATTACCTTGCCCTGCTGGGCTGGTCGATCGCCGATGACCGGGATGTGTTCTCGCTGCAGGAGATGGTCAACGTTTTCGACGTGGTCGACGTCAACTCCAGCCCGGCCCGTTTCGATCAGAAGAAGGCCGACGCGATCAACGCCGAGCACATCCGACTTCTTGATGCGGACGAATTCGCGCGTCGACTGGCCGACTACTTCGCCGCGCACGGCCATGACACCGGTCTGGACGCGGCCGGCTTCGCGATGGCGGCCGAGTTGGTCCAGACCCGCATCGTGGTGCTGTCCGAGGCGTGGCAGCTTCTGAAGTTCTTCGATGACGGCGTCTACCGCATCGATGAGAAGGCCGGGGCCAAGGAGTTGGGTCCGGAGGCGGGTGCCGTCCTCGACGCGGCACTGGGTGCTCTTGACGGCGTGGCGCGATGGTCGGCGGCGGAGATCGAGGCGGCGCTGAAGGGCGCACTGATCGACGGGCTCGGACTGAAGCCGCGCAAGGCATTCGGACCGATTCGGGTCGCGATCACGGGTGCCACTGTCAGCCCACCGCTGTACGAGTCGATGGAACTTCTCGGTCGAGACCGGAGCCTGACCCGGCTGCGGGAGGCCCGCGACAGCGTTGGGCGGAATCTTTGGTAGTCTGCTCGTCGGCCCGGAATAGCTGGTTCTGACCAGCTGTTATGGGTTTCAATGGGGTATGGTGTAATTGGCAACACAGCTGATTCTGGTTCAGCCATTCTAGGTTCGAGTCCTGGTACCCCAGCGAGGTTGTCGGTCCGGCAGGTGCCGGCGCCGCGATTATGTCGGCACTGGCTGTTCGGCTATGCTGACTTACGTTCTAGCCCCCGTCGTCTAGCGGCCTAGGACGCCGCCCTCTCACGGCGGTAGCGTGGGTTCGAATCCCATCGGGGGTACCAGAGTTTCGTTCGCGTTCAAGCGTTCCCGCGGATACGCACCGACAGGCAGGTCACACAGCCCTCGAGTTTTTCGAATTCTGAGATCGGCACGGTGACGACCTCCAACCCCCGCGCGGCATACATCTCGGCGGTGCGCGGTGCATCTGCCGACATCAGGATCGTCCTTGCCGCACCAGGCGGGCTCAGATCGACGACGGCTGTGCCACGTTCCTCCGGAACGGGCAGGAACGCAGGGTAGGCGCCGACGTCATCGACCAGTGGCGGGTAGCCGACCACGGAGCCGTCCGGCAGTGCGGTGACGCCCGACTTGAGGTGCAGCACCTTGGTCACCGGTACGGAGACCACATGCCACCCCCGCGGTTCCACGAGGGCGGTCAATTGGGCGACCCCCTCGGCGTCGGTACGGCTGCTCAGACCGACATAGACCGTCCGGCCAACCTTGAGCACATCGCCACCGTCGAGATGGCCGGGCTCGGATA
>JAUPLT010000118.1 GCA_030836785.1 Actinomycetota bacterium
AAGAACTCCCGCAACTCGTCGCGGAACGCCCGGTCGGCGTCGCTCAGTGCCAGTCTCATGACTGCACGCTATCGCAGCCCGACCAACCGGTCGGGAACAGACTCCGGCGGAGGTCAGGAACCGGTCATGAACCGGTGAAGCCGGGGCCGCGGCGACGCAGATAGCGCTCGAACTCGGCGGCGAGTGCGTCGCCGTCGACCTTGGACAGCGCCTCGTTGACGTCGATCTCAGCATCGCCGCGCTGCTCGAGGCTGGTGACGTAGTCGGCGATCTCCTCATCGTCGGCGGTCATCTCGGTGATCGCCTGTTCCCACTCCTCGGCCTGGGCCGGCAGGTCGCCAAGTGGCACCTCGATGTCCAGAACGTCCTCCACCCGCCGCAACAGTGCCACGGTGGCCTTGGGGTTGGGCGGCTGGGACACGTAGTGCGGTACCGCAGCCCAGAAGGTCACCGCGGGGATCCCGGCCGCCACGCAGGCGTCCTGAAACACCCCGGCGATACCGGTCGGACCCTCGTAACGGGACTCCTGCAGGCCGAAGAACTTGGCCGATTCCGGCGAGTACGCCGCCCCCGACACCGGCACCGGTCGGGTGTGCGGGGTGTCGGCCAGCAGCGCCCCGAGGATGACCACGGTGTCGACGTTGAGCTTCTCGGCGATCCCGAGCAGCTCGGCGCAGAAACTGCGCCACCGCATATTGGGCTCAACCCCGTGCATGAGGACGATGTCCCGGTCGCTGCCCGGCGGACGGCAATGCGAGATCTGCATGGACGGCCAGACCAGTTCGCGGGTGACGCCGTCGACCTGCCGGATCACCGGACGGTTCACCTGGTAGTCGTAGTAGGACTCGTCGTCGATCTCGAGGATCGGCTGGGCCTCCCACATGGCATCAAGGTGCTCCAAGGCATCGCTGGCGGCGTCGCCGGCGTCATTCCAACCCTCGAAAGCCGCAACCACCACGGTGTTGTGGAGTTCGGGCAGGCCCTGTGCCGACGAGCCAGAGCCTTGGCCGCCGCTGAAGTCCCACGAACTCACCTCTCAAGCCTAAGCCTTGCCCGGTCGCGATGAGCGGCATCAGACCGGTCCGCCGTCAGCGAGTGGGCGTCCGGACCTGACCGCGGTGAGGACGTAGACTTTCGGGGGTCGAGAGGCGTTGCAACGGGTTCGGGCCCCCCGGAATCCGCCACGCTCGGCAGATCCAAGGACGCCTTCCGATGAGGAAGGAGCGCACTTGAACGCCCCCGAGCCACCCGCATTTGCGCCGAACATCCGCCCCGACTGCACCGGCGAGCTGACGGCGACGCTGCGTCGGCGGATCATGGTCATCGACGGCGCGATGGGCACCGCGATCCAACGGGACCGCCCGGACGAGGCCGGTTACCGCGGCGAGCGGTTCATCGAGTGGCCGACCGCTCTGCAGGGCAACAACGACCTGCTCACCCTGACCCAGCCACAGATCATCGAGGGGATCCACCGCGAGTATCTGGAGGCCGGCGCGGACATCCTGGAAACCAACACGTTCAACTCGAACGCGATCTCGCTCGCCGACTACGACATGCATGAGCTTGGCTACGAGTTGAACTTCGCCGGCGCCGCCCTGGCACGGGCGGTCTGTGACGAGTTCAGCACGCCGGACAAGCCCCGCTACGTCGCCGGTGCCATCGGACCGACGACCCGGACGGCATCGATCTCGCCGGACGTGAACGACCCCGGAGCCCGCAACGTCTCCTACGACCAGTTGGTCAGCGCCTATCTGGAGGCGGCCAACGGCCTCGTCGACGGCGGTGCCGACCTGCTCATCGTCGAGACGATCTTCGACTCGCTCAACGCCAAGGCGGCGGTGTTCGCCATCGAGACACTGTTCGAGCAGCGCGGACGCCGGTGGCCGGTGATCATCTCGGGCACCATCACCGACGCGTCCGGCCGGACGCTGTCCGGCCAGGTCACCGAGGCGTTCTGGAATTCGATCAGGCACGCGAAGCCGATCGCGGTGGGCCTGAACTGCGCTTTGGGTGCGCCGGAGATGCGGCCCTACATCGCCGAGGTGTCGCGCATCGCCGACACTTTCGTCTCCTGCTACCCGAACGCCGGCCTGCCCAACGCCTTCGGCGAGTACGACGAGTCCCCGGAGTGTCAGGCCGGCTACATCGCCGAGTTCGCCGAGTCCGGTCTGGTCAACCTGGTCGGCGGTTGTTGCGGAACAGCGCCGCCGCACATCGCCGAAATCGCGCGCGTCGTCGAGGGCGTGAGACCGCGGGAAGTGCCGCGCATTCCTGTCGCCACCCGGCTGGCCGGCCTGGAGCCGCTGAACATCACCGATGACTCCCTGTTCGTGAACATCGGTGAGCGCACCAACATCACCGGCTCCGCCCGATTCCGCAACCTCATCAAAGCCGGTGACTACGACACCGCGCTCTCGGTCGCCCTGCAGCAGGTCGAGGTCGGTGCGCAGGTCATCGACATCAATATGGACGAGGGCATGATCGACGGCATCGCCGCGATGGACCGGTTCACCAAGCTGATCGCGGCCGAACCGGACATCAGTCGCGTCCCGGTGATGATCGACTCCTCCAAGTGGGAGGTCATCGAGGCCGGCCTGAAGAACGTGCAGGGCAAACCGATCGTCAACTCGATCTCCATGAAGGAGGGCGAGGAGAAGTTCGTCCACGAGGCGCGGCTGTGCCGCAAGTACGGCGCCGCCGTCGTCGTGATGGCATTCGATGAGCAGGGTCAGGCGGACAACCTGGAGCGACGCAAGGAGATCTGCGGGCGCGCCTACCGGGTCCTGACCGAGGAAGTCGGCTTCCCGGCCGAGGACATCATCTTCGACCCGAACTGCTTCGCGCTGGCGACCGGTATCGAAGAGCACGCGACCTACGGCATCGACTTCATCGAGGCGTGCTCCTGGATCAAGGAGAACCTGCCCGGGGTGCACATCTCCGGCGGCATCTCGAACGTGTCGTTCTCGTTTAGGGGTAACAACCCGGTTCGCGAGGCGATCCATGCGGTGTTCCTGTTCCACGCCATCAAGGCCGGTCTGGACATGGGCATCGTCAACGCCGGTGCGCTGGTGCCCTACGACTCGATCGATCCCGAGTTGCGCGATCGTATCGAGGACGTCGTGCTGAACCGGCGCCCTGACGCGGCCGAACGGTTGCTGGAGATCGCCGAGCGGTTCAACAGCAAGGAAGCCGCGGACGACCCGGTCGCCGCCCAGTGGCGGAGTCTGCCTGTCCGCGAGCGGATTACGCATGCCTTGGTCAAGGGGATCGATGCCCACGTCGACGACGACACCGAGGAACTGCGGGCCGAGATCGCCGCCGCCGGCGGTCGTCCGATCGAGGTGATCGAGGGGCCATTGATGGACGGGATGAACGTCGTCGGCGACCTCTTCGGCGCGGGCAAGATGTTCCTGCCGCAGGTGGTGAAGTCGGCCCGGGTGATGAAGAAGGCCGTCGCCTATCTACTGCCGTACATCGAGGCCGAGAAGAAGCCGGGCGATGCCGCGAACACCAACGGAACCATCATCATGGCGACCGTCAAGGGCGACGTCCATGACATCGGCAAGAACATCGTCGGGGTCGTGTTGCAGTGCAACAACTACACCGTGGTCGACCTCGGCGTGATGGTGCCCGCGCAGAAGATCCTCGACGCGGCGAAAGAGCACAATGCCGACATCATCGGGCTCTCCGGGTTGATCACCCCGTCGCTGGACGAGATGGTCAACTTCGCGATCGAGATGGAACGCGAAGGCCTCCAGATTCCGTTGCTGATCGGCGGTGCGACCACCTCCCGCGCCCACACCGCTGTGAAGATCTCACCGCGGCGTTCCGGCCCGGTGGTCTGGGTCAAGGACGCGTCGCGTTCGGTGCCCGTTGCGGCCGCACTACTGGACGACAAGCAACGTCCCGCCCTGCTCGAGGCCACCGAGAAGGATTACGCCTCGCTGCGGGAACGGCATTCCCAGAAGAACGAGCGGCCGATGCTCACGCTGGAGAAGGCGCGGGCGAACCGGACGCCCATCGAGTGGGACGGCTACACGCCGCCGGTTCCCGTCATCGGCGCGGGTGTGCGCGAATTTCAGGACTACGACCTGGCCGAGTTGCGCGAGTACATCGACTGGCAACCGTTTTTCAACGCCTGGGAGATGAAGGGCCGGTTCCCCGACATCCTCAACAACCCGGCCTCGGGCGAGGCCGCCCGCAAGCTCTACGACGACGCCCAGGAGATGCTCGACGCCCTGATCAAGGAGAAGTGGCTGCGAGCCAACGGGGTGATCGGGTTCTTCCCCGCTAACGCGGTCGGTGACGATATCGAGGTCTACGCCGACGACACCCGTACCGAGGTGCTGACCACGTTGCACAACCTGCGCCAGCAGGGCGCGCACCGCGACGGCATCCCCAACCGGAGCCTCGGCGATTACATCGCGCCCAAGGAGACCGGTCTGGCCGACTACGTCGGCGCCTTCGCCGTCACCGCCGGCCTCGGCAGCCAGGAGAAGATCGTCGAGTTCAAGGCGGACCACGACGACTACAGCGCCATCCTGCTGGAGTCGCTCGCCGACCGACTTGCGGAGGCGTTCGCCGAACGGATGCACCAACGGGTCCGCGAGGAGTTCTGGGGATACCAGCCCGACGAGCAGTTGGACAACGAGGCGCTCATCGGGGAGAAGTACGTGGGGATCCGTCCCGCTCCCGGCTACCCGGCCTGCCCCGAGCACACCGAGAAGGCGACGCTCTGGACGTTGATGGACGTTCGGGAGCGGACGGGCATCGAGTTGACCGAGTCGATGGCGATGTGGCCCGGGGCTGCGGTCAGCGGCTGGTACTTCTCGCATCCGCAGTCGCAGTATTTTGTGGTCGGCCGGCTGGCCCAGGACCAGGTCGCCGACTACGCCAAGCGCAAGGGCTGGACCCTGCCCGAAGCCGAGCGCTGGCTCGCCCCCAACCTCGGCTACAACCCGGAGGACTGAGTTGTGGGCCTTCGGATTGCGGCGGCCGGCCAGGGAACACCTCGGTCCGGCGCCGTGGCCGTACAGCCGACTGGCAGGTATGGCAGTTTCGGATACCAATCGTCATACTATTGGTATGGCAGCAGGTGACGTCACGACCATCAAGGTCAGCAAGACATTGCGGGATCGCATCACCGCGAGCGCGGTTGAGCGGGATCAAACGGTGCAGGGATTCATGGAGAAGATCCTCGATGACTATGACCGGAATCAGCGCCTGGCGGCGGTCGCTACCGCGATGAGTAAGTCAGCCGAGGAGCGCGAGGCTTGGCGATTGGAGACCGATAGCTGGGCAGCAGCCGACGACGATCTCGGCGGCTGAGGGTGATAGCGATCGAGCCCGGGTCGGTCGTGTGGGTAGACCTCAACCCGACGGTGGGTCGCGAACAAGCCGGTCGCCGCCCCGCGGTCGTCGTCGCCTCAGCCGGCTATCTCCAGGCAGTGACCGAACTCGCCATCGTCGTCCCGGCTACGACGACGAAGAGGGCCTGGCCTCAACACGTGCTCCTGACCGGGCCGGCACTCGAGCTCTCCCACCCGACATTCGCGATGACCGAGCAGCCGCGCACCCTGAGCAGAGCCCGAATCGTCGATGCCGCGGGAAGAGTCGACGCCGGGTGCCTGGACCAGATTCGGCGATGGCTGAACGATTTTCTTTACGATGTCTAACGCGCAAGCCCGGAAGCGCCGATTGCCGACTCGAAAGGCTGCGTTCGTGAGTCAGGACTCCCGTCGCCCCTACGACGAACTGATCGCCCGCGACAGCATGAGGGCGGTGCTCTTCGACATGGACGGCACCCTGGTCGACTCCGAGAAGCTGTGGGACGTCGCCATGCACCAGCTGTACGCCAAGTTCGGCGCGGTGATGACCCAGGAGGTCCGGGAGTCCACCGTCGGCGGGTCGGCCGAGAGCGTCATCCGCATCGTCTACGCCGACCTCGGCCTGCCGCCCGACCCGGTCGAGATGGCGGCCACCGCGGACTGGCTGCACGACGTCACCGGTGACCTGTTCGACAACGGCCTGCCCTGGTGCGATGGTGCTAGGGAACTGCTCGACGCGCTGTCGGCCGCCCAGATTCCGATGGCACTGGTGACCAACACCCGCAGGGCGCTGACCGAACGGGCGCTGGCGACCATCGGCCGTGGCTACTTCGCGGCCAGCGTCTGCGGGGACGAAGTGCCCAGGGGCAAACCCCATCCCGATCCGTACCGGCGCGGTGCCGAACTTCTCGGCTTGGCGCCCCAGGAGTGTCTGGCCGTCGAGGATTCGGTCACCGGAGCGGCCTCGGCCGAGGGGGCCGGCTGCCCGGTTCTGGTGGTGCCCAACGATGTTGAGGTTCCAGGCTCCGCGCGTCGGCGCCACGTCGAATCCCTGGCCGGACTGGACGTCGCCGGTCTGCGCGGTATCTTCGCCGACTTGCAGGCGGCCGATCCTCGCGTCTGACATCGTAGGGGCGTTCAGCAACCCCGCGAGAGGACGACTCATGGCAGGTCAGGGACCCCTCGCCGACGGACCCTCGGTGTTCGGCGACGACCAGTTCAGTTCCGGGCGGACGGCTGTGCGCATCGCCTCCGTCGCCGCTCTGGGCGGGCTGCTCTTCGGCTACGACAGTGCGGTCATCAACGGTGCCGTCGCGTCCATTCAGGTCCACTTCGGAATCAGCAACGCGGCACTCGGATTCGCGGTCGCCTCAGCGTTGCTCGGTGCCGCCGCCGGTGCGATGACCGCCGGCCGATTGGCTGACCGCATCGGGCGTATCGCGGTGATGAAGATCGCCGCGGTGCTGTTCTTCATCAGCGCGATCGGTGCGGGACTGGCCACCAGTGTGTGGATGATCGTGCTGTTCCGCGTCATTGGCGGCGTCGGCGTCGGCGTCGCGTCGGTGATCGCGCCCGCGTATATCGCCGAGACGTCACCGCCGCACATTCGCGGCCGACTCGGCTCGCTGCAGCAGTTGGCGATCGTCACCGGCATCTTCACGTCACTGGCGATCGACTACCTGCTGGCGCATCTCGCCGGTGGAGCCGCCAAGGAACTGTGGCTCGGGCTTGAGGCGTGGCGGTGGATGTTCCTCGCGATGGCATTGCCTGCGGTGGTGTACGGCGTGCTGGCCTTCACCATCCCGGAGTCCCCGCGCTATCTGGTCGCCACCCACCGCATCCCGGAAGCCCGCAAGGTGCTCACCCTGCTGCTCGGGGAGAAGAACCTGGAAATCACCCTCGACCGCATCCAGGCCACCCTGGTGGGGGAGACCAGACCGTCCTGGCGTGACCTGCGCAGGCCCGGCGGCGGCATTTACGGCATCGTATGGGTGGGGCTGGGTCTGTCGATCTTCCAGCAGTTCGTCGGAATCAACGTGATCTTCTACTACTCCAACGTGCTGTGGGAAGCCGTCGGGTTCGACGAGAGCCAGTCGTTCCTCATCACGGTCATCACCTCGATCGTCAACATCGCCACCACCCTGGTCGCGATCGCACTCATCGACCGGATCGGGCGCAAGCCCTTGCTGCTGATCGGGTCGGCGGGGATGGCCGTCACCCTGACGACGATGGCCGTCATCTTCGGTACTGCCGAGCAGGTCAACGGAAGCCCGCATCTCGGGGGCGTCACCGGACCGATAGCCCTCGTCGCGGCCAACCTGTTCGTGGTCGCCTTCGGCATGTCGTGGGGGCCGGTGGTGTGGGTGCTGCTCGGCGAGATGTTCCCCAACCGACTCCGGGCGGCCGCGCTCGGACTGGCCGCCGCCGGCCAGTGGACGGCGAACTGGCTGATCACTGTGACGTTCCCGGGTTTGCGCGACGTTCTCGGCGTGGCCTACGGCTTCTACGCGCTGTGCGCGGTGTTGTCCCTGGTGTTCGTGTGGGCGAAGGTCCAGGAGACCAAGGGCCGGCATCTGGAGGATATGAACGCCTGATCGGATCAGGACGTTTCGATTCCGATTCGAGCGGGAAGACCCCTACGACGCCTACGCCAGCCTGGGGGATTTTCTGATGATGGATACGACTGTGCCCTGCACAAAAGCCGACGCCACTAGGGCCACAGTGGGGCGGCGGCGGGGTCGTCCACCGGCCAGCGATTCGGCGGTGACTCGGGAGCGGATCCTGCAGGCGTCGCGAAAGGTGTTCGCCGAATCCGGCTACGACGCGGCGACCTTCCATGCCATCGCCACCGAGATCGGCCTCACCCGGCCCGCGATCAACAACTATTTCCCCAGCAAGCCCGCCCTGTATGCCGAGGTTGCCGGCCGGGCCGCCGATGCCGTCGCGGAGGCGGTCCGGGAGGCATCGGCCGAGCCGACGCTCACCGGTCAGCTCATCGAGTTCCTGCGGCTGATCGAACGCCGCGACGCGGCGGAGTCCGCGCTCGCCGGATTCCTGGTCCGGTCGGCGATCGAGGCCGCACGCCCACCGCATGCCGGCGGGCAGACCAAGGTCGTCGAGCACGTTGAGCGTTTCGTGGCCGACGCGGTGGCCGGGGCGATCCGCCGGCAGGAGATCAGCCCACAGGCCGACGCCGAGGCGATCGGCGACGCCCTGACGGGTCTGCTGTGGGGGAGCGCTTTCCAGATCAGTTGGGGACTGGGGTCGGACACCTCGCGTACCGAGCGGATGCTCCAGCATCTGGAGTTGCTGCTGCAGCGCGACTGAACACCCGTACGGCAGGTGCAGCGGACTGCGCCGCTGCATGTGCGGTAGGTGCAGCGGACTGCGCCGCTGCAGCGGCATGGAACAATCGCAGGCCGTGAAGACCTTCGAGGAACTGTTCGCCGAACTGGGCGAGCGCGCCCGCAGCAGGCCGTCGGGCAGCGCCACCGTCGCCGCCCTGGACGCCGGTGTGCACGGAATCGGCAAGAAGATCCTCGAGGAGGCCGGGGAGGTGTGGCTGGCGGCCGAGCACGAGTCCGATGACGCGCTGGCCGAGGAGATCAGCCAGCTGCTGTATTGGACCCAGGTGATGATGGTCGCCCGCGGGCTCGACCTCGACACCGTCTACC
>JAUPLT010000119.1 GCA_030836785.1 Actinomycetota bacterium
GCCGGGTCGGGGGTGGCGTAGCAGATCGCGTTGAACTCATGGTTGCCCATCGCGACCCGTGCGGTGCCGGCGTCGGCCATCGCCTTGACGAGGCTCAGCACCTCGAGATGTTCGGGTCCCCGGTCGATGAGGTCACCGACGAACACCGCCGTGCGCTCGGGATGCTCATAAACGCCGTGCCGTTCGCGGTACCCCATCTGCTCCAGCAGGACGCGCAGCTTCGTCGCGCAGCCGTGCACATCGCCGATGACGTCGTATGCCATAGAACTCCCCCTCATCGAACTGGCCTCTCAGACCCAGCTTTCAGAACCCCAGCCCCCAGAAAACTCCGCCTACTGAAACCCGATCGGCGCCAGGCGTATTCCCGCGGGGGAGAGAAGTTACGGGCCGGGGGCGGGGGTCACGGACGGCAGCGGCCCGGAGAGTTCGACCGGGCCCGGGGTGAGGGCGCTGCCC
Organism: Actinomycetota bacterium; assembly: GCA_030836785.1. Lineage (GTDB taxonomy): Bacteria > Actinomycetota > Actinomycetes > Mycobacteriales > Mycobacteriaceae > Mycobacterium. Next base: position 457 of record JAUPLT010000119.1, read on the forward strand.
TTGACCCACTCGCTCCACGGCACCGACCAGTCGCCGCCCTCGGCGAGCGTGAGTCGCGGACCACCGGTGAAGCGGACCTCGACGACATCGCCGGGCTGAGCGAAGTCGAAGTAGAACTTGGCGTTCTCGCCGCTCAGGTTCAGGCAACCGTGCGAGAGGTTGGTGTTGCCCTGCGCCCAGACTGTGTCGTCGAGTTGGTGCAGATAGATACCGGACACGCTGATGCGGGTGGCGTAGCCGATCTTGAGCTTGTAGCTGTCGGCGGTCCCGGCCGGCATGCCGTACGTGGACGAGTCCATCGTGACGACCTCGCCCTTGTCCAGCACCACGTAGTTGCCCGGCGGGGTCCACCACGAGAAGGTCTTTCCGGCAACGGTTGTCGTCCCGCCGCGGCCCATCGACGTCGGCATGGTGCGCACCAGGCGGCCGTTCTCGAAGAGGCTGACCTGCTTGGTGATGTCATTGGCCACCGCGATCCGGGCGTCGCCGATGGTGAAGCTGCCCTTGGCGTCGGCCTGCCCGTACAGCCCCTCCCCCAGTCGGAGTCCGAACATGTTCAGTTCGGCCGTCACCCGCGTGCCGGGGGCGTAATAAGTCTTCGGGCGCCAGTGCGCCTTGGTGTCGCTGATCCAGTGCCACGCGCCCTCGACCGCGGGCTCGGTGGTCACCTTCATGTTCTTCTCGGCCAATGCCTTGTTGGCGATCGGCTCGTCGAAGTGAGCGACGACCAGGGTCCCGATCCCGTAGCGCTGGTTCTCCTGGATCGCGAAACCGCCCTGCACCTCCAGATAGGGGTGCACGTAGTTGCCCGCGTAGAGGGTGGAGAAGGAACTCGTGCGGGTCAGCCGCACTCCGCTGGTGCTGATGGAGTTCACCGTCATGGTGTAGTTCCGCGCGAAGTCCAGCCGATCGGTGGAGGTCCAGGACGTCCCGTCCGCGGAGATCCGGCCGTTGACGGGCGAGCCCCAGTCGTCGACCAGGGAGACGGCGGTGATCGTGCCGTCCAGCACTTCGGCGCTGACCGGTACCGACGGGCTCAGCCCGACGGCGCCGTTGGACGGCGACACCCCGACCAGCGGCGGTTGCGGCTTGGCAACCGGCTGCGGCGCGGCGGCGGTCGCAGTAGGCGCCTGGCGGCAGTCCTGGCAACCGGGAAGACCGGCGACATCGCTGGCCAGTACCCCTGTCAGCAACGCCACGACGACGAGGGTCGCAGTGCGGGCACGACGAGGGAAGATCACCGAATTACTCCAGGCAGTGTGAGCGACGGTCAGGCCGTCAGCGCTGACGGTTGATACGCCGGTTGAATCATAGCCACATCTGAGGGGTGATCCGCATCCCGCGTCCTCCCCTGCGGAGGCGCCAATGTAGCAAACTTCTGCCCCATCCCCGTGATCGCAACGCCGGGTCTTTCAACGACTTCCCGGGTGGACGGGGCAGCATCGCCGGCCCCCTGGACGGCCCTGTTAGAATCATCCCAACACCGGAGCAGTCAGCCGGTACGTCGTGGAACATTTCAGTCCACCGGCCCCGGCATCACGCATGCTGGGCAGCCTGTTCGAGTGAGCGTGCAGATCTGCACCCCTTGTCTCGCGGCGATCGATTTTGCCCACCGGCAATCTCGCCATCACTGTGCAACACCGCGCACCCGCGCGCGCACAACCGATGCCCGAAAGGGGCACGATTCTCATGACCGATCAGACCACTCAGAGCTTCGCCGACCTCGGCGTGCCCGCACCCCTGGTGCAGGCGCTGGCCGCGGCCGACCGCAGCCACCCGTTCCCGATCCAGGCCCAGACCCTGCCCGACACCCTCGCCGGGCGCGATGTGCTGGGCCGCGGCAAGACCGGCAGCGGCAAGACGCTCGCCTTCGCCATCCCGATGGTTGCCCGCCTTGCCCGCCACCAGCGCACCCCCGGCCGTCCCACCGGCCTGGTGCTGGCTCCCACCCGGGAGCTGGCCACTCAGATCACCGCGACCCTCACACCGCTCGCCGAGGTCTACGGACTGCGCGTCACGACCATCTTCGGCGGCGTGCCGCAGTCACGTCAGGAGCGGGCACTGAAGGCCGGGGCCGACATCGTCGTCGCCTGCCCCGGCCGGCTCGAGGACCTGATGCGCCAGAAGGTGGTGCGCCTCGATGCCGTCGAGATCACCGTCATCGACGAGGCCGACCATATGGCCGACCTGGGCTTCCTGCCCGGTGTCACGCGCATCCTGGCCGCCACCCCGGCCGGCGGGCAGCGACTGCTGTTCTCCGCGACGCTGGACAACGGCGTCGACAAGCTGGTCAATCGCTTCCTGCGCGACCAGGTGTCGCATTCGGTGGACAGCGAAAACTCGCCGGTGCCGGATATGACCCACCACGTCTTCCATGTCGGTGGCGTCGATGCCAAGAAGCAACTGGTGCACACCCTCGCTTCGGGCACAGGTCGGCGAATTCTGTTCCTGCGCACCAAACATCAGGCCCGCAAGCTGGCCAAGCAACTGACCGAAGCGGGCATCCCGTCGGTGGACCTGCACGGGAACCTCTCCCAGCCGGCCCGTGACCGCAACCTGGCGGCCTTCACCGCAGGCACCGCCCGGGTGCTGGTGGCCACCGATATCGCCGCGCGCGGCGTGCACGTCGACGACGTCGAACTCGTCGTCCACTGCGATCCGCCCGCCGAGCACAAGGCCTATCTGCACCGCTCCGGGCGCACCGCCCGGGCCGGCCGCTCCGGTGACGTGGTGACGGTGGTCCTGCCCGAACAGCGCCGGGAGACCCAGACCCTGCTGCGCAAGGCCGGCATCACCGCCGCACCCCAGCAGGTCAATGCAGACTCGGCCGAGGTTCGCGATCTCGTCGGGGAGACTGCCCCGTACCAGGCTCCGGTCGCGGTCGCGCCGGCCCCCGCCAAGTCCGCGCCCAGGGCAACCGCGTCCCGCCGTTCCGGTGGCGGTGGTGGCGGCCAGCAGCGCCGCCGCGGCCCGGTCGCCGGCCAGCCGACCGCCCCGC
>JAUPLT010000120.1 GCA_030836785.1 Actinomycetota bacterium
CCACCGAGCGCGTGCCTTCCTTTATCCTCGGCAGACTCTTCCGCTGCACGGTCTCGTAGAGATAGGTGAAGAGAGCGCGGATCACTACTAACTGGCGGGCCCACGAACGTCCCGAGATGCCCGCCTCCAATCGGGCGGCACGATAGCCGACGATGCCTTGCTCAGTGACGTCCAAAACGCCAATGCCTCGTGACTCTAGAAATCGGGCGAACTCAAGCGCGTCGCGTGCGTACGCGGCGATCGAGTTCGAACTCAGATTCTGCGAGTACAGCCGAAGGAATGTGCACCAGGGCTCGACCGGCCGCATTGCCTCGTCGACCAAGATTGGAGTTCCGTCGGGCACGACACGAGCACCCTCCACGGACATCCCCAGGCGTGATGCGAGCGCCCAATCGGCGAAATAGAGATGCACTGCCCACCGTGCCCTTACGACCCCCGACGCGGGAGTTGAGCACAACCTACGCATAGCTGGCCACGTCCTCGGTGAGACACGCCCAGAAACAGCGCATAACGACTTGCGGAAGTGGAGGCATGTTGATCGAGACCATCAATCTCGTGAAGGCAGCCGGCGGTGACATCCGCACCTTGCGGTTGTACGGCCAGGAGGTCAATCTCACCACCGCGTCAATCGCCCGGATGAACCTGTTCTTCCACGACATCGGTGAGGACTCCAAGATCGTGCGCGGCGACGTGCTTCGGGAACCGAAGCTGCACGATGCCCATGGCGCGCTGCGGCAGTTCCAGGTGGTTATCGCGAATCCTCCCTTCTCGCTGGAGAATTGGGGAGCAGACCGGTGGGCGGCAGACCCCCGCGCGTTCTGCGGCGTGCCCCCGGCTTCGAAGGGCGACTACGCCTTCGTCCAGCACATGATCACGGCGATGGATCCCGACACCGGCCGGGTCGGTGTGGTGATGCCGCACGGCGTTCTGTTTCGGGGCGGCGCTGAAGGCCAGATCCGACAGTGCCTGATCGAGAAGGACTTGCTGGAAGCGGTGATCGGACTGCCGCCGAACCTGTTCTACTCCACAACGATTCCGGCGTGTCTGCTCATCTTCCGCGCCGTCAAGTCCGAAGAGCGGCGCAACCACGTCCTGTTCATTGACGCCGCGGCGCGGTTTTCTAAAGGTAAGAACCAAAACGTGATGGGCGACGCGGACGTGACAGCGGTGCTGGAGGCCTATCGAACCGGATCCGATCCCGACGGGGATCGTGGGCTGGAGATCCGTCTGGTTGCCTTCGATGAGATCAAGACCACCGGATTCGACCTCAACATCGGCCGATATGTCCGCGCAGCCGCCGAGGATGTTGCAGACCTTCCCGCGGCGATCACCGCCTATCAGGCCGCCCGCGCCGCGCGGATAGTCGCGGAGTCGCGGATGTTTGAGGTGCTGTCCGCAGCTGGAATCGAGATCGGCGATGAGTGAGTGGCCCCTTATCGCCCTCGGAGAGGTGACGACCCAGAGTAGAGAATCAGTGAAAGTCGACCGGAGCACCCAATACCCGATGCTTGGCGTGCGGTGGTATTCGCAGGGAGCGTTTCACCGGGAGACAACCACACCAAAAGCTTCCACGATCTACCGCGCCAAAGGAGGGCAGTTCATCTATAACCGACTGTTCGCGTGGAAAGGATCATTCACCCTCGTCCCTCCGGACTTGGACGGCTCCTACGTTTCTAACGAATTTCCCGTTTTCGACTGTAACCGCGAACGACTTCTTCCTGAGTACCTGAACTACTACTTCACCCAGCCTGCGATCTGGGAGCAGATTGGGCGTGTAAGTACGGGCACGACCGCCAGTAGAAGTCGATGGAATGAAGCGAAATTCTCTGAGTACGAGATACCCCTGCCACCAGTTGTTCAACAACGCCGGATAGTGACACTGGTAGCCGCGGTTGATGCCCAGATCGCTGCGTTGGACAACGAACTCCACTCGGCGCGCGAGGTCCTTAAAAGAATTGTGTCGCAGTTGCTTGATCACCTGCCCACCACCACACCGTACGGTTCTGTCGCCGTGACACGATCCGGCCCCTCGTGGTCCGCCGCAGACGAATCGAAAACACCAACCAGCGGATCTTTGCGGGTCGTCAAGATCACCAATACAAAAGACGGTGGAGTCTTCGATATGACCGACGAGACTTACGTCACTGGATTGCCTGACTCGACTACGAAACTCGATGAAGCAAGCCTGATCATTATCCGAACCAACGGGAATCGGAATCGGATCGGCAACGTCTACCGGCCCGATGCTTCGGCGGTCGGCTGTGCCGTATCGGCATTCCAATTCATCTCGCAGGCCATCAATCCGGCTGATCGGGATTTCCTCTACTGGACGCTGGCGGACCCGTCGATGCAACAGCGGATGAGCGAAGCTGCCTCAGGAACAACTGGTCTCGGTAACCTAGCGGTTCGCTGGCTCAACGCTGTCGAGATCCCCTGGTCGGACGATCCCGCCGAGCGTTCGGCGATCAGCTCCAGCGCGGATGCGGCCGAACGGACAGTCATCCGGCTTGGTGACGAGCTTGAACATCTTCGCAGCGTCCGCACCGATCTCCTCGATGCCCTGCTCTCCCAACAGATCACGGTCGATGAAGCCGTGGACCAGTTCATCGAACCGGCGGCGTAAATCATGGTGTGGGACGAAGCGGGAACCATCCAGAAGGCGATCATCGGCTGGGCGGCCGCGGCCGGCTGGCAACACATCCCCGGTAATTCACTGCCCCGCGACCACCACGACGTCCTCGTTGAACCGTGGGTGAGGGATGCGATCAGTCGCCTCAACCCTGAACTGGAGCAAGACACCGCCAGCGCCGAGCTGGTACTCGATGAACTCCTCTCCACCACCGCCGCAGCGGGGGACGGTTTGGTCGCGGCCAACGAGCGGATGACCGTCATGCTGCGCGGCGAGCACTCGTTCGTCACCGCTGACGGCAAGCACGTGCCCCGCCGGCTCATCGAACTCACTCACGCCCGTGCCAACAAGCTCGTCGTGGCCAACGAGGTCACCATCGGACCGCCCGGCTCCGCGCGTCGCTTCGACATCGTGTTCTACGTCAACGGGTTCCCCCTCGTTGTCGTCGAGACGAAGAACCCGATAAAGCAGGGCGCCACCTGGCTGACCGCGGCCAAAGACATCCACGACGTCTACGAATCCGAGTACCCAAACTTCTTTGCGCCCAACGTCTTCAACGTCGCGACAGACGGCAACGAGCTGCGGGTTGGCGCCGTCGGCTCCGAACCCAACGACCAGTCCTGGTCGCTGTGGGGTTCGACCGAATTGAGTCCGACGCTGACCGGGCCGAAACGCACCGAGGAGGCGGCCAAGCGACTCCTCACGCCGGAGTCGGTGCTGTTGATGCTCGAGACGTTCACGTTGTTCCGCCATCCCGCCTCCGCCGCGGAAGTGATGACGAAGATGGTTGCCCGCTACCCGCAAGTCGAAGCTGTCGCAGCGATCGACGACAAGGTACGCCGCGGCGGCAAGGGCGGCCTCATCTGGCATCACCAGGGCAGCGGTAAGACGATGGTGATGGCCTTCGCCGCGTTCCGTCTCCTCAAAGACCCTGATGCGGGCGACCCGACCGTCATCGTGCTGTGCGACCGCACGCAGCTTGTCCGGCAAGCCTCCGAAGCGTTCCGCACCGCGGGAATGCCGAGTATGCACGTCCCGGAAAACTCCTACGAGCTACGAAAGCTGCTGCGGGGCGGGCAGAGTGGGGTCGTCTTCACCACCATTCACAAGTTCGCCGACGCCGGCCTCCTCAGCGAACGGCGAAACATCATCGTTCTCGTCGACGAGGCGCACCGCACCCAGGAGGGCAGCCTCGCCACGCAGATGCGTGCGGCGGTGCCCAACGCGACCTTCTTCGGCATGACCGGGACCCCCATCAGCGACAAGGAGCGCAACACCTTCACCTTGTTCGGCGACCCGAAGGATCCGAACTTCGTCATGAGCCGGTACGAGCCGGTCCGCTCCATCCTCGACGGCACCACCGTGCCGGTGTCGGTAGAGGCCCGGCTGGTCAGCTTCAACCTCGACCGGCAGGAGCTCGACGAAGCGTTCGACGACCTCGCGGAATCCGAGGGACTCTCCGAGGAGGAGAAGGTCGAACTATCGGGCCGGGTTTCCCGTCGCTCAACGATCCTGTGCAACCCCGAGCGCATCGCGATGGTCTGCGCCGACATCGTCTCCCACTACCTGGAGAAGTTCCGGCCTCTCGACATGAAAGCTCAAGTCGTCGCCCTCGACCGCGAGATGGTCGTCGCCTACGCCACCGCGATCCGCGCCGAACTGTCCAAGCGCGGGCACGACGACATCGAGGTTGGGGTCAATATCAGCGTGCAGAACACCAAGAGCGAGAACCCGGCGCTGAAGCCGTACGCGATGACCGAGGCCGAGGAGGAAGTGCAGAAGAGACGCTTCCTCGACATCGACGACCCGCTGTGCTTCCTGGTAGTCACCAACAAGCTGATGACCGGCTTCGACGCTCCTATCGAGGGGGTGCTTTACCTCGACAAGCCGATCACCGCCCAGAACCTTTTTCAGACGATCACCCGGCCAAACCGAACCTGGACCAACCCGATCACCGGGCAGGTCAAGCAGTTCGGCCTCGTCGTCGACTACGTCGGCCTGGCCAAGGAGATCGGCAAGGCGCTGATCGACCCCACCGCGCACGACGCCGGCGAAGATCCCGAAGTGGTCGACGTCGAGAAGCTGGCCGGCAAGTTCGTCACCGAACTGGCGCTGCTGCTGTCGAAGTTCAACGGCATTGACACCACGAAGAGCGACTGGGATTCGCTGGCCGAAGCTCGGGAACGCATCGAAGCCGAGGCTGACCGCGAGGAGTTCGTCAAAGGCTTCACTGCCGCCGAGACGGTGTGGGAGTTTCTCTACCCGCACCCGATGCTGGAGCCGTTCAAAGATCAGTACCGCTGGCTGGCTGCGCTGTACGAGTCGATCAAACCGAGCAACGTCGCCAGCACCCTGCTGTGGACGCGGCTCGGCGCCAAGACCTTGGATCTCATCCACTCCCACATGACCGACCTGAAGGTGGCGCCGTCGCTGAGCCGGTCGGTGAAGCTCGACGCCGCCGGTATTGAACTGGTCAAGCGCATCGCCGAGGAGCTGAAGCTGCCTGTCGACCACACCACCGACACCACGATCACCCTGCAGGACGTGGCCGACACGATCGACTCACGCATCAAGCGCCGACTGGAGGAGACCGACAGCCCCGTGTATCAGAGCCTGGCCGAACGATTGGAGAAGCTGCGGCAGAGAACGATCACCTCCGCCGAAGACTCTTTGGAGTTCCTGCGCCAGGCGCTGCACATCGCTCGTGACGTCGTCGCCGCCGACAAACTGGCTGAGGAGGGAACTCTCGCCGACAGTGAGGGGCTGTTCGACCCGAAGCTGCGGGCGTTGTCCCAGATCATCGTCGAGAACAAGCCGGAGAATCTGCACGTGGTCGTCTCCGACGTCGCCGCTCGCGTCGACGAGATCGTCGGCGAGGTCGCCTACACAGGCTGGACGGCATCAAGCCCCGGTGACCGCGCAGTGAAGCGCGAATTGCGTGGTGTGCTCAAGCAGTTCGGGTTGCCGGTGACGGGCGAATTGTTCGATCAGGCCTACCTCTACGTCCGTGAGAACTACTGATCTAACTCACATGTTCCGGTGACATGTTGGCCAGCGCTGCGCCAAAATAGGCTCTACTGACGTATCTGTGGGTGGTGTAGGGGCCGAATAGGGGCGCACGCCGTTGTCCCCGTAGCGTTCTGGCTTATCGAAGGTCAGGTCGCTATGGATACGGATACGGCGTGCGCAA
>JAUPLT010000121.1 GCA_030836785.1 Actinomycetota bacterium
AGGATGTCGCCGAAGCGTCCGGCCGCGGCGATGAGGGCGTCGTCCAAGGCTTCCAGGTGTGTGGCGATGAGGCGGTCGGGTTCATCGTCATCGGCCACCAGTGCCTGCAGCGACGTCGGGGCGCCCGATGGGGTCACCCAGTAGAAGCCGATCTGGTCGTCGGCCTGGACGATCCGGGGCCTCACGTCCGTCTCCACAGCATGACGCGGTTGTTGCCGGAGTCCGCCACGGCCAGGGTGTCACCGCGCAACGACAGCCCGTAGGGCCAGCAGAGCGTGTCGCGCTGCACTGCGGTCCAGCGGTTCTCACCGTTGGACGCGAAATCAGGCTGCGCGAGGACATAGTCGGCACCGCCGGCACCCAGGGAGGGCATGCCGTCCCACAATAAGATTCGGTTGTTGGCAGTGTCGGCTACCGCCAACCGTTCGCTGCCGTCTTGCGCCCGGTCCAGGCACACCGCATAGGGGAACCGGAACCGGTCATTGGTGTGCGGCCCGTACGGCCACTCCTCGGCGCCGCCGAAATCCGGCTGTCCCAGCAGGAGATCGGCGCCGCGGTCCGCGTCGGGCTGTGGCGTCCAGCCCAGCACCCGATGATCCCCCGCGTCGGCGACCAGCAGCAGATCTTCGCGGCCGGTGACGTCATGCGGCCAGCGGAACGTATCCGGGCCGGCCGGGCCACCACGGTTCTCCGAACGCGACTCCGCATCGGGTTGACCGAGCACGACGTCGGCCGGCTGATCGGGCTCCGGGATACCGCCCTGCCAGCCGAGCACCCGACGATTACCGGTGTCGGTTACCCAGAAGGCGCCACCGACGACGGCAATCCCGAAGGGCCAGTAGAACCCCGACGCTGAGCACCCGCCGCCCCGGTTCTCGGTGACCGCACTGGACGATGACTGGCCCAGTACCACATCCGGGGCGACGTCGCTGTGTTGCGGAACGCTGTCCCACAACAGGATTCGGTGGTGCCAGGCGTCGGCCACCACCAGCCTGCCGTCGTGAACCAGCACCCCGGTGGGCAGGTGCATTCCCCGTTCGGGTCCACGACCGCCGGCAGCGGGACCTTCGGTGTGGCCGTCGGGCTGGCCGAGGACGACGTCGGCGGGTTGTTCGTCGCTGTCGGGGATGCCGTGCCAGATCAGTACCCGGTGGTTCCCGGAGTCGGCGACCACCAGATGGTCGTCACCCAGGAAAACCCCGCGCGGGGAGTACATCCACGCCATCGACGGCGCGGCGGCCGGCAGCGCCAGCCCACCGGGCGCGGGGGCGCCCAGCCACAATGCCGGCGACCACCCGCCGGTGCGGTCCACATCGGGAGTGACGTCCGGCCGGGTGCCCACCCCGCTGATGTTGTGCCGAACCGTGTAACGGCTCACCGATGATCCCTCACTGTTCGACCCGCACCCAGACTTCGCCGTCGTCGACCCGGAGCGGCAGTTGTTCGAGCTGGGCACCGGGAGCACTGAGGCACTCCCCGGACGCGGCGTCGTAGCAGAAGCCGTGCCAGGGGCAGGTCAGGGTCCCGTTTGCTACGTCGAGAACGGCGTTGTCCAGGGGCAGCCCTTCATGGGCGCATGCGTTGCGATAGGCCGACAGACGCTGGTCGAGGTTGACGACGATCACCTCGACGGCGCGACCCGACGGATCGGCTGGCGCAGCCACGGTCAACTCGCCGACTGGCAGCCGCGCCGCCGGACCGAGCCGCACCCAACCTTGCGCAGCCGGGTCGCGGCCGACACGCAAAGACTCCACGGGGATCAGCGTCGGGGTCGGCTGCCCGGCCACCACCTCGACTGCGGTGATCGCCGGAACACCCTGCACCAGAGCATCTTCCACCAGGTTCCGCAGAGTTACCGAGGACATCGAACAACCGTTGCAGGCGCCTTCCAGCCGCACGAAGGCGGTTCCGTCGGCGACCCGTACCAGCGCCACGTCTCCACCGTGGCTGTGCAGTTGTGGACGCACCGCCGCCAGCACCTGGTTGGCGTGGGTCACCGGGTCCGGACGGATGATCCCATGCAGGGACAGCAACAGGTGGACGACCGGGTCATCGACCAGTTCGAAAAGGGTCGCCCGGCCGGCTTCGTCGGCCCGCAGTCGCCGGACGATGGCGAGCAGACCAGCCTTGTGCACATCCTCGATGGCGGCCTGCAACTCATCGGCCACCCTCCGCGCCGCAGGGTCCAGATCATCGAGTGCGGCCACCGCATCATCGACGCGCTTGGCCAGTGCTTCGAAAGAGGGTGTGCCGGTATCCATTCCTGTCACTCCGGTTCTGTCACTCCGGGTCCGCCGACTCCGGATCGGTGCGGGAAAGGGCACCGTGCCGGGAGATCTCATCGAGAACACCGCGAACCGTGCGCACCGCGTCATGGTCACCGAGTTCCTCGAACAGGTAGCGGGCCTCGTACAGCTTCGCCTTGGCCTGGTCGAAGTCGCCGAGATGGGCGAAGACGTTGCCCTGGTTAGCCAGCACGCGGGCGCGGCCCAGAGGGTCGCTGTGGCGGTCACGGGCGGCGAGTACCGACTCGTAGAGACCGACAGCCTCGATGAGATTGTCGGCCTGGTGATTCGAGGGTGTGTACACCAACGAGTTAGCCAGGTTCAGTTGCACGCTGGCCCAGTGTTCCGGGTACTCATCAGGGGTGTACACCTTCAATGCCGAGCGCAGCGACTGGGCGGCGATGCCGAGTCGCAGCTGCCCGGATGCCTCCGTCATCGGCATGGTCAGGTAGGCGGTGGCCAGATTGGCGTGCGCCGAGGCCCAGAGCAGCGGGGCCTCCTCGCGGAGCACCAACTGCAGCACCGAATGGTAGTGCGGCACAGCGCGGGCCAGCAGATCCGGCCGATCGGTGGCCTGCTCGTGCAGCAGGCCGGCCAGGGTGAGATGCAGTTCGGCGCGGGCGACGCGCAGGCCTTCGGCACCGTCGAGAAGCCGCACTGCACGCTCGAGGCGGGACACTGCC
>JAUPLT010000122.1 GCA_030836785.1 Actinomycetota bacterium
CTACTCCTAACGTAGGCTAAAGGCAACACACGGAACGGCATCACCGACACCGGAAGGAACTGATCACCATGGACCCGAGCGCTCGCACCTACTGGGCGAACTACGACCGCTGCCTCAATCGCGTTGCCGCCCAGGCCCGCACCGTCGACACCCTGATCGCCATCCTCAACGAGCACTACGCGCCGTCGGCCGGTGAGGCATTCTTCCCCGACGGGGCGGACCGCGACCTACGCAGCACCCTGCTGGAGAGCGGCTGGCGGGTGCAGTGGAGCCGCGCCAGCTACTGGTTCGCGATCTGCGAACCAGAGGGGGCCGCGGGAATCACCTTCACCGAAGGGGACGTCGACCGCGGCGTGGGCGTACCCGGCCAGGGTGGCAGGCAGGGCGAGTACGCGGCCGCTGTCGGTGACACCGGCGACGCTGATGTGTGACCCGACCGGCGACCTCACCGACGAGGAGTACGCCGCCGCCGACCGCATCGACCTCTGGCTGGAGGCCCACCCCGGCTGGCACAGCCCGAGCCGGATCGCCCGCGGCACCCGCCTGGGCACCGCCGAGGCCCGGTCACTGCTGATCTGGCTGGACCGCCACGTCCTCGTCGCCGCCACCGGCAACGGCTGCTGGCGCAACTACAGCAGCCGCCGACACCGGCCCTGACCACCCCACCCCGGCCCTGACCACCCCGAAGACGACCCCGAGAAGGAGAGACCCCCCATGGCCGACCTCACCACCCAGGCCCTGACCGACTACCTCCAGAAGGCCCACGACGACGGCGACCTGCCCCTGACGCTGCTCACCGGCGAGACCCGCTGGCCCGAGGCCGACATCTGTTCGATCGACGACGGCTGGGTGACGATCCGGTCCACGGTCTGGACAGGGTCCACCGGACACTCCCAGTACGCCCGGCTGCGCCTGGACGCAATCACCGCGTTGGTCTACCCGATCCCCGAGCCGCGGTGATGGCGGCAGCGACCCTCAGCGGCGATCAGCGACACCTGCTGAGTCTGCTGAACCCGGAGTCACTGCTGGATGCCCTGCTCAGCACGCAGGGAGCCGACCGGGTGATGTCCCGGTCAGGTGGCGGCTGCGGGTTCGCCGCACCCGAGGGCGCACCGGCCTGGATGACCAACTACGACACCGTGCACCGCCAGATCGTCTCCCCCACCGCCTGGCACGGCCCGCCCCAGGTCGCGGTCAGTGCCGCCCAGATCGTCCGTTTCGGCGCCGGCCTACCCGAGCCGGTGCGCGAGCAGATGCGCGCCTGTCTGCGCGACGCCGCCGCCGAGAGGCTCCGCGCCCTGGACTGGTGCTACTGCCCCTACGCCGACCGGCCCCGCAATGCCCATGCCGGTCCCTGCTCCCGCCACCACCCGACCGACGCCGAGGCCGCCGCCCACCGCGCCGCCCTGCGCGCGCTCGCCCACCGCGCCGCCACCCTGGTGGCCGACATCCTCGCTGTCGGAGACGGGCAACTCCCGCTGTTCACCTGAGTCCACAACCCTGCCCGCCGTGCGCCCTCCAGGGCCGCGACCGCATCCGCGCCCCGCCCTTAGCTGGGCGCCCGCCCCGGCGTTCCTCGCGCCGATCCCGGGACCGCCCGACCAGGGCGGAAATCCCCAAAAGTGTTGCCCAAAGCCCACACCAGGCTGTAGGCTATAGACAACCGACAGTGATCTACCGGAGGGGCACTCATGACCGGATGCATCAGCACCGCAACCCAGCTCGACCTGCTGGGGCCTGCCCCCGCCGTCGCCGCCGCCACGGTCACCGCGGCCAGCGCCCCCGACCTCACCGACTACGACGTGCTGCTGGTCAACTCCAGCGCCGGGAAGGACTCGCAGGCCAGCCTGGACGTGGTGGTGGCCACGGCCCGCGCCGCCGGCGTCGCCGACCGGATCGTCGTCGTGCACGCCGACCTCGGCGAGGCCGAATGGCCGGGAGTGCCCGAACTCGCCGCCGAACACGCCGCCCACTACGACCTGCGCTTCGAGATGGTCAGCCGCACCCGCGACGGCCAGATCGAAACCATCCTGGATCGCGTCAGCCGCCGCGGGATGTGGCCCAGCAGCCAGCAGCGCTGGTGCACCTCCGATTTCAAGCGCGGGCCGATCCGCACCGTCATGACCCGGCTGGTCGCCGAGGTGCGGGAATCCGGTGTCACCGACCGCCCGGTGCGCCTGCTCAACATCATGGGCCTGCGGGCCGAGGAGAGCCCGGCGCGCAGCCGCCGCAGCCCCTACGCCGCCAACGAGTCGGCCAGCAACGGTCGCCGCCTGGTCGATGACTGGTACCCGATCTTCGACTGGCCGGTGGCGGCGGTCTGGCAGCGCATCGCCGCTGCGGGCACCCGCCCGCACCCGGCCTACGCCCAGGGCATGACCCGGCTGTCCTGCCGGTTCTGCGTGCTGGCCTCCCGCGCGGACCTGGTCTGCTCGGCCCGCCTCAACCCCGCCCTCGCCGCCCGCCACGCCGCCGTCGAGGCCGAGACCGGGCATCGGTTCCGCAACGACCTGAGCATGGCCGACATCATCGCCGAGGCCGCGGGCCGGCCCCGCACCCCGTCCGCCCCGCCCAGCGCCCTGTCCCTGTTCTGAGCCGACCCCGACCCGCGAGGAGACCCCGACATGACCCTGACCGCCACCACCGCGCTCCACCCCGTCACCGGCCGCGACCCCAGCACCGCACCCCGGGTGGCGGTGTACCGCAACCTGCACCGCGGCGCGTGGTCGATCCGCGCCGAACAGGGACCGCACAAGGGCCGGCTGCTCGGCCACGCCACCGCCGTGGCGCTGACGGACTGCACGATGCGCGTCGGCAGAGCCGCCGCGCTGCGCATCGCCAACGGCGCCGCCCGCGAGGTGCACGCCTGGGTGATCGGCACCCTCGTCGGCCAGGCCAGCATCGACGACCCCACGCGCCTGGTCTACCGCCCCCGTGAACGGCCCGAGTTCTACGCCGCCGCCACCGGCCGCACCGTGTGGACCGCGCCGCGCGTCATCTTCACCGACCGCGCCTACATCGCCACACCCTGAACACCCCCACCACCGAAAACCCCAACGAAAGGCACACCACGATGACCCACGACCGCTTCGCCCAGGTAGTACGCCACCACTTCACCCACCCCCCACAGACCTGGACGGTGTGCCGACGCGCCCCGCGGCGATGGGCGGTTATCGACGGCGACGGCACCACGGTGGAGTCCACCACCACCCGCGCCGCCGCCCAGGACGCCTGCCGCCACGGCGTCTACGTCATGCTCTGGCACGACCGCACGGACTGGTACCTCGGGCGCAGCACCGACCCGCGCAGCCGCGCGCTGAGCGTCGCCGAGTTGCGCACCGTGGCCGACATCCTCACCGACCTCGCCCACCCCGATGCCCCCGCCGCCCGCCACCGCGCCTGGCCCGACGCCGAGTTCTGCGACCTGTGCGACCTGGTCCTCACCGGCCCGGCCCGACTCTGCCCGCAGTGCGACCACTGCGCCTCGCAGGGATGCACCGCCAGCCTCGACGACGGACAGGGCTTCGACGGCTACTGCGGCGACTGCGCCGACCGCCGCGACGCCCTCTACGAATGACCGACCAGACCCGCCCCCACACCCGTTGCCTATAGGCCACATTTGTAGTAGGCTAAAACCAACACCCCGGGGGTTCCCCCACCCACGAAAAGAAGGATCATCATGACCGACCCCATTACCGCCGCAGGCACTCTCGAGCACCTCGACCCGGCATCGTTGGCGACTGAACCGAACGTCAGGACCGAGGCCGGCTTGACCACCCCGTTCCTGCACTCGATCCGCGAGAACGGGGTCCTCACCCCCGTGACGGCGGTCCGCTACCAGGACGGCACCGTCCTGGTCCGCACCGGTCAGCGCCGCACACTGGCAGCCCGGGAGGTCGGTCTGGCGACGATCCCGGTCTACATCGTGCCCGCCGACAGCGAGGACACCGCGACCCGCATCGTCGAGCAACTGACCGAGAATGACCACCGCGCCGCCATGGGCACCGCCGACCGCGTCAACGCCGTGCAGCAGCTGCTGATGACCGGGCTCAGCGTCACCAAGGTCGCCAAGCGACTGGCGGTTTCCCCCGAGCGGGTCAAGGCCTCCGAGGCGGTCGCCGGATCGCCCCTGGCCCTGGAGTCACTGCAGGACCGGCAGGTCTCGCTGGACGAAGCCGCGGTGCTGGCCGAGTTCGACGGCGACGAGGACGCCGTGGAGCGGCTGCTGCGGGCCGCAGGCCGCACCTGGTTCGACCACACCGCCCAGCAGATCCGGCAGGCCCGCGAGGACGCCAAGCGAGCGGCCGAGGCCGCGCAGCAATGGGCCGATGCGGGCTACACCGTGTGGGAGCAGCGCCCCACGGGGTGGGATGCCAACCAGGTTCCCCTGGCCTACCTGACCACCGTGGACGGCGAGCCGGTCAACGACGCCGTGGTGGCCGAGTCCGACCCGCAGTGGTGGGCGGCGGTCCTGGTCCACGACGAGTTGCTCGTCGACACCGTGACGGGGGAGATCGTCGAGGAGGACACCGTCGACTGGGCGACCGAAGACGACCCCGCCGCCACACCGGAGGACGGGCTGCGGCACGCCGACTCCGTGGAATCACGCGACGTGTGGAGGCCGGACTGGTACTGCCTCAACACCGAGGCAACGCGTCTGCGCCCCAACGAGCGCTTCGTGCGCGCCGGTGCGCACGCGAGCGGGGCCGCGGCGGGTGAGGGTGCGGGCGACGACGCCGCGGCGGACAAGGCCAAAGCCGAACGTCGGCGCTTGCTCACGCTGAACAAGCTGGGCCAGGCCGCCGAGGTGGTGCGGCGCGAGTTCGTCACCACCCTGCTGGCGCGGAGGATCCCGCCGAAGGGCGCTGCGATCTTCGTCGCCCACATGCTGGCGTCGGACGGCTTCCTGCTGACCCAGAACTGCGGGGCCGCGCTGGCGGAGTCGTTCCTGGGTGCCACGAAACGGGAGTACGCGGGATTCGGCATGGAACGCGGCGGCGTCGCCGGGATGGTGGACGAGCTTCCCGACACCGGCGACGGGCGCGCCCAGGTGATCCTGCTCGGCCTGGTGCTCGCCGCGCTGGAGGCCCGGACACCAAAGAGTGCCTGGCGGGACGCGAGGTCGGTGTCGGGCACGTCGCGGCACTCCGGACAGGCCGAGTATCTGCGGTTCCTGGCCGCGTGCGGATACGGACTGGCTCCGGTCGAGCAGATCATCACCGGCGACACGACGGCCGATCAGGTGTTCACCGCCGCCACCGAGGAGCGGTGAACGCCGGCCAGGCCCCCACCCAGTGCGCGGTGGGTGGGGGCCCCCACGCGGCCAGATAGTCGCCGTTTCGACAGCGGCCCGCACCTGAACCGGTGCGGGCCGTTGCGCTGTCTACGTCTGCGCTGTCGATGGGCGCGACACCGATCCCTCGCCCCCGCTGCCGCCGGCCCCAGCGCTGGGCTGGTGAGAACCGGCGCGTGCCGCGCTACCCGGCTCACACGACGAGGCCAGGACGACAGGGAGGCAGTGCGGCAAGTCGGCACCCGCCGCCCTGGCGCGCCCCGCCCAGCGGGCCGATCCCCCCGGCGGTTCGAGTCCACCGCACAGCCGCCCGCCCGCCGCCGAAAAATCCACTACCCAAAGTGTTGCCTATCGCCTACATATGCAGTAGGCTATAGACAACCCACTGGGAAGTTCCCAAACGAAAGGAAAACCATGACACTGCAGGTCACAGACCTCTTTTGCGGAGCCGGCGGGTCGTCTCAGGGCGCTGTCTCCATCGCGGGCGTCTCGGCTCGAATCGCCGCGAACCACTGGGAGCGCGCCATCGAAACCCACGCCCTCAACCACCCCGGTGCCGACCACGTCCGCGCTGACATCTCCAACACCGACCCGCGCTACTTCCCCAGCACCGAGTTGCTGTGGGCCAGCCCGAGTTGCACCAACCACTCCCAGGCCCAGGGCCGCAAACGCGACGCGCAGCCCGACCTGTTCGGAGACAATTTGCCCCCGGAGGCGGCCGAAAGGTCGCGCGCAACGATGTGGGACGTGGTGCGCTTCGCCGAGTACCACCAGTACCTCGGCGTGATCGTTGAGAACGTCGTCGACGTCACCGCCTGGGCACCCTTTCAGGCGTGGAAGATGGCGATGAACTCCATCGGCTACACCGTGCAGCTGGTCTACCTCAATTCCATGCACGCCCAGGTCTACGGCCCCGGCGCTCCGCAGAGCCGCGACCGGTTCTACGCGGTGTGCACCCGCACCGGGGTTGCCCTGCCCGACGTGTCGCGGGCGGTCTCCCCGATGGCCGTGTGTGCCGAGTGCGGCCCCGTGCGGGCGCGGCAGAGCTTCAAGCGTCTCGACCGCACCCCGTGGGGCAAGTATCGCTCGCAGTACGTCTACCGCTGCCCCAACAAGGCCTGCCGGTTCGCCGTCGTCGAGCCCACCTACCGGCCCGCCGCCGACATCATCGACTGGTCGATGCGGGGGACCCGCATCGGCGAGCGCACGCGGCCGCTGGCGCAGAAGACCCTCGACCGCATCCAGGCCGGGATGGCGCGCTACTGGTCGCCGATGCTGGTGCCCGTCGAGGGCCGTCTGGGCAAGCAGGCCAGCCCGGTCGACCTGCCCGCCCGCACGATGACCACCCGCAACGAAACCGGCTTGCTGGTGCCGACCGGCGGCACCTGGCGCACCGACGCCGTCGATGTCGCTCAGCCGATGCCGACCCGCACCACCCGCGAGAACGACGGAGTCGCGTTCCCGCCGTTCATCGCCGAACTGCGCGGCGGCTCCAGCGACGCCCGCACCGTGCAGGAGGCACTGGCCACCGTCACCGCCAGCGGCAACCACCACGCGCTGATCACCTCCTACTACGGCAACGGTTCGACCCACACCGCCGCCGATCCGCTGAGCACCGTCACCACCCTGGAGCGCCACGGGCTGGTGATGCGCAACAACACCGGCGGCGCGGAGATGGTCACACCCACCGACGAGCCAATCCGCACCGTCACCACCGCGGGACACCAGTCCTTCCTCAACACCGACACCCCGACCCTCGACATTGACGAGGTCTACTTCCGGATGCTTGAGCCGAAGGAGATCGTCGCCGCGATGGATTTCCCGCACACCTACCGGATGGTGGGAAACCGCCGCGAGCAGGTGCGCCTGGCCGGAAACGCCGTGACCCCGCCCGCCGCCCGCGACCTCGTCGGCCTGGTCGCCGAAGCCATCACCGGGCAGCCCTCCGAACTCGTCGCCTGATCCCGGGCGGCTGGGGGGAGACCGCACTCCCCCCAGCCGCCCGGGCCACCCCCAACCCCACCGCACAGAAACGGATGAGAACCATGAAAGTCTTCTACCTCGGCACCTGCCAGGTGTCCTGGCTCGCCACCGCCGGCGTCCCGGTGTTCGTCTCGCATCGGCGGCTGGCGACCCGCAAGGCACTGCCGCGCGCCGCCGCCGAATGGGCGCTGGATTCGGGTGGCTTCACCGAGCTCGCCATGTTCGGTCAATGGCGCACCAGCGCACGCGATTACAACGCCGCAGTGCGCCGCTACGACGACGAGATCGGGAAGCTGGCGTTCGCCGCCCCCCAGGACAGCATGGTCGAGCCGGAGCAACTGGCCCGCACCGGGCTGTCCGTGCGCGAACACCAGCGCCGCACCGTCGCCAACTTCCAGGAGTTGCAGGATCTGTGGCACGGCCCGGACTACAACATGCCCTATGCCCCGGTGTTGCAGGGGTGGACGACCGACGACTACCGGCGATGTGTCGACATGTACTACGCGGCGGGCGTCGATCTGTCACAGTTCCCGATCGTCGGCGTCGGCTCGGTCTGCCGCCGACAGGGAACCGCCGTCATCGGCGAGGTCATCGCCGCGATCCGCCAACACGACCCCGAGATCCCGCTCCATTGCTTCGGAACCAAGGTGACCGGGCTGCGCCTCTACGGTGACCAACTGTGCTCAGCGGATTCGATGGCATGGTCGCGGCAGGCCCGCTGGAGCCCCCCGCTGCCCGGCCACACCCACCAGAGTTGCAACAACTGCCTGACCTACGCACTGGCCTGGCGCGAGCGGGTCCTGGCCGTCACGCCTTCACGCCAACTCTCTCTGTTCGACGCCGCCGCCAGCTGATCCCACCGACCAGAGGAACACACCGATGAACATCACCGCGACCACCGCCGCAACGACCCCCACCGGTTCCCGCCGCTCGAGCAGGGCCACCCACACCCTGACCAACCCGTACGGCAACGTCTGGATACTGACCACCGCACGCGGCCAGGTCATCCGCGCCGTGCACGCCGACGGTATCGACGCCGCCGTCGCCCACGCCGGCCCCCTGGGCGACGAACCGCACCGTCACTGGCTGCGCCGAGGACCGGGCCGCTACATCCGCACCGCGGCGGTCCCCGACTCCGAACTACTTCCCAAGCTGGACCTTTGACTCCGAGCTTGCCGAGGGCCCCGATTGCGACTCGACGCACCGCGACTTGCAGAACGCGTGGTTCAGCTTCGGACTGGCCGAACGTAAACCCCACATTGAACGCGGAGCCGACGACGGTCCCGCCAGACCGGACGAGCCGCTGACAGCTACCGAACGCTGGCTGCGTGAGATGGGCGCCGAGTGCGCCGCTCGCATCGGCCGCTCCGAACCGACCACCGTCCGCTTGTATCGGGGAATGACCGTGCCCGGCGAGTGGCTTGGTAGCGTCCGGGTCGCTGGCACGCTGTCGCTGCCATTGTCGTCGTTTGCCACCGACCCTGGCACCGGAGCCTTCTACGCGACCCAGGACCGTCCCCATCACCACCACAGCGTGCTGCTAGGACTCGCGCCTGGGGCGCGCACGTACCCCATACTCTCCTCGGAGCACCTCACCCACGGTGTTTTTTCACTGCACCGTGTGCGGGCGATGACTGAACAGGAGTTCTCACGCTTGATCGGGGAGCCTTATGCAACCCGTATGCGCGCGACCGGGACACCGCTTCCAACGGTACTCAGCATTCACCAGCACAGCCTCCCCGCTCTCCCGCGCCCGGCCACTCACCACAGGCGGTACTGGTCGGGCTGACCGAGTAGCGCCGACTGGACCGCGTCGTCGTCCCAGCCGTCGCGCACCGCATCCCGCAAGGCCCGCGAACGCGCGACCCGCGCCGTGATGCCGGCGTCGCGCGTGACGATGGCGCGGCGGCCGCCACCGCGCCCCATCGACGCCATCCGTCGCATGTTGTCGCTCTGTGTACCCAGGATGATGTGTGGGCGGACTCCCGCTTCGATGTCGGCGGCCGTCACGCTGCGCACACACAGCGGCAGGTCGCACATGTGCAACACCAGATCGCCCGCCCCCAGTACCTGGCCCTGAAGTGCCGCCGCTGCCGCGTACCGCGACGTCCTCACCACATGTGAGTACGGGCCGCGCTGAACGGCGAACCGACCGTACCCATCCGATCCGATGGCGCCCACCCAGAGGTGACAGTCCTGGGGGCCAGGCCCGCACACCACCCGCGAAAAAAACCGCGCGCGCTCCTCAGCGTCAGCGACCGGATCGACCCGAATTGCTAGCGGTTGCGAACCCCGCCGCGGCCCATTCGCCCGCACCCCTGAGGGGCCCGTTGCCGCAGAAACAGCGCTGCCCCTCCCCACGATGCGGTCTAGGTCTTCGCACCTCACCACAGCCCCGCTAGAGCCCAGTGTGGGCGGTGACATCAACACTGCCCGGAGCGTCTCCCGCCTCGACGTTGGGCGGCGGCGCGGCAGGCCGAGCGCCCCGGCCGTCTGTGGCCGGCCTGGTGGCCGCCGCACCGTCGGCGAGGCCCAGGTATGTGCGCACCTTCGCCACCGTGATCTCGGCCTGCTCGGCGATAGCCGAGACCTTCTCCCCGCGATCGGCCATCGCTTTGAGCGCAACCCCCGCCGCTGTCCGGTGCTGCAGGCGGCGCTCCTTGGCCTCCTGGGTCACCTTGGCGATCTGTTCCCGCAGCCACACATCGACATCGTCGTGCAGTTCGGTCTGGACGAAGAACTCCGTCAAATCGGTGATGTTGGCGCGCTCACGGGCCTCCCGCTCGGCGGCCCGCTTCGCGCGGACCTCCATCAGCCGCGCCCGCGTCGCCGCCTTTTTTCCCGGCCTGCGCGGTGTCTTCTCTGCCGTTTTCTCATCCATTCCCTGATGCTAAGACAGCTTTCGGACGCTTCCCGGACTGTTTCCATCCCCCTTGTGGCCCAGCACTTGCCCCCTTGTGTTCTCCCAACCGTTGCTGTCAGTCCGCAACCAGTCGATCAGAACCCCCACTTTCAGCGCACCACACAGGCCACACACCTCTTGCACTCAGGTCACGGCTGTATAACAGCTGGTCAGAAGGATGCCGTTTTGAAGTTCGCCGAGGCCGTCCGGAACGCGTCTTAGGGTTGGAATCGTGAGGCGCGCGCACCGATGATGGGCATTCACAAGCTCACCGCCGGGGACGGATATCTGTACCTGGTGCGGCAGGTGGCCGCCGCCGACGCCACGGCCAAGGGCCGTATATCGTTGAGCGACTACTACAGCTCCAAGGGCGAATCGCCGGGAGTGTGGACCGGCCGGGGTCTGGCCGGGTTGGGGGCACCCGCGCGGGCCTTCCACGACGAGCAGACGGCGACCGCGGCGATGCCTGCAGGGGTGCCGGCGAAGCTGACGAAGCTGGAACGCAAAACCAGAGACGCCGCCGCGCGGGCCGCGGCGCTGTGGGCGGTCGAGGACGGTTCAACGGTCACCGAGGATCAGATGCGCAGCCTGTTCGGGCTGGGCGTGCACCCCAACGCGGTGGCCCTGACCGATGCGCTGATGGAAGGCAAAGCCGGGAAGGCGGGTGCGGCGGCCGCGGTGAAACTGGGTCGCCCGTTTCGGATCAGCCCGGGTGATACCGAGTTGAATCGGCGACTGGCGGTGGCCTACCGCGACCACAACCTGAGCCTGGGCAAGCCGTGGAACACCGCCATCGACGCGGCGCTGCGCGCGCAGATGAAGACCACCATCGCCGGTGAACTGTTCGCCGAGCAGTACGGTCGGGCCCCCGCCGATGACCGCGAACTGAGCGGTTTCATCGCCCGCGAGTCCCGGGAACTGACCACCTCGACCGCCGGGTACGACTTGACGTTCAGCCCGGTCAAGAGTGTGTCGACGCTGTGGGCGTTGGCCCCGATCCACATCGCCGCGGTGATCGAGAAGTGCCACGACCTGGCGGTCAACGACGCCCTGGAGTTCCTCCAAGACGAGGCGTGCTTCACCCGCGTGGGTGCCCAAGGTGTCGCCCAGGTCGACACCGACGGGTTCATCGCCGCCCGGTTCACCCACCGCGACAGCCGGGCCGGTGACCCCGACCTGCACACCCACGTCGCGGTCAGCAACAAGGTCCGCGCTACCGGATCTGGGCAGTGGTTGGCGTTGGACGGCCGCCCGCTGTTTCGGTCCACCGTCGCCGCGTCGGAGTTGTACAACACCCGGCTGGAGGGCTACCTCGCGGCCGAGTTGTCGCTGCGGTTCGCTGAGCGCGGTGACGCCGCCGAAGGGGTCCGGGAAGTGCGTGAGATCGTCGGTATCCCCGCACGGCTCAACGAGGGGTTTTCGGCGCGGCGCACGGCGATCGACGCGCGGTCAGCGGAGTTGTCCAAGGCATTTCAGGCCGACCACGGCCGCGAACCCAGTACCCCCGAAGCGCTGGCGCTGGCCCAGCAGGCGACCCTGGAAACCCGGCAGGCTAAACACGAACCGCGTTCGTTGGCTGAACAGCGCCAGGCCTGGCGCAGCCAAGCCACGGTGATCCTCGGGGACTCTTTCGCGGTGGGTGATGTGGTCTCGGCGGCGTTGAGTGGCTCCGACAGGGCTGCACCTCCAATCACTGACGAGTGGATCGCGCAGGCCGCCGCGGAGATCATCGCCACGGTGTCGACGACCCGCTCGACGTGGCAGCGCACCCACGTTTTCGCGCAAGCCCAGCGCGTGGCGCGGGCGGCGGGGTTGGCCGCCGACCACACGATTGCGGCCCGGTTGACCGAGGCTGCGCTGTGCGAACCGTTCAGCGTCGCCCTGGGCTTGGACGCCACCGCAGACCTGGGCGAGCCCCAGGTGTTGCGCCGCCGGGACGGCTCCAGTGTGTACCGGGTCCACAACGCGCAGAGCTACACCAGCCAGGAACTGTTGGAGGCCGAGGCCCGGATTCTGCGTGCGGCGGCGCTGACCGACGGCCGCCGGGCGCGCCCGGAGGATGTCGAGATGGCGCTGCTGGCCCAGGCCGCGAACCGCCGCGAACTCAACGACGGCCAAGCCGCGCTGGTCCGCGCAATGGCCTGCTCCGGACATCGGGTGTCGCTGGCCCTGGCCCCGGCCGGGGCAGGGAAAACCACCGCGATGGCCGCCCTGGCGCGGGCGTGGGAGGATTCTGGCGGCACCGTCATCGGGCTGTCCCCCAGCGCTAATGCCGCGCAAATCCTGCGCGCGGAAATCGACGTCGAGGTCGCCGACACCGTCGACAAATTCACCCACATGGCGGCCAACCCCGACGGCGGTCACCATGATCCGGCGCGACGCTGGTTCGATTCGATCGACTCCAACACCCTGCTGATCGTCGATGAGGCCGGGAAAGCGGGCACCCTGGCCCTAGACATGGTGATCGCGATCGCGTTGGTGCGCGGGGCCAGTGTGCGGCTGATCGGCGACGACCGGCAGTTGGCGTCGATCTCCGCCGGCGGGGTGTTGCGCGATCTGGCCGAGACCACCGAGTTGACCACGCTGTCGCAGATCATGCGGTTCGCCTCGGCCGCCGAAGCCCAGGCCGGGGCGGCGTTGCGGGTCGGTGACCCCGCCGGGCTGGCGTTCTACGCCGACCGTTCACGCATTCATGTCGGGGCCGCCGACACCGCCGCTGCGATGGCG
Source organism: Actinomycetota bacterium (assembly GCA_030836785.1). Lineage (GTDB taxonomy): Bacteria > Actinomycetota > Actinomycetes > Mycobacteriales > Mycobacteriaceae > Mycobacterium. Next base: position 12,906 of record JAUPLT010000122.1, read on the forward strand.
TTTGAGGGGTGGCGCGCCGATCAGGAAGCGGGTCTGGACTCGCTGCTGCTGGCCCCGACCAACGAGATCGCCACCGATCTCAACGCTCAGGCGCGGCTGTGGCGCCTGACCCGGGAAGCCCAGTCGCAGACCGCCACCGAGTCGGCGGCGGCGGTGCTCGAAGCCCGCCTCGCCGACGGTTTGTCGGCCTCGGTCGGGGACACTGTGATCACCAAAACCAACGACCGCACCCTGCCGTTGGGGCGGCGCGACTTCGTCCGCAATGGTTATCGGTGGACGGTGACCGGGGTGTCGGCGGACGGGTCGATGATGGTCACCCACAACGATTCCGGTCAGCACCTGCGGCTGCCCGCCCACTATGTGAAGGCCAGTGTGCGGTTGGGATACGCCGCCACGATCGACTCCGCGCAAGGCGCGACCGCGCGGCACCGTTGCCACACCGTGGGCCACGACCGGCTCAACCGCCAGCAGGTCTACACCGCGCTGTCGCGCGGCGTGGTGGAAAACCACATCTATTTGTCCACCGCCGAAACCGACCCGCACCGCGTTCTGAGCCCCGCAGCGACCCACCCCGACACCGCGATCGACGTGCTCACCCGGGCGCTGGCTCGTGATGGCGCGCAGGTTTCGGCCACCACACTGCGCCGCCGCGACGCCGACCCGTTCCTCGGGTTGGCCGCCGACGTCAACCGCTACAACGATGCCGTCGGCAGCGCCGCCGAAGCGCTGCTCACCGCCGAACAGAACGCCGCCCTGGACACTAACTCCGAGTTCATTTACGCCGGGATCACCCGATGCCAAGGGTGGCCGGTGCTGCGCAAACACCTCGCGCTGATCGCCGCCAACGGCGGCAATCCGCTGCAGCGCCTCGCGGAGGTCGTCGAGCGCGGCGGTCTCGACGACGCCGCCGACGCCGCCGCCGTGGTCGATTGGCGGTTGGACCCGACCGGGGCGCATTCCGGCGGCACCGGCCCGCTGCCGTGGCTGCCGGGCCTGCCCGCCGGGGCGCGCGGGACCGCCGCCTGGCACGACTTTCTGGCCGCCCGCCACATCCGTGTCAGCACCCAAGTGGCCGCGATCCGCGACGCCGCCGCGACCTGGATACCCGCCACCGCGCCGCGCTGGGCGCGGCCTCTGCTGGATGCCGACAGGGATCTGCTGGCCGATCTGGCTGTCTTCCGGGCCGCCACCGCCGTGCCCGACGAGGACACCCGCATCGCCGGCCCGCAGGTGTTCGCCGACCGCGCCCGCGCCGAACAGGACCGCCTGGAAACCCGCTCCGCGGCGATCATCGGGCGCCCCGACACCGAAACCGGCCGTTATAACGACCTGCTCGACGCTCTCAACCCTGATATCCGCCGCGACCCCTACTGGCCGCAGCTGGCCGCCCACCTGGCGTCGGCGGCGCGCACCGGGGTCAACATTCACCACCTGGTGACCGCCGCCGTCGACCAGGGCCCGTTGCCCGACGAACTGCCCGCCGCCGCCCTGTGGTGGCGCATCAGCGGCACCTTGTCACCCGCAGCCCTGGACACCGCCACACCGGGTCTCCGACCGGTGTGGCTGCCCGATTTGGCCTCCGTGTTCGGCACCGGGCTGGCCGAAACCATCGTTTCCGATACGGCTTTCCCGGCGTTGGTCAGCGCCGTCGCCGCCGCCGATCCTCAGCGCTGGACGCCGCTGGACCTGCTCAACGTTGCCGCTGAACACCTCGCCGACGCCGACCGGCGACTCACCCGCCCGATCCGTCCCGACGAGTACGCGCGGCTGCTGACCTACTCGATCGACCTGTTCACCGCACCGGTGCCCTACGAGCGCGACCTCGACGCCGAGCCGGTCCAGGCCGAGCCGCCGATGACGCCCGACGAGGAAGAAGCGCTGCATCAGCTGAACCCCGACCCGGCCGCCGACACCTTTGCCGATCAGCCGCACCCCGCCAGGATCGACTTCGACCGCGACGACGATGCTCTGCTCGCCGCGCTGGGCGTCGACCTTGAGGAGGCGCCCCCGGAGGACGAGTCGCTTCCACTGGACTACCACGATTTGTTCTCGCCGTTCGAGCCTGGAAGCGGTTTCGCCGACCAGTACCCCCGCGCTGTGCTGCCCGAAGTCGGGCTGCGGCCCGCACTCGACGACGTCTGTGGGCTGCGCGACCGTTGCGCCGCCACGGCCGCCGCTGTGGAGGCACTGGCCTCCCAGGTCGAGACGTTCCACGGACCCGCCGTCGCGGCGGCGATGCCCGAGATTCGCGCCCTGCGCGAGCGTGCCGACGCCGACCGGCCTTACCTGTCGGCGGTGCAGGAGGTCCTGGCCCAGTGGTCTGACGCCGATGACGCCTACGAGGCGGCGGTGGCCGCGCGCGTCCTGGCGCGTGACTACCTCGTCGTGCTCACCGCCGCCCCCGACACCGCCGCCGAGGATCTCGAGGCCGCCCGCGCGCACTACGAGTGGGCCCGCGCCAGAGTTCCCGACACCGCCCCCGCGACCGCGTTTTTTGCCGACCTGACGGCGGCGAAGACCGCCCGCGAAGTCGCCGCCGGCGGGGCGGGCAACATCGTCACTCACGCCGATGCCGACGCGGTCCTCGCCGCCGCCAACGCCGCCGACCGCCGCGACCTGCAGGACGCGCGCAGCGAGTTGCGCCGGCTGCGCCAGGACCTGACCCGCGCCGAAACCATTGCCGCCCGATCCTTCGCCGCCGCCCAACTCACCGACGCCGCGCACATCGCAGAGCAGATGGAGGCCATCGGCACCGAACTGCGGGTCTTGGGCGCCGCCGGGGACCTCATCACCCAGCCCCGCCTGACGTTGCCCGAAGGGCCCGCCACCTTGACGCCCATGACCGCTGACGGGGTGGCGCGACTGGCCGCCACCCCGTTCGCGCTCAGCGTGGTGCACGCCTCCGCGCGGGCGCGCTTCCTCGACGCGATGAGACTGCTGCACACCGCGGCCGCCACCCAGAACCGCCCCGTGCTGTGGTGTGACGCCGCTGCCGACGGGGTCGACGACACCGCCGCCGTGGCCGACACGCGGGCAGCCCTCACCGACACCCATCGGGACTTGCAGGCCGGATGGCGCCCCGAGCCCGGCACGCTGCTGGTGGTCGATCATGCCGCCGACGCCTCACCGGAGGTGATCGCCGACCTCGCCGAGGCAGCCGCCGCCGCTCAAACCCGGGTGATCCTCATCGACACCGATCTCGGGCGGCGCTGGCCCGCTCCCCCCTCGGCGGCTCTGCTGCGGCTCCTGCAAGCCGACCTGCCGTGGGCGGTCACCCTCAGCGTGGATACCCGCCCACTGACGTGGGTGCCCGCCGGCCCCGACCTCGACCCGGCCCTGGTCCGGGCCGGCGATCTGGCGCCGCATCTGCACACCCCCGCCATCGCCGCCGCCGTCGCTCGCCACCACGCTCTGCGCACCGCCCTGCGCACCGCGCACACCATCGACGCCCGAGGCGCTGCGATCGCCGAACGCGACCGCGACCAGGGCGACGGCGGTCGGACGCGGCGCTCATGACGCGCAGCGCGAGGTCCACCGCTGTGGTGTTACCGCGACCCACCGACTCGCCGGCCGCGAGTTGGGGAGGTGTCTCAATCTCTCACTGGGAGAGGCGGTCGGCGATCGTGCGCACGATCCTTGCGGCCCGGTCTGTGACGGCGTCGGAACTGGAGACGGCGACGTCGATCACGATCTCGCCTTGCGCCGAGATCGCGTGTTCGGTCTCCCATCCGCTGGGGTGGGTGGCTGCCAGGGACAGCACGCCGCCCTCGTAGCGGGCCTGCTCCAGATGCCACCGTGCCCGGCCGGCGTGGTCGCTGGTCTCCACGCTGGTGCCGGCGCAGGCCGCCCACCCGGTGCGGGCGGCGGCGACGAACTCGCGTGCCGCTGGGGCGTCAGGGAAGGCCACGACGGACTGATCGACAGAACGGCTCACGACGGTGCCGGGACTGTCGGACCCGCCGTCGGCCAGGCGGCGTCCGCGCACGTCGGTCACGGTGGCGGGCTGGTACAGGGTGGTCGAGGCCGACGAGATCGCCCCTCCGCAGAACGCATCGGAGTAGGACCGGCCCGCCGGGTCGGGCATCACCGCGTAGGTGTCGACGGTCAGCATCGTTGGCGCGTCCACGATCCGGGCGATGTCGGGGTCGTCGAGCAGCAGAGTCTCCAACGCCGCGCCGGCCACCTCGGCGGCGGGGGCCGAAGGTTCGACATCGGCTGTACCCCCGGGTGCGCAGCCGGCGATTCCCAGCGCGCACACCACGGCGACCGCGGCGGTCACGCCGGGCTGTCGGTGTGAGCTTCTCACTGCGCGACCGCCCAGTGCACGACTCGCGGGGCCAGCTGAATCCGGCGGATGACCTGCGCGCGGGCCATGCTGGTCAAGTGCCGGTACACCCCGGTCGGCCCATCCTGCGCGGTGCGGGGAACTTCGACGACGTGCCAGTTGCGATGGCATTCCAGCACCCGCACCTTGCGTGATCTCAGCGGCGCATCGCAGAGCAGCGCGCACGGAATCGGCAGCGTGTCGGCCCGCCACGGCATCAGCTGGGCCAGTTCGGAGGTGGTCATCGCGCGGTCGGCGGCCCGCAGGGCGGCCAGTAGTTCCGCGCGGATCATCATCGTGTCGGCGGTCGTCATGGCCGCCGCCCGCCTGCCACCGACCGCAGCGGCGCACCCGCGGGCAGTGCACGCAGCCGCCGGGGCCGCGTGGGGATGAGCAGCGCCAAGCCCCGCGCCACGCTGCGCTTGGGCGGGTCGGTGGAGGACATGTCCTTGACCCACTGGCCCAGTTCGGGCTGGTCGGTGGGCACCAGCGTCGCCAACGTGACCACCAGCGCCATCAGGTCGTGGTGGTCGCTGCTCAGCAGGCTGCGCCACACGTCGTCGGGATCGACCTGGCGGCAGTCCTCGACGAGGGCGAGGGCTTGTGCGTAGTGGCGGCGGCACTGCTCGACGCGTTGGTCGCTGGCCGAGTACCGCAATGGTGCGGTGTCTATTCCGAGGCGGTGGCGCAGTTCGGCGGCCATCTCGGAGTGCGCGAGCAGCAGGCCTGCACGCACCACCGCCTGCTCAGTCCACTGTTCGGCCGCCTCGCCAGCGCCAGGTCGCCACCCGTCGCGGCGGAACTCCGCGGCGTGGCCGCGCAGGATCTGGGCCACCGCGGCGCCGCCCACTCCGTAGAACTCGCAGACCGCGGTCCGCGTGCGTGGACGCTGGCTTGGCGGGGCGATCAACTCGTCGAGTACGGCTCCCCCGACTGCCACCAGTCGGTCGCGGCGGCGGACGGCTCGCGCCTGACTCGCGCGGGCAGCGTCGGCCGCCCGTTCCGCGGCGCGGACATGATCATCACCGCGTCCGCCGCTACTGGGTTGCGGCGCGCTCATCGGGTTGTCCCGGTGAGTCTGGGCAGGTCGGGGTTGACGCACGGCAGGCGGCGCTGATGGGCGGTCACCAGTTTGGTCAACGTGCGGCGTTCGGCGTCGCTCAGGGTGGCCAGGTGCGCGGCGAGCAACATCGACGTCGTCGGGGTGCGGCCGCCCCGCGAGGGTGGTGTCGCCGCCGCCGTGAATCGCTGCGGGCCGTCCTCGTCGGCGAGGACGGCGCGGAACTCTGCGGCCTCGAAATCCAGTAGCTTCCAGCGGTAATCGTCGCTGAGGATGGTGGCCAGCCAGTAGCCGATCCGCACCCCCGCCGACGCGGAGAGCCTGCTGCCGGGAATCGTCCACGGATGGATCTCGTCGGGTCGACGGCTGATCGGCGCCCGCAGTCGCAGCATGACGTCAAGGCGCGCAGCTAGCCGGTCGCCGTGTGCCGTCAGGACCGCGCACAGGTCGTCGTACAGGTTGAGGTGGGCGACCCCGCCGGCATGACCCCTCCCGATGGGGTTGCCCTGGGGTGTCAGCGCGGTCAGGACATCCCGGTCGAGGTGCGCAAACCGCCAGCCGTGATGGACCAGCCGCGTCGCGCACCAATGGGCGTGTGCCAAAGCGGTGTCGCTGTCCACGCCGGGTGTCTGGGCGCGGACGCGCGGCGCGGAGCTCGCGGCGCGCAGTGTGGTGAGGGTCATCGAGGACTCCTAACTGGGAGGTGGGCTGCTTCGGTGCGGCGGTGCCGGCGGTGGGGTGGGCGGGTCGGCGGCGTCGAGGGGGCGCTGCTGAACGCGGTCCGTATCACCGGTCGGCGTCGGCGGCGCGGGTGCACGCGGGCCGTCCGGTGGGGCCGCCGGTGACCGACCTGTCCGGCGTGAAGGTGACGGCCCTGCTGCCGGGGTGCCTGCCGAGGAGCGGCCCGCCGTGCGCTGTGTCACCTCGACGGCTTTCTGGGCGACCATCGCGCCGGCCACCACTTCCGGCGCGACGGCGGTGGCCGAGGCCCTGGCGGCGGTGGTGGCGGCGGTGGCCGATCCCGCGGCCGTGGTGGCCGACCTTCCTGCCGTGGCGGCACCGCTGCCCGTGGCGCGTCCTGCGGCACCTGCGGCCGTGCGGGCACCGGCGGTGTTGCTCCGGGCGGAGGGCCCCGCTGTTGTTGGTGGCGCACTGGCCGCACCCGGGGTTGCGGGGGAACCCGCGGTGGGGTTCGCCGCTGATCCCCCGCCGCCGGGCCGGCGGGGCGAGGGCGCCGACGCGGACGGCGCGACGGGCGGATGCCC
>JAUPLT010000123.1 GCA_030836785.1 Actinomycetota bacterium
ATGTCGGTACCGCCCGCAGCCGCCCTGTTGAGCCGCGGACGACCATCGGCCGGGTTGGCGAAACTGCTTCCCGGACAGCTCATCCGGAGTTGGTACATCAGCTATTTCCAGCTGCCGTTCGCCCCGGAGCGGTCCGGATCGTGGATCGTGCCACTGCTGTGGCGGCGTTGGTCGCCCGGGTATGACGCCGCCGCGGATCTTCGCCACGTGGCGGACGCAATCGGGGCGCCGGACCGCTGGCGGGCCGCCCTGGGCCCGTATCGGGCCACCATCCGGAACTACCGCCCGCCGGCCCGCTACGCGGCCCTGCACCGGTGGTGGACCCAGCCGCTTCGGGTGCCGACGTTGTATCTGCACGGCACCCGGGATGGTTGTATGACAGCCGAATTCACCCCGTACGTGCGGGATGTACTGCCGGCCGGCAGCGAGGTGGCCGTCGTCGACGGCGCCGGGCACTTCCTGCAACTCGAGCAGCCTGATGAGGTCGCCCGCCGCATCGTCGGTTTTCTGGGTTAGCGTCGGGCGTCGGGATGGACCCGGACACACAGTCCGCTCACCGCGGCGGTGTCGGCGCATCGGCACGTGGCGCGCCTTGACGTGGCGCATCGTAACGTGGCGGTCGTGACGGAGTTGTCCGCCGCTGACGCGCAACTGTTCTGGCTGTCTTCGAAACTCCCCAACGACCAGTTCCTGGTGTTCGTGTTCGACGGTGAGCCGGCCCCCGGGGCGCTCGACCAGGTGCGCCGCCGGGCTGAGACGTGCGCCGAGTTCCAGCTGCGGGTGGCCGACGACTACCGATGGCGCTACCCGCGGTGGGTGCCCGCGGAGGTGACCGACGAGCAGTTCGTCGTGCATGACGAGGTGACCGTCGTGCTCGACAGCGAAGGTCATGACAGAGGAGGCCTGGCGTCGGGGGACTTCCGGGCGATCGCGCGGTTGGGTCCGCTCGACGCCACCCGGATGATGTGGCGGCTGCACGTTTTTCCGCCGGGTGTGGTGGTGGTGCAGATATCGCATGCGCTGGGTGACGGCACCCGGTCTTCGGCCCTGGCGGCCATGCTGCTCGGTCGCGGCACGCCGGTGGCTCCACCGGCCGCGACCCACCGTGGCAATCCGCTGTGGCGGGCTGCCGTCGCCGCCCGGAAACATCGGGATGCGCAGAAGCATCGGGAACTACCCCCGCCCGCGCAGCCCCGCCCCGCGGTGAGCGTGAACGGCGCCCCGGCGGGGGAGGCGGTGCTGCGGACCCTGGTGGTGGGACGGGACCGGGTTCGCACCCCAACCGTGACCGTCGCCGCACTGTCGGCCATCGGCGCGGCGCTCGGCGGCTACCTCGCCGAACGGGGTGAGGACATCAGCAGACTCGGCGCGGAGGTGCCGGTCGCCGGACCGTCGACGGCCCAGTCGCGCAACAACTTCCGCAATGTGTCCATCGGACTGCACCCGGAACGGCACCGCGCTGAGCGGGCTGAGCGGATTGCCGGCGAACTCGCCGCGGCCCGCCGGCGCGGGGAACATCCGGCCACCCGGGCCGCGGTGGAGGCCTTCGCGGCCACCCCCGCGGCGCTGCTGCGCTGGGGGATGGGCAGGTTCGATCCGACGCTGCGCTCGTCCACCGTCACCGGCAACACCGTCGTCTCCAGTGTGTACCGAGGGCCGGCCGATCTGAGCTTCGGCGGGCGTCCGGTTCGGTACACCGCGGGCTTCCCCGCGCTGTCCCCGATGCAGAGCCTCACCCACGGAGTCCATGGCATCGGCGACACCGTCGCGATCAGCGTGCACGCCGATTCGGTCACCGTCGACGTGGACGACTATCTCGACCGACTGGTGCGTGCCCTGCGGTGAGTCCGGACGGGATCGGGCAGACCCTCTTTGACCAAACGGTTGGTTGGTTGTCAGAATCGAGGGCGAATCATTGCAGAAACGAAGGAGATGTCGATGGCGGAAGCGGTAATCGTCGAGGCTGTGCGCTCGGCGGTCGGTAAGCGCAACGGCGGACTGTCCGGTGTCCACCCGGCTGATCTGTCCGCGCAGGTGCTGGCCGGACTGGCCGAGCGGGCGGGGATCGACCCGGAGATCGTCGACGACGTGATCTGGGGTTGCGTCATGCAGGCCGGTGAGCAGGCCCTCGACATCGCCCGTACCGCGGTGCTGACCGCGGGCTGGCCGGAGACCATCCCGGGTGTGACGGTCGACCGGCAGTGCGGGTCGAGCCAGCAGTCGGTGCACTTCGCCGCCGCCGGGGTGGTCGCGGGACACTATGACGTCGTCATCGCCGGCGGAGTGGAGTCGATGTCGCGCACACCGATGGGAGCGTCACTGGCCAACGGTGGCAACCCGTACTCGGCGACCTTCAAGGCCCGTTATCACCGCGCCCCGAACCAGGGCGTCGGCGCGGAGATGATGGCCGCGAAGTGGGGCCTGAGCCGCACCGACCTCGATCAGTTCTCGCTGGATTCCCACGAGAAGGCCGCCAAGGCGCAGGATTCCGGGGCGTTCGACGATCAGATCGTCGGCATCAAAGATCCCGAGGGCAATGTCGTCGTGAAGGACGAGGGCATCCGCCGCGGCACCACCCTGGAGAAGATGGGCCAGCTCAAGCCGGCCTTCTCCGAGGACGGCGTGATTCACGCCGGCAACTCCTCGCAGATCTCCGACGGCTCCGGCGCACTGCTGTTCATGTCGGCGGAGAAGGCGACGGCGCTGGGCCTCAAGCCCCTTGCCCGCGTTCACACCGCCGTTCTGGCGGGCGCGGACCCGGTCATGATGCTGTCGGCCCCGATTCCCGCCACCCAGAAGGCACTCAAGAAGTCCGGGCTGAACGTCTCCGACATCGGGGTGTTCGAGGTGAACGAGGCCTTCGCGCCGGTCCCGATGGCCTGGCTCAAGGAGATCGGCGCCGACGAGAAGAAACTCAATCCCAACGGGGGGGCCATCGCGCTGGGCCACCCCCTCGGCGGCTCGGGTGCCCGGATCATGACGACCATGCTGTATCACATGCGGGACAACAACATTCGGTACGGTTTGCAGACCATGTGTGAGGGCGGCGGCCAGGCCAACGCCACGATCCTCGAGCTGCTCTGATGGCGGAAGTGGAGACCCCGTCTGATGGTCCGACTCCTCAGGAATCGTCGTCGGACGCCGGCGCTCTCACCGAGCGCCGGGGAAACACCCTGGTCATCACGATCAACCGTCCGGAGGCACGCAACGCCGTCAACCAGGCGGTCAGCGTCGGCATCGGTGACGCCCTCGCGCAGGCCCAGGACGATCCGGAGATCTGGGCCGTCGTCATCACCGGTGCGGGCGACAAGTCGTTCTGCGCAGGGGCCGACCTCAAGGCCATCTCGCGCGGCGAGAACATCTTCCACCCCGATCACCCCGAGTGGGGGTTCGCCGGCTTCGTTCAGCATTTCATCGACAAGCCGGTGATCGCCGCGGTCAACGGCACCGCGCTCGGCGGGGGAACCGAACTCGCCCTGGCCAGCGACCTGGTGGTCGCGCAGGCCAGCGCGCAGTTCGGCCTGCCCGAGGTCAAGCGGGGGCTGATCGCCGCTGCGGGCGGCATCTTCCGGATCGTGGAACAACTGCCCCGCAAGATCGGCATGCGACTGCTGGTCACCGGCGAGCCGATCACCGCAGAGGAGGCCGCCCGCTGGGGGCTGATCAATGAGGTCGTCCCGGACGGGACCGTTCTGGATGCCGCACTGGCGCTCGCGGACAGGATCACGGTCAACGCGCCGCTGGCCGTGCAGGCTAGCAAGCGGGTTGCCGTCGGCGCCGATGACGGCGTCGTGACCGCGGAGACCGACGCCTGGAAGCGCTCGAACCGGGCGATGCGCGGGGTGTTCAGCTCACAGGACGCGATGGAGGGGCCATTGGCCTTCGCGCAGAAGCGCGCCCCGGTCTGGAAAGCCCGCTGACCGGGGCGCGCTGAGGTTCGCCAGGCGACGAGGCCAGGCAGGCGGTGAGTTAGGCCGCCTGCTTGGTGGTCGTCGTCGTGGCAGC
>JAUPLT010000124.1 GCA_030836785.1 Actinomycetota bacterium
CGACCCGTCCACCGGCAGCGACACCAACGAGTCCCAGGCCGCGTCCACCCCGTCCAGCGCGGCGAGCACCGCCTTCCCGGCCGCGGTGAACAACTCCATACATCGAACACTAGTTCGAACCACCGACAAAAATCGCTGCACATTTCAAAGTCGGCTGATCGGCCGGATTCGGCTGAGCGGTGAGCTCCGGCTTAGCGTTACGCGGATGACTGTCCTACGCCGGTTCTCAGCACTCGCAGCACTCGCTGCGCTGGCCGCGATCGTGGTGCGGCTTGCTCCGGCCGCGGGGGCCGACGCCGATCCCGACGCCGATCCCGACGTCCTGTGGCGCGTCGTGCATGAGCAGTGCGTCCCAGGTCAGCAGCTCGAGCTCGACCCCGCGCCGTGTACTGCGGTCGACCTCGCCGAGGGGGAGAGCAACGGCTACGCGATCTACAAGGACTACCGCGGCGCGTCGCAGTACCTACTGATTCCGACCGCACGTGTCACGGGTATCGAGGACCCGGTGCTGCTGCAGTCGGGTGTGCCCAACTACTTCGCGGAGGCCTGGCGGGCGCGGGTCTTCACCGAAGCCGCAGCGGGCGGCAGCCTGCCGCGGGACTGGATCAGCCTGGCCGTCAACCCTGCTGTCGCCCGGTCGCAGAACCAACTGCACATCCACATCGACTGCCTACGCACCGATGTGCAGCAAGCACTCAGCCAGTACGGCTGGTCCATTGGCGCAACATGGGCGGCCCTTCCGGTGCCATTGGCCGGGAACAGCTACGACGCGGTCGCAGTCGAAGACCTCGACACGGTGAACCCCTTTGCGGCGGCTCTCGCCGACGGAGGAGACCCGGGCCTGTCCACAGTGGCGGTGGTGGGCACCGGCACTGATGCGCAGCCGGGCTTCGTCATCCTGCGCAGCCGAGCCGACCCGGCTGCCGGTGTGCTGCCCGCCGCCGAACTCCTGCAGGACCACACCGGCTGCCCGGCGCCGCTCCCGATGAGCCCGGCCGCTGGCAAATAGGCGGACAAGTAAGCAGAGGTAAGCCGACCCGCAGGTCCCTCACTCGTAGAGTCGGGGCCTTGTCAGCCCGTCGATCAGGGCGGTCAGTTGGTCGACGAGTTCGTCGGCGTCCAGACGGACCTCCCCGGCCAGCCAGGCGCTGATCGTCTGGGCTACGCCGCCGACGACGAACTGTGCGCCGGCCTTGATTCGCTCGCTGGCGCGGCGCTGTAGCACGGTCTCCGCATGCTGCCCGGACAGCATTGCGAAGAGCGCGCTGGACTCCACCCGCTTGCGCATCACGGTGGCGTTGGACAGCCGGGAGTTGAACATCAGCCGGCCGATCCTCGGGTCGGATTCGATGCTGAGCACGATGGTGGACATCCCCGCACGGGTTTGCTCCATGGCTGGTGCCGCGGCGACCGCGGCCTGTGTGCTGCCGGCCAGCGTCGCGACCACCCAGTCGAATACCGCCGCGATGAACTCTTCCTTGTCGGCGAAACTCTCGTAGAAGTAGCGCGTGGCCAGGCCGGCTTCGGCGCAGATGCCTCGCACCGTCAGTTCCGGCGGATCCACGGTGCCCCCGAGCAGTTGCAGCCCGGCCCTGAGCAGCCGGTCGCGGCGGGTGGCGAGCCGGTCGGAGGCTTCCACGCCGGCGTACGGACGCGCCTGGGTCACCGGGTCATCTTGACACCAGAGCGGGGCGAGTCACAATATCAGGAAACATGCGTTGTCAGATTCCGCAGACAGGGGACACCATGACTATCAGCGAGACCGTCCGTCCACCGCTCGGACTGGTCGACCGTCCCGTCAGCGTGTCCTCCGGTCCGCCGGTCGGACGCAGCCTGCTGCAGCGGCTCACCGGGTCGGGCAGCTTTGAGGAAGGAATCCCCGGCATCGCGTTGCTGGCCGGTCCCGCGAACGTGATCATGCAACTGGGGCGCCCGGGGGTGGGCTACGGGGTCAAGGAGAGCCGTGTCGAGAGTGGCCGCATCGACCGGCACCCGATCAAACGCGCCCGCACGACGTTCACATATCTGGCGGTGGCGACCCGCGGCACCCCCGAACAGCAGAAGGCCTACCGCAAGGCGGTGACTGCCGCGCATGCGCAGGTTCGGTCCACCGAGGACAGCCCGGTGAAGTACAACGCCCTCGATCCCGACCTGCAGTTGTGGGTGGCTGCCTGCCTGTACAAAGGGGGCGTCGACGTCCGCAGGATGTTCATCGGCGAGATGGATGACGAGACCGCCGACCAGCACTACCGCGACAGCATGGCACTGGGCACCATGTTGCAGATGCGCCCGGAGATGTGGCCCGCCGACCGCGTCGCGTTCGACGCCTACTGGCAGGAATCGCTGGACCAGATTCACATCGACGACACCATCCGTGACTTCCTCTACCCGATCGCGGCGGGCCGGATCGGGTCGCTCCGCCTGCCATGGCCGTTTCAAGGCATCGCCGACAGCGCGGCATTACTCATCACCACCGGCTTTCTGCCGCAACGGTTCCGCGAGGAGATGAAGCTGGACTGGAACCGGTCCAAACAGCGTGAGTTCGATCGGCTGATCGCAGCGATCCGACTGGGCAACACATTCGCGCCCTCCGCTGTGCGTAACTTCCCGTTCAACGTGCTGCTGACCGATGTGGACTGGCGGATGCGCACCGGGCGACCGCTGGTCTAACGCTCGCGGCGTGCGCAGCGACAACGACAGCTGGGACATCACCACCAGCGTCGGGCCGGGGTGCGTCATGGTGCTGCTGGCCGGCCGCGTTGCGTGCCAGCGGGTTTCGCGATCACGAGCCGTCGGCCTGGGTTGCCGAGGGCCTGCTGATCTACCTAACGGCCGCCGCCCAGCAGCAGCTGTTCGCCGGTATCGACGAGCTGGCCTGTGCCGGTAGTCGGTTGGCGCTGGAGGAGGGTCGGCCGATGGATCCCCAGGCGTTCCGGGCCAAGGTCGCCGAAGCCGAGGCGGCGTCAACCGATGATCGAGCCCAGTGGCGGCGACTGGTCTACAACGAACAGATCGCGCCTGCCGCTGATTGGTTCGCCGGTCGCGGACGGTCGGCGACCGCCACCGCCCTCGTCGATTACCTGCGGTCGGTGGACCGCGAACCCCCCGATGGCGAAGTCGAGGTGGTCAACATGGTTGCCAGCATCACCCTGGTGGAAGCCGTCAAGGGCGAGAACTAGCGCGCGGGGCGCTGCGCGACGAAGGTCTGATCCCCGAGTGGACGATCTCCGAACATCAGGGGCCGCAGGAATCGGTTGGTGCGTCGCAGGTATTCGGGCTGTGACACGTGCAGCACGTGGTTGCCGGGGAACCAGTGCAGCGCGCAGCGATCCCAGTGCTCCCACAATGCCTCAGCGTGTTCCGGTGGGGCCAGCCGATCGCCGAGCCCGGTGATGATCAGTCGGCGGTCCTTCGGGACGAGCGGTGTGTAGTTGAGCGGTGAGTGATAGGCGAATCCGGAGTAGGACTCCTCCCGGCTGACACCGCCGAGCAGTCGCCCGAGTTCGACGACCTTGCTGGCCGGCCACCAGTCGTCGAACGCCGACTCGGGAGTGACCAGTGGCACGTTGGGGATCACCGCTTCGAGTCGGTCGTCGGCCGAGGCGATGAGCGCCGAGGTGTAGCCGCCGAGGGACAGGCCGGTGAGGGCGATCCGCTCAACACCGCTGTTCCGCAACCAATTCAGGATGGTCCGGAAGTCGTAGACGGCTTGGCCCATCGCTTCGGCGAATCCGGTCATGCCCTGGGCGAAGAACCCGTACCCGCTGAACGGAGACAGCCTCTCGGCGCGTCGGCCGTGGAAAGGCAGCGTGTAGAGCAGCACGTCGTATCCGGATTTGTAGAACCACGGCAGTGAGAAGAACAGCCCGTTCACCAGATAGGGGGATCCCATGAAGCCGTGGATCACGCACAGCGTGGGACGTGGCCCGTCGCCGTGCCGCCAGTGCTGGAACCGGACGATGTTATTGCGCCGGTAGCCGCGCCACTTCTCCCGCACCGCGGGGTTGATCGGCTCGAAGGCGCTCGCGAACGAGTTGTTGTGCACCCGCCCGTGGGCGATGTACTCGGCGAGCGGGTTGGCGAGGCGGGATCTGACTTCCGGAACCGTGTCCGGAGCCGGAAAGGAGAGCGACGCGTCCCGGCGTGTGGCGAGGTCGGCGTAGAAGGCCAGATTGTCGCGCTCGCGACGGGCCTCCGCACGGTTGACGAGGGTGCCGGCCACCGTCGGCAGCACCGCGGCGCCGACGACGGTCGCAATCGCGGTCCGTAGCCCGATGTCAGCGAACGCCGAGGAGTCGATGACGGCGCGCTGCCACGCCGTCAGGTCGGATCGGTCGGGCAACCCGTCGGCGCCGGCGTCGGCCCCTGGAACGTCGGGCAGCGGGATCGGCACGTCCGGATCGGAGGTCAGAGCGCTCGGATCGGATGTCATGGCGTACGCCTTCCATCAATGCTGCGGGCCGAACTGGACACCTGTGCAGCAGCCGATGTTAGCCCCACTAATCAGCACTGACCAGAGCGGACCGGCTGTGGTGTAGATGTTGACGAATGGTGTCGGGACGGGTGACCTGGATCCTCGCGGCGGTGGCCGCGGCCGCGTACGCGGCGCTGTGGCTCGGCCACGCATCCGGGTGGGGTTGGCTCGTGGCCGGCGACGACGACGCACTCCGGACGGCCTATGCCTTCGGTGTCAACCGGCCCGCCTGGGTCGAGTTCTGGAACGCGGTTTCGGTTCTGCTCGGCCCGACCGCGCTGCGGATCCTGGCGATCGTCGTCGTCATCGTCGCTCTGCTGAACAGGCGCCCCTGGATCGCGGCCTTCCTGACTGTGACCGTCCTGGCCATGGGCCTGGTGACGGTTGTCGCGAAAGCGGCCGTCGACCGGCCCCGCCCCTCGACGGCGCTCGCGGCGGCGGGGTCGTCGTCGTTCCCGTCGGGGCATGCGCTCGGGATCATGGTCGGCGTTCTGGCATTCCTCGCGGTGCTGGCGCCTCGAATCCCCCGTCCGGCCCGGGTGTGGGCGGTGGCCGCCGGTGCCGGCGCGGTGCTGCTGGTGGGGTTTGCCCGGGTGGCACTCAACGTTCACCACCCGTCCGATGTGCTAGCCGGGTGGGCACTGGGCTACCTGTGGTTTCTGGTCTGCGTCACGGTCGTTCCGCCGCGTCGGCAGCCTGCGGATCGTGGTCCCGCGACACCATGATCCGCCGGGTGGCGACCGGTTTACCCCGTATGGTGCGGGCGGCGCCGAGATCGGCGGCCGGGGTGGTGATGCGGCCCTGAACCGCTGCGCCGTTGCGGACCGGAGGAACGGAGATCCGTTTGGTTTCCGTCTTGCCGTCCTTGTCCGCACCGCCGGCACCGTTCATCGCGGCGGGCGGCACCATCGGCACCCCGGCCATCCCGCCGCCCGCCATCGGCGTGGGTCCGGGAGCGGAGTGCGTCGTGGCGGCCGCGGAACGCGCCGAGGAGAGGAACGTTCCGGCCGACGGTGGTGCTGCCGGACCCAGTGGGACGGCGGGGACGGCGCCGCCGCCGACACCCGCACCGGTGGCCGCACCGCCGCTCCCGCCGCCGAAGGCGCCGGAGCCGGCGAGATCACTGCCGAAGGCATCCAGATCGCCGATTTCTGCGGCGAGATCCTCAGTCATCGGGTCCAACGTGTCCACGGCGTCGGCGGGATCCGCGCCCTCGAGCCCTGCGTAGCCGGCTCCTGACTGCTGCAGCATGCCCATGCCGGCCTGTACGGCCTGTTGCGCGCCCTGAGACAACTGCTGCGGTATCTGACCGAACTGCTGCATCGCACTGCCCAGAGCCCCGGCCAGCGAACCCGCCATCCCGGCTGCCAACTGCGGGATCTGCTGGGCCATTTGGGCCGAAGGGTCTTGTCCGGCAGCGCTCTGCAGTTCGGCAGCGGCAGCCTCGTCCTGTGCCTCGAACGCCGTCGCCGCTTCACCGGTCAGCAGGTCCCGTTCCGCGTGGTCTGCGACGTTGTCGAGGTTGTCCTGCTCGTCGCCCAGGTTGGCGGCCAGGCCGAGAACGCGCACCAACTGCTCGATCGGGGTGAGTCCGGCGGCCAGCGGATCGGAGGGAACCACCGGTGGCGGGGTGTTCGCGGCCCCAGCCTGCCGATAGCCGTCGACATCGGCGTCGAGGCGCCCGGGGCTCATCGTGGACACCCCTGTTCGGTGGCTCCCGCGGTAAACCAGGCGAAGTGGTATGCCGCGGCGACCCGATCGCCACTCACCAGTGCGCCGATGGTGGCCAGCAACTGCCAGTTCCCGACCTCCTTCGCGAGCACATTCTCCGGGTATCCGGCCAGGACCCGGTCGGCTGTGGCGCCTACATGGTCACGCAGCAGTGCGGCCTCGGATTCCAGCCATCCGGTTCCGGTCGTGGCGGCCCGCGCCAATGTATGGGCGAGGCGGGGCAGTCCGTCCCGCCACAGAGTGGCCCGAGTGAGTTCCCAGCCGAGGTCGCGTACGGCTGCCACCTCGCGGGGCGTCGCGGACATGGACACCGCCGTCGGCTGCGGTGAAAGCTGTTGTCCGGGAATGTAACTCACGACCGTCCCGCAGTCACTCAGCAGGTCGGCAGGCGTGCCGGAGCGCAGTCCCGGGTCCAGCAGTCGAACGTCCGCCGGGATCTGGACGTCCGGCGGAATCCATCCACCGGCCAGGTCGGTCGCCAGGACCATGCCGCCATCCGCGCGCTCGCCGACCGCCCAGCGCAGTCGGGGCTCCTGCTGGGCCATCGCCGTCAACACGGGTGTCAGCCGATCGTTGCGGGCCGGCGCCGAGGTGCCGGCGAGTGCACGTTCGACAGTCGTCCCCGGGACTGCCGTGGTGTTCCGGCGGATCAACCCCGCACCGCCCGCTGCTGTGGTGGCGTGTGTCGGATGCGGCCCCGCGGCGGCGCCGGGCCGACCCGGCACCATCGCTGCCGGGTGGCCGCCGGCCGGTGCTGGACGGGGTGGCGGCGGTGCGGCCGGGAGGCCGGGGGCGATCGGCCGTGCGTAGGATCGGCCGGCCCCAGTCGATGCCGATGCTGCTGCTGCTGCCGATGTTGGTGATGCCGCCGGTGCGGCCCCGACCGCGGTCCCCGTCGGAACCGGCCCGGCAGGTTGGGCCCCTTGACCGGCCGGGGCGTCGACAGCACCGGTCAGCGATGCGCCGATCGTTCCGCCTGCAGCGAGGCCGGCCGTGAGCAGTCCGGCACCCGCGGTGAGCCCGGCCACGGAACCGGCTAACTCGCCGGCCGAGGGAGCCTGGCCCGGGCGGCCGGAATTGCCGTCGCATCCCTGCCCGCCCGGCCCCGCGATCCCGGCGCTTGCGGTGCTGGGTTCGGTTTCGCCGTGCGACTCCAGTTGGGCCGTCACCTGCTGCGTCAGCGATTCCAGGGCCGGCAGGCGTGGCGGCGCCGGGTCGATTCCGTGGGTGGTGGCGAAGGCCCGGGCGGAGGCGTCGGCTCCCTGGACATCGAGCACGTGCTGAACATCGGCGAGCAGGTTGCCCGCGCTCTCGGCGGTCTTGGTGCGGGCCAGGGTTTGCGTGCCCGCGATGACGTCGACGATGCCGCTGACCTTGGCGGCGAGTGGGACGGAGGACTCCTGAATCCGCCGGATCGCGGCATTGCCGTCCGCTGCGAGCTGGGAGAGATCGTCCCGAAGGGCCGCCACCCGGTGCCGGGCGGACTCGTAAGCGTGCCGCTTGGCGGCGTTGCGCTCCGCGGTTGCCCGCGCCCGATCCTCGCCACGGGCGAACAACGACCGGGCGGCATCCGCCGTCACCCCATCCTGACCGGCCAATTGCGCCTGGCTGATCGAGCGGAGCTGGTCGGCATAGGCGTGGAACTGAGCCTCGGACCGGTGCCGGCCCGCCGCGGCGACCGCCAGGATGTCGAGTGCATCGTGGCCCGGCCAGTAGCCACCGATCAGCGTCGACGACCACTCCCCGGGTGGCAGATCGGTGCCGAACATGGGCGCGATGCTAATGCCAGGTTTGCCAGCTGGCTATTCATCGGGTGTGGAGGGGCTCGATAGTCCTGCATTGCCCCTTGTCAATGCCACTACTCGTTGCTGGTGCACGGTGTCCCGATGATGTGTCAGAGGTAGCCGGGAGGGACGGCTCAACCGTGGCCGAACCTTGACCCGGACTACCTTGACCCGTGACGAACCTGGCGGACAGGATGGTCCGATGCGCCGCCTCCTGTCTCGTCTGGCTGCGATGGTCGGCATGGTGGCGCTCGCAGTCGCCTCCGCGCCGGTCGGCGTCGCCGATACACCGTGGTTCCAATCCCGAGTGGGCAACGCCACCCAGGTGCTGTCGGTGGTCGGCACCGGCGGGTCGACGGCGAAGATGGACGTCTGGCAGCGCGGGGCCACCGGATGGCAGCCCGTCGGCACCGGCATCCCGATCCTGGTCGGCTCCGCCGGCATGGCCCCCGAGGCGCGCGATAACGTCCCGGCGACTCCGATGGGCGTCTACAGCCTGGACTTCGCCTTCGGCACCCAGCCCAACCCCGGCGGTGGGCTGAAGTACTACCAGACCACCCCTGACTACTGGTGGTCCTCGGACGGCCCGACGTACAACACGATGCAGGTCTGCAAGAAGGCGGACTGCCCGTTCGACACCGAACCGGCGAGCGGAACCGAGAACCTCTTCATCCCGGCTTACGCGCACGCCATCGTGATGGGGGTCAACAAGGAGCGGGTTCCGGGCCGAGGCGGAGCTTTCTTCGTGCACACCAGCAACGGCTCACCCACCGCGGGCTGTGTGGCACTCGACGATGCCACCCTGGTCAAGATCATCCAGTGGCTCCAGCCCGGGGCCGTCATCGCGATCGCGCAGTAGCGCCTCAGGCCAGCGCAGATCCGGGTTTGAGAGTGAAACCAGTGCCCTCCAGTGACTGGGTCGCCTCATAGGTGCGCTGGTAGCCCGTCGCACAGATCTTCCAGCCGTCGTCGGTCCTGCGATAGCGGTCCCGGTAGAACGCCGCGCCGAACAACATGAAGTTGTACTCCGCAACGATCACCCGGTCCTGGAGGTACCAGATCCCTTCGGCTTCGTCGTTGTCACCGATGGTGATTTCGGGATGATCGACCCGGTGCTCGGTGATGACCCCGGCCGGCATGGAGGTGCGCATGAACTCCACCAGATCGTCGCGGTTGGTGAAGCGGTGTTCCTTGCCTAACGAGGATCCGTAGTCGCCGACGATGTCCTCGGTGAGAGTGTCGGCGAAATCGCCCCAGTGCTTGGTGTCAAGTGCCCGCAGATAGCGGTACTTCACCCGTTTGATCGCCTCGATCGCCTCCAGGTCAGCCATGCCCGACATTGCAGCACACCGGCCGGTCACCCTGGTCTAGATTTTGTTAGGTGAGCTACGCGCGCAGCAGTTTCGCCGATCTGTCCCGGGCCGAGCTAGCGATTCTGGTGCCGGAACTTCTGTTGATCGGCCAGTTGATCGACCGGTCCGGAATGGCCTGGTGTATCAGCGCGTTCGGCCGCGAGGAAATGCTGCAGATCGCCATCGAGGAGTGGTCGGGCGCCAGCCCGATCTACACCCGGCGGATGCAGAAGGCGCTGCGCTATGAGGGTGACGACGTCATCACCATCTTCAAGGGTCTGCAGTTCGACATCGGGGCACCACCGCAGTTCATGGACTTCCGCTACACGGTGCATGACCGTTGGCACGGCGAGTTCCATCTCGACCATTGCGGCGCATTGCTCGACGTCGAGCCGATGGGACCCGACTACGTCCGGGGTATGTGTCACGACATCGAGGACCCCACGTTCGACGCCACCGCGGTGGCCACCAACCCGCGGGCACAGGTGCGGCCGCTGCACCGCCCGCCCCGGCAGCCCGCCGACCGGAAGCCGCACTGCGCGTGGACGGTGGTCATCGACGAGTCCTACCCGCCGGTCAGCGGGATCCCCGCGCTCGAGGTGGTGGCCCGAACCCGGGCCGCGGACTGGGATCTGGAGCCGATCGACCCCCGCGACGTGGGTGCCGCCGACTACTCGGGCCCACTGCTGTCCGATATCGACTTCGGGGCGTTCTCGCACGCGGCGCTGGTGCGTATCGCCGACGAGGTCTGCCTGCAGATGCACCTGTTGAACCTGTCGTTCGTGCTGGCGGTCAGCCGGCGTGCCGGGGCGGACGCCGCACTGGCGACCGGCATCTGCACCAGGCAGCTCACCGGGATCGCCGGGGTGGCGGCCGAGCGGATCCGCCGCGCGCTGGGCCTGCCGGCGGGCCTCGAGGGGTTGGCCGCGGTTCTGCGCCTGCACCCGTTGCTCAATCCGGCGGGATATGTGCTGGCCGACATCGAGTTGGGGCGGCTGGACGTGCGCCGCTCGCCGGCGCACGACGACGGCGCGTGGATCTCCCTGTGCTCCCCGGTGTCGGTCGAGCCGTTGCAGGCGGTCGCCACCGCTGTCGATCCGCGGTTGGCGGTCCGTATACGCGGCACCGACTCGGACTGGACCGCAGAGTTCGAAGTCACCGACACCGCCCTGCCGGAGTGCCCGGAGGTCCAGGTCACCAAGGTCAGCGGAGGAGCGAATTTCCGGTTTCAGCCCCGTAGGTCGCTGCCCCTCACAGCGATCTGACGGCGGTGTGAGGGCGGTCTTTCGCTGCGGGCGAAGTGGCGTGCCTCGACGCAGGCAGCAAAGTGGGCGCACACTGGTCGGCATGGACAAGAACGGACCGTTCGGCATGGACCCCGACGATTTCGACCGGGTGGTCCGAGAAACCGGTGAGGGTCTGCGGGACGCGTTCGAGAAGGTCAGCCAGTTCCTGAACACCTCGCCGGAACGTTCCGGTTTCGGCATGTTGTTCGACCAGTTCGTCCGTCCCGCGGCAAGTCCACGGCCGCGGTCGCAACCTGAGACAGCCGGCGAGACCGGCGACGGGGTGTGGGCGATCTTCATTTCCGGCGACGACGGCACAGCGCACGTCGAGCAGGTCTACAAGACTGAACTCGATGCGCTCCGGGCAAACAAGCTCAACACCGACCCGCGCCGTAATGTCCGATTTTTGCCCTACGGCATCGACGTCAGCGTGCTCGATGCAACTGTGCGTGACGGTTCAGGGCGTGACGGTTCAGGGCGCGACGGTTCAGGGTCTGAGTCGGGCCCGTCCGGGACTTCCGACCAAGCGGGGTAACCGACGAAGGCTCGCCGGCGGAGCACCGCGCACCCGCCGCCGCTACCGTCGATTTCGATCTGCCGGCTCATTTCGTTCGTGCCGGTCTGCTTTCCGGTCAACTGAACCGGCGTTCCCGCCACCGGGGATTCCTGCGCGGGTCGTGGCCGCCGCTGTCAGTGCTCTGCTGTCGTGTACCAGTCGCCCAGTCCGTGGTGACGGCGTCTCGGGTGTCGATGTCGCTACTCGGACGGCTTCTGCAGAGCGGAAGCGGGACCCCACCGTCACTGCCGGCGCGGATCCTGCGGGGTCACCCGGGGACAGGGCAGCCGCGGCGTTCCGCACTCCTTGTCCGATCGCGTCGGCAAGGTCGGCTGCCGCGGTCATCGGGTCGACAGGGGGCAGCAGGCGCGCACCCGTCGGGATGCCGGGGCCCACTGTCCTGTCGTAGCCCCAGTCGACCATGACGGTGAGAGCCGGTTCGACGAGTTCGAGGAGCGGAGCCGGGAAGCCAAGCTCGTACAGCGGCAGCAGCAGCGGCAGATGCGGAGGTTCCAGCGTGATGTAGGTGATGTTGCCGACGGTGGTGTCCGGGAACGCCCGCTGCCCATCGATGTCGGCACGGTAGTAGTTGCCGTGCAGCATGGATCCGCCGATCAGCGAGTTCAGCACGGCGAGCAGGTTCAGCGGGTAGGTGGGGAAGTCCGACGCCGGTTCGTACTTCCAACTGATGTCGACCGTCTGATAAGGGGTGTCCAGCGGTGTGCTGCCGTCGAAATCGACATCGAGAATGGGGATGTACAGTCCGGCGAAACGCTGCAGGATGCCGCCGTTGGGCCGGTTGGGGTTGCCCAGCAAGGTGAACGCCAACCGGTCGCTGTAGGGCGCACCCTGCTGCTGAAGTTCCCGCATGACCCGGACCATCACGTTGGCGCTGGAGGAGTAGCCGAAGGCCAGCGCCTGCTCGCCATCGTCGAGGGTGGGCATGACGGCGGCCACGGCGGTGTCCGCTGCGGTCTGCCCGAGGCGCTGGGATTCCCCGAAGGTCTTCCAGCCGAACATCGGCAGCGAGATCTCGGCCGGCCAGTTGACGAGGGTGAAATCCCACCCTGCGTACGGCGAGTTCGGATTGTTCTCGGCGTCGATGTAGCCGGCCCCGCGGACGCCCACCGGGGTCAGCGGATTGGTGTTGTGCGCCGGGTACCACGGGTCCCCGCCGAGTTGCTGCTGCATGCTGGGCGTCACCCCGTTCGGGTTCCGGTTCCCGCCCATCACCAGCAGGGTGTTGGCGCTGAGCCGGGGATCTGGCGGGACGGCTGTGGGCAGCGTCAGACAGCACGCCGCGGCGGTGGCGACAAGTGCGACGAGCAGCGATCGCAACGTCGGCCGGCGATTGCCGGCACGCGTGCTGTTCATCGCCCCCCTTCCGGCCGGCCCGAATGGCGCCGTGATCTGTGGTGAAACGATCTTAATGCCGGTTTCCCGACGTCGGGTGCTGTCGATGTTCCCCATGTGAAGCTGCTCCACGGAGCGTTTTCAGCTGAACCGGCGGGGACCGCGATCCGCCCCTGTGGTGGGACTTTTGCCGATCGGGCCCTAGAGTGATTAGCCATGTCCGACATGGATCGCCGCAGTCTGATGGTGATGGCCGGCCTCGGGGTGGCCGCCGTCGCCGTTCCCACGCCCACGGCCGGTGCCGTGCCGGAAGCGCCTGAGCCCCCCGTTCCACCCCAGCCGGGCAGTCCTGCGGCGGGTCCGGCGCCCGACGCCGCGCTGCCGCAGGTTTTCGGGGATGAGTTCAACGGTCCGGCCGGTTCGGCCCCGGATCCGGCCCGCTGGTCCGTCGCGCAGCGCCGCGAACTGATCAAGAACCCGGTGTTCTGGGACAGGCCGGAGAACATGGGCCAGTACCGCGACGACCGCGAACACGTCTTTCTGGACGGCAACTCCAATCTCGTCATCCGGGCCACCCGCGAGGCGGATGGCAAGTACGTCAGCGGCAAGGTGGTCGGCAACTTCAGCGCGCCGATCAATCACACCTTCGAGGCGCGGGTGAAGCTCGACTGCCTGACCCCCGGTTGCTGGCCGGCCTGGTGGGTGCTCAACGACAACCCGGTGCGTGGCGGCGAGGTGGACCTCGTCGAGTGGTACGGCAACATGGAGTGGCCGTCTGGCACCACCGTGCATGCCCGCCTCGACGGAACGTCCATGGCGACCATGCACTTCCCGGTCGACAGCGCCTGGCACACCTGGCGGATGACCTGGAACGAGTCCGGCATGTACTTCTGGCAGGACTACAAGCCCGGGATGGAGCCGTACTTCGAGGTTCCCGCCAACTCGATCGACGACTGGCCGTTCAACGATCCCGGCTTCGCGATGAAGCCGGTGTTCAACGTCGCGGTGGGCGGATCCGGCGGCCGCGACCCGCGGCCGGGCACCTACCCGGCCCAGATGCTCGTGGACTGGGTGCGCATCTTCCCCGGCTAGGACGTCCCCGCCAACCGGTTTCGGTGATATCCCGCGCGCGACGGGGTCGCAAGATTTAGGGTGCGCGGGTGGACATTCTCATCATGTTCCTGCTGTTCGCGATCGCGCTGCTGGTGTGGCGCGGCGCCAAGGGCGGGATGGTTCTCGGGTTGTGGGTCGTCGGCGTGCTCGCGGTGCTCGGACTGTTCCGCTACCACGTCACCTCCGTCCTGGATCTGAGCTTCTGATGTCCGACGTCGTCGCCGAACAGACGCCGGCCGTGGACGATCCGGCTCAGGGCCGTGGTGGACTGTGGGGCTTCCTCACGTTCTGGGGACTGCACGCCTGGGTGGTGGCATACAGCGTCGTCATGCTGAGCGCCTTCTACATCCAGTTCGGCCAGGGAGAGTTCCCCTGCCCGTTGTGCATGTTGCAGCGCTACGGGATGATCCTGTCCACCATCGGTGCGCTCTGGGTCATCATGCAGGCTCGCCGAGGCACGTTGACCACCGCCCGCTACGCCCAGGGTCTGGGCATGGGCATGATCGGCGTGCTTGCCGGGGCGACCGTTTCAATGCGCCAGATCGCCCTGCACATCCTGCCCGGCGACCCTGGTTACGGCGAGCCTTTCCTCCAGTTGCACCTCTACAGCTGGGCGTTCATCACCTTCGCGATCGTGCTGATCTACGTGGGAGTGATGCTCATGCTGATGCCGCGCGGCATTCCGCAGGCTCCGGCGGCGGGCAGCACGGCCAGCAAGATCTCCACGGCCATCATCTGGCTGTTCATCGGCGTCGTGGCCGCGAACGTCATCGCGATCATCTTCTTGGAGGGTTTCGCCGCGGTGCTGCCGGACGACCCGGAGAGCTACAACCTGATTGATCAGCTGACCGGCCGCTGAGCGCGACGCCGCAGGAAACCGAACCCGATCAGGACCATCGCCTGCAGCGGCCCCGGCTCGAAGACCGTGTAGCCGAGATCCTTGAGGATGGCCAATTCGACTGGGCTGAGTACTCGGACGCCCAGCCCGGTGTCGGTGACGGCGTTCATCAGCATGGTGTCGGCGCCGGTGAAGCTGTCATCGTCGAGGTGTGTGACCGAGCTGCCCCACTCCCAGGGCCACGGGGTGTAGAGCGGAACAGGCCCGCCGTAGGCCGCCACCGCGTTGGGCCCGCCGAAGTACAGACCACCTCCGCCGCCGGTCAGATTGATGTTGTAGGCGCTGCTCCACCGGTAGTTGTTGTTGATCACCCGACTGCCGTCCGCGGTGACCAGGAACTGGTCGAATGTCGTCCAGCTGCGACCCGTGTTCCCGCCCGGATCCTCGGTGTAGGACAGGAAGCCGAAGGTGTGCAGCAACTCGTGCATCGCGGTGGAGGTGAAGTCGTACTGGTTCCGGCCCACCGACGTGCCGAACGCCCACGGGTTGCCGAAGTTGAAGGTGATCTCGCCGTCGGCTGCCGAACCGTTGGCGTCGGTGCCGGACTGGATTTTCTGCTGCACCACCGTGGCGAAGAAACCCGCTCCAGGGGCGACGAGGTCGCTTCCTGCGGACGCCAATGTGGAGGACGACGGGGAACTCTCCCCGGTGACCGCGTAGACGATGGTGGTCGGTGCGTCGACGACCACGGACATCGCCAGCAGTGTCGCGGCGTCCTGCAGGGCGCCCCGCGCCGCGGAAGACCAGTACTGGGAACCGCTGCCGTAGACGAAGCTGAAGGTCAACATCGGCACGGTGGCGTTCTGGGCCACCTGCAGGAAGGCCTCCGTGCTGGCCGGCCGGGAC
>JAUPLT010000125.1 GCA_030836785.1 Actinomycetota bacterium
ACCACCGCGCGGTGCCCGTTTCGGATGGACAGCGCCGGCGGTTGCGATGTGCGCGCGTCAGCGGCGAACTCGTCCAGTAGGACGGCGATCCGTTCCGGATCCACATTGGTCACCGACACCATCGGCGGCCGGTCCCCGGACGCGGTGATACCCCGCCGGCGCGCCACCAGCGTCCCGGCCGCACCGATCAGCTGGGCCAGCGCCAGCAGTTGCACATCGCGCTCGCCCCCGGCCTCGAACGACTCGACGGCCAGCACGCCCTGGGAGTGCCCGGCCAGGGCGACCGGCGGGGCGGTGCTGAAGTCGAGGCCCTGTCGGGCAAGTGCCCGCACTGCGGCGATCTGGGTGAGGAACACCCCCGGCATCGACACCGCGGCCGAGGTCAGTTGCGCGGCGGTGGGGGTCTGCTCACCGGCGGCGAGGGCTCGGACCCAGGTCAGGGGCTGGAAGCCGATAGGGCGGACCACCACGAGATCCCCGGCCACCGGCTCCAGCAGCAGGTCCGCCTCGCCCGCGATCCGGGACAGCTCCGACTCGATGCCCGCGGAGGTGACGACTTCCTCCAGCCCGGCCAGCCAGGAACTGTCGCCCTGACCGCCGAAGGCGATCGCATAGGGTTCGCCGGCGTTGAGCCGATCCACCAGCGCCCCGCTCGCCTGACCACCCGGAGCGGCGTGCTGGGGGGCGCCCAGGGTGGCGGTGTCCGACTCTGCGGTGTCTGACTCACTGCGCCTATCGGCGTTGACGCCCGACCGGGCCGGCTCGTGAATGGTCACGCGGGTGGGGTCCTCTCGGGGGGCGTATGTGGCGCTTTAAGAGTCCCATAAGAACGGCGGTCATTTCGCAAGCTCAGGCGGTTACTGACGGGTACTACTCGCGGGTACCGGTGCCGCGGATAACGACGTGGTCGACGGCCGGGTGGAGCAAGCCGGACAAACCTGCTGGATGCGGGCGGTTACGGTCGAGTAGCCACAACACCGCAGATCAACGCATGACTGTTACCAAATTGTTATCACAACACCAACGCGCTCCCGCGGCGGCCAACCAAGCACTTGCTCGACGCACGGACCCGAAGGTCGTTGATGAATTGACGAATTGAAGTTTCGTCGGCAAAACCTACTATTCAGTAGGTTTCGGACCCGAATTTCATGCCCACTGACCGAATTGCGGCTTCAGGATGTTGTTGAGGTCCACCCCGACCCCGGCGACGGTGCGGGCGTCGATCTCGAACTGGTGCAGATGCGCCGCGGGGTGGACGAAGCCTTTCGGAGTTCCCCAGTTGTGCTGCCAGAACCAGGCTCCGAGTCCGTCCTGCAGTGCCCAGTCGATGACCTTGGAGTTGCCGTAGATGCCGACGCGCTCGTGCCCGATCACCGATTCCCACCCGCGCAGGTAGGGCGCGACCTGCTTCGTGTACTGCTCGCGGGTCGGGTTGTCGTCGATGGAGGCGTAGATGGGCGCGGCGGCGGGTCCCCCTGCGGCGGTGTGCAATTCCACTCCGCGCTTGGCGTGCAGTACGCCGGCGGACTGCCCGCCCAGCCAGTCGGCGGTGGCCTGCTTGCCGAACTGGTAGTTCGACACGATCTTCAACCCGGCCTGGTAAAGCTCACGGGCCTCGGACAACTGGATGGGTTTGCCGAGCATCCAGTCGCCACCGGGCCGGCGGTCGGATACGTAGCGGATCGCGCCGATCCCGCCGGCGGCTTTGATGTCGGCGGCCTTGAGAACCCCGGCGGCGTAATCGAACAACAGGCCCAGCGAGTCGGCCGACGCCGGCACCGGCGCCACCCCGGCGGACAGCGCACCCAGTCCGACCGCCGCGGGGGTGACGGCGGCTAACCTCAGCAGTTCGCGGCGTGACACGGACATGCCGCCACCCTAGGACAGCCCGGCGGCCAACCCGGGGATCGCAACGGTCACAGTTGGAGACCGCCATCGCCCCGGGCCGCCTCCAGCATCAGCCGCCGTTCGGCCGCGGCGACATTGCGCCGGGTGCGTTCCGCCACGTCTGGGGTAACCGAGATCGACGTGATGCCCATCCGAACGAGGTGCTCGGCGAAGTCCGGCCGGGTCGACGGCGCCTGGCCGCACAGCGAGGCGGTGACGCCCAGTCGACGCGCGGTGCCGATGATCCGTCCGATGGCGTCCAGCACCGCGGCGTCGGACTCGTCGTACAACTCCGCGCACAGGTCGGAGTCCCGATCCACCCCGAGCATGAGTTGGGTGAGGTCGTTACTGCCGATCGACACCCCGTCGATGCCCATGCCGACATACTCGGGCAGCCAGTACACCACCGACGGCACCTCGGCCATCACCCAGCGGTGCAGGCCGCGCTGCCGGCCCAGCGGGCTGGAGTCCACCAGTTCCAGGCAGCGCTCCAGCTCCCATTTCGTGCGAACGAACGGGATCATCAAGTGCAGATTGGGGTTTCGCTCCCGAACCCGCGCCAGGGCCGTCAGTTCCAGGCCGAACAGGTCCGGGTTGCTGACGTACCGGTAGCACCCGCGGTAGCCGATCATCGGGTTGTGCTCTTCGGGCTCGAACCGGTCGCCGCCCTTGAGATTCCGGAACTCGTTGGTGCGGAAGTCCGACGCCCGGTACACCACCGGACGGGGCGCGAACGCCGCGGCGATCCGGCCGACCGCCGTGGTCAGCGAGTCGACCAGGCTGTCCTGCTCGCCGTGCTCGATCAGATCACGCGGGTGCCGGTTCTGCAGGGCGTCCTCGAGGATCAGTTCGGCCCGCAGCAGGCCGACACCGTCGACGTCCAGTTCGGCCGCTTGCTCCGCCTTGTCCGGCATGGCGACGTTGACGTAGATCTTGGTGGCGGTCACTTCAGTAGACGCGGCCGCCACCGCCACCGGTGCTGTCGTGGCGCCACCGGTCTTCTCCTTCTCGACGCGGCCGGAAAGCACCCGGCCGTGGGTGCCGTCGACGGTCACCACGATGCCGTCCTTGAGATCCCTGGTGGCGGTGCGGGCGCCGACGATGCAGGGCACCCCGAGTTCGCGGGCGACGATCGCGGCATGGCAGGTCATCCCGCCGGTGTCGGTCACCAGGGCCGCGGCCCGGCGCATGGTGGGCAGCCAGTCCGGATTGGTCATCTGGGCGACCAGGACCTCACCGTCCTGCAGTCGGGCGCCGTCGGAGACGTCGGCGAGTACCCGCACGACCCCCGATGCCTCGCCGGGGACGGCGGGCAGGCCCTGCAGCAGGACCTCGTGGGTTTCCGGGGCGGGCTTGCCGACCCGGTGCAGGGTGGTGATCGGACGGGTCTGCACGATGTAGGTCTTGCCGTCGGCGATCGCCCACTCGGTGTCCTGGGGGCAGCCGGCATGGCGTTCGCTGCGCACGGCAATCTCCGCGATCGCCCGCACCTCGTCGTCACTGAGTACCTGTGCCTGCGCCTGGGCGTCATCGAGATCGACCCGCAGATCCTTGCCGTCGGCGCCCCGGACGATCTTGAACGACTTGAAACCCATTCGGCGGGAGAGGATTTCACCAGTCTCCTTGGCGACGACGTAGGTATCCGGCTCTACCGAACCGGAGACCACCACCTCGCCCTGACCGAAAGCACCCTCCACGATCACCCGGTCGGTGGCGTCGGTGGTCGGATCGGCGGTGAACGCCACCCCGGATCGTTCGGAGGCGATCATCAACTGCACCACCACCGCCATCGCCGGGTCGGCGCTGAACCCACGACTGGCCCGATAGGAGACCACCCGTGGCCCAAACAGCGACGCCCAGCAGTTCTGCACCGCGTCGATCAGGTCGGCTTCCCCGCGCACATTGGTGAACGTCTCGTTCATACCGGCGAAAGAGGCGTCGGCACCGTCCTCCCCGGTGGCCGAAGACCGCACCGCCACATAGCAATCCGGGCCCATCGCACGGTAGGCGGCCAGGATCCGCTCGCGGACCTCCCCGGGCATGCCCGCCTCGAGCACCAGTGCCTTCATCTCCGCGCACATATCGCCGAAACGGCTGGGGTCCAATGCCGCCGACATCGCCTCGCGGTGGGCGGCGTTGAGCCGGTCAGCCACGCCGGCCGCCTTCATCGACTCCAGATAGGAGTCTCGCAGCACCACGAATCCGGGTGGCACCGGCAGTCCGGCGGCCACCATCTCCCCCATATTGGCGCCCTTGCCGCCGGCCTCCTCGGCGTCGGCCATTCCCAGCTTCTCAATGTCGTCGACGTAGCGCATGGTTCTCCTTCAGGGGACGGGGTTTGGGGTACGGCAGATCTCGAGTGCGGCGGCCGCGGACTCGGCCGGGGGCACGGTGGTGTCGATCCGATGCGCCCGCGGCCAATGCGCTGGGGACCAGCGATCGTCGGCGGCGAGTGCGGCGGCGATGTCCGGGGTCACCTGGGAGGTGGTGGCGGTGCGGGTCTCGATGCGGGTGACGGTGTCGGCCAGTGGCGCGGCACAGACCAGTTCGGTCAGCGGACAGGAACCCTGCGCAGCCAGTGCCCGGACCCGGTCGCGTTGGCGCGGATCACCCCAGGTGCCGTCGAGAAGCACCGAACGGCCCAGGGACACCGTGCGGTGGGCCCGTTCGAGCAGCGCGTCGTAGACGGCGGCGATGTTCTCCGCGCGGTAAAGGCCGGCGCCGAGGGTTCCGGGGGCGCCGCTGATCTCACCGGCCGCGGCCAACTCCGCACGAACGTCGTCGGTGGACAGTACGACCGCATCGAGCGGTCCGGCCAGCGCCCGGGCCAGGGTGGACTTCCCGGTACCGGGCGCCCCGGCGACCACGATCAGCCGGACCGCGCCGCGGCGCAGATGATCCAGCGCGATACCGAGGTGACGGACGGCGTCGGGGACGGCCTCGGGGTGGCCCTGGGTGTAGCGGACGCAGTCGACCTTGGCACGGACCACCGCCCGGTAGGCGATGGAGAAATGCCACAGCGACCCCGGCCCGTCGTCGCCGGTCAGGTCCAGGTAACGATCCACGAAGAAACCGGCCAGGTCGGGCCGGCCCAGATACTCCAGGTCCATCGCCAGAAACGCGGCATCGTCGATGACGTCGACGTAGCGCAACCGGTCGTCGAACTCCAGACAGTCCAACAGTTCCGGGCCCGTGGGCAGACAGAAGATGTCATCGGCGAGCAGGTCGGCGTGGCCATCGACGATCCGCCCGCCGGCGATCCGGGTGGCGAACAAATCCTGCCGTCCGGCGATGAATTGCGTTGCCAGCACGCCGATCTCCGCAACAGCAGCCCCGTCGAGACCGGGCACCGCGCCGCCTGCGTAGCGCTGCAATTCGGCGACGTTCTCCTGCCAGCGCCCGGTGACCGCGTCCACCCGGGCTTCGTCGTCGATCCGGGGACCCCGGTCGGCCTCGGTGTGAAACCGTGCCAGCACCGCGGCCACCGCGGCCAGTTCGCCGGAGATATCGGACCCACCGCGTACCAGGGTGGCCAACCGGCGGTCGTCGGGATGACGGCGCATCACGATCACCGGTTCGGTCTCGCCGGACGGTGCCGTGAATCGGCCCAATCCGAGGTAGCTGCCCGGAGCAAGCCGACGGTTGAGCATCACTTCCCGGGTACACGCCTGAATGCGCCGGTCCACGGTGGAGAAGTCCAGGAAATCGGTGACGACGGGCTTCTTCACCTTGTAGGCCAGTTCGCCCACCAGGAAGACCATCCCGGTGTGGGTCTCGGCTACCTCAGCCATCGGCCCCCTATCGGTGCGTCATTCGGGCCCGGCACCGATCCTGCCCGGCCCGACTCCCCTGTGCCGAGAGTACAAAGACCCCGCCCGGCCCGGGCCGATCTGTGCCGGGAGATCTCAGCCGGTCGAGCGGTTCGCCTCGACCCGCCGTTTGATACCGAGCAGCATCCCCCGGGTCATCAGGGCAAGCACCGGGCCGCCGGCCTCGGCACCCAGCACCTCGCCGGGCGCGCGCATCCGGGAACGGGACCGCACCA
Organism: Actinomycetota bacterium; assembly: GCA_030836785.1. Classification (GTDB taxonomy): domain Bacteria; phylum Actinomycetota; class Actinomycetes; order Mycobacteriales; family Mycobacteriaceae; genus Mycobacterium. The sequence goes on from JAUPLT010000125.1 coordinate 5,933, forward strand.
GCAGCCGGCAACGGTCCTCCCAGCGTGGGATCACGTGAAAGGACCAGATCCCGTCCCACGGCAGTTGCGGTGGTTGCAGCCGCAACACGATCGACTGCCCTTCGGTGACCTGCGCGACCGGTAGTGCGATTCCGTCGGACAGCCCCATCCAGCCGCGGGGTACCACCCGGATCACATCGCCGACCTCGAGGTGCTGCCATTCGGGATGAATCCGGTCGGCGTTGCGGTACTTGAGGCCGACCAGGTTCTCCAGCCCCTCGTAGCTGTACACGCCCCCGCGGTCCTGGCCCATCTGCACCAGCCACGGCCACACGTCAGCGGCCGGCGCGTCGATCCACACGCCCTCGGTGGTCTGGACAGCCGGTTGTCCGATGAGCTCATCACCGGGCAGCGGCGTCTGGCACTCGTCCTTGGTGGTCCCCCAGTTCCGGTAGAACTGGCGGGCCGCCACCAATCCCGCGCCGGCGGCCACCGAACCGATCAATCGCATCACCACAGCTCCAGTCTTACCCGGCTGGTGCGCAGACGGCCAACGCGCACGGTGGGGACTTCGGCCCCTACCGCCGACGTCGGTCGGCATGCTGCAATCGGCACAGGACGGCGGGAAGCGTCTGATCCCGCTCCTCCTGTGGGAAGGGGTCGCCATGGCCGGCGCCAAGGGTCTTCGCCGACAGCAACCACGCCGGGTGTTCCGGGACCGAAAAGAAGCCGGGCAGGTGCTGGCAGGTCTGCTCGGCGCCTACCGCGGCCGGCCCGAGGTGCTGGTGCTCGGGTTGG
>JAUPLT010000008.1 GCA_030836785.1 Actinomycetota bacterium
CCACACCGAGTGGCTCGTGGAAGTGGTAGGCCACCGTGTCGGCGTCGATCTCGCTGAGGGCGCCCTCCTGCGCACGGATCACCCCGGCGAAGTAGCGGAAGTGGTCGACGGCCAACGGGATGTCGGCGTTGAGGGTCTCCCGGATCGGCTTGCCGTTGTCCCAGGTCTCGGCGAGCGCGACCGACTCCAGGTTGGTCTCGATGACGTCGGCGATCCGATTGAGCAGCACCGCGCGCTCGGCCGGCGATGTCTTACCCCACGCCGGGGCGGCGGCATGCGCGGCGTCGAGGGCCTTCTCGATATCTGCGCCGGTAGAACGGGCCACCTCGCAGAACGGCTGTCCGTTGACCGGTGACACGTTCTCGAAGTACTGGCCGCCGGCGGGCGGAGCCCACTGGCCGCCGATGAAGTTCTCGTAGCGGCTCTGGAACGACATCAGGGATCCCGGGGCTCCCGGCTTGGCGTAGATGGTCACCGCCCCATCCTGCCCCGGCGAGCGGTGTCCGGACAGGTCTTCCGCTCCCCCGACTCCCTTACTGCTCGCCCAGCCCTCGGCTGAATCCCGGCGGCACCAGAACGTCGTCGGGACCTAGGTCGTGGATGCTGGATTTGGCCAGCCCGCGCAATGCGGAGTCGATACCGCCCTGCAGGATGTCCAGCACGTTCTCCACCCCGGCCTGTCCGGCGGCGGCCAGTCCCCACAGGTAGGCCCGGCCGATCATGACCGCCCGGGCACCCAGTGCCAATGCCTTGACCACGTCGCTGCCGCGCCGCACCCCGCCGTCGAGCAGCACCTCAACCTGGTCGCCGACCGCCTCGGCGATGGCGGGCAGCGCGCGGATGCTGGCCGGGGTGCCGTCGAGGTTGTTGCCGCCGTGGTTGGACACCGAGATCGCCGAGACGCCGGCGTCCACCGCGCGCAGGGCGTCGTCGACGCGCATGACGCCCTTGAGCATGAACGGGCCGCCCCAGTACTCCCGCAGCCAGGCGATGTCCTCCCAGGTGGGTGGCGGGGTGCCCATCCACTCGCCGTAGGCGGCGAAGAAGGGCGGGCCGCCCTCGCCGGGGGCCGCCTGGTTGGGCACCGAAAGGCTCGGCGGTTTCAGCGTTTTCGCCCATTCCAGGAACCAGCGCGGACGGACCAGACCCTGGGGGGACATCGTGATCGCGGTCAGGTAATCCATCTTCTCCGGGATCTTCGGGCTGCCCCAGTCCCGGCCGTGCGAGAAACTCCAGTCGGTGGTGACGATCAGCCCGACCGCCCCGGCGGCGCGGGCCCGGTCGGCGCGCCGGGCGATCTCCTCGCGCCCGCCGAGCCAGTAGATCTGGAAGAAGGTCTTGGGGTTGACCGCGACGACCTCTTCGATCGACTTGCTGGCGAAGGAGGACAACCCCATCGCGGTGCCGCGCGCGACGGCCGCGCGGGCGACGGCGACCTCGCCGTCGGGGTTGACCGCCTGCACCCCGGTCGGCGAGATCACCACCGGCATCGAAATGTCCTGGCCCATCACGGTCGTGGCCAGATCGCGCTTCTCGGTGGCGCCGATGACGTGCGGGGCGAACCCGATCTCACCGAACGCCTCGACGTTGTCGGCGTACGTCAGGCCCTTCTCACTACCGGCCAGCAGGGCGGCGTAGACCCCTTTGGGGAGTCGCTTCTTCGCCCGTTCCTGGGCGACGGCGACGGTTTCGAACCAGAGGTCACGGGCCATGGCTAGATCGGACTTTCGTTGCAGGGTCGGGCGGGTGGCGCAGCCGGGTGGGCAACGGCAGCGGCCGGCGGCCGCTGCAGCGTCAGCAGCACCGTCCGGGAGTGGTCGGCGCGTGGCCGGGGCACCTCGCGCTCGGCGGCCAGCGCCGGCGCTCCGTAGCCCTCGATGCATTCAGGGTCGGGCCCGTCCATCGGCAGGCCGGTGAAGAACTTCGCCGCCATACAGCCGCCGCGGCAGGCGTCGTAGTGGCCGCAGCCCGAGCAGGCCCCCGCCGACTGCGGGGAACGCAGTTCGGCGAACAAGGCGGAGTTCTTCCAGACGTTCTCGAAACCGCCGGGCCCACCTGCGCCCGGCCCACCGGCGGCCCGCCCATCTGCACTGTCGGACAGCACGTTTCCGGCGAGGAACCGGTCGTGGATGGCGAACGGGCAGGCGTACACATCGCCCACCGGGTCGATCAGACACACCACCCGGCCGGCGCCGCACATGTTCAGCCCGGACAGCGCGCCGGGTTCGCCGAGCCCGGACAGGTGGAAGAACGAGTCGCCGGTGAGGACCCGCTCACCGTTCGCGACCAGCCACCGGTACAGCTCGCGTTGCTGTTCGGCGGTGGGATGCAGGTCGTCCCACACGTCGGCGCCGCGGCCGGACGGCCGCAGCCGGGTGATCCGCAGGGTCGCCCCGTAGCGGTCGGCCAACGCCGCGAAGTCGTCGAGCTGGCCGACATTGTGGCGGGTGACCACGACGGAGATCTTCGGACTTCTGAAGCCCGCTGCGGCAAGGTTTTCCAGCGCCCGGATCGCCATCGCGAACGATCCGGTGCCGCGCACGGCGTCGTTGACCTCCGCGGTCGCCCCGTCCAGTGAGATCTGCACGTCGACGTAGTCGCTGGCGGCCAGCCGGGTGGCCACCTCCGGGGTGATGCGAATCCCGTTGGTGGAGAACTTGACTCCGACATGGTGGGCGGTGGCGTAGTCGACCAGTTCCCAGAAGTCGGAGCGGACGGTGGGCTCGCCGCCGCCGATGTTGACGTAGAACACCTGCATGCGCTCAAGTTCGTCGATGACGGCCTTGCACTGCTCGGTGGACAGTTCGCGCGGGTCGCGCTTACCCGACGACGACAGGCAGTGCACACAGGCCAGGTTGCAGGCGTAGGTGAGCTCCCAGGTCAGGCAGATCGGCGCGTCCAGACCGCTTTCGAACTGCTCGACGAGGCGGGGCACCGGGACGGTTGCGGTCACTGCGACTCCTTCGCCACCAACATGTCCGAAGCTACGAGAACATCCAGGGCACTGAGGTACCGAGCCTGGTCGACGTCGGCGACACCCGCGGCGGCCAACGCCGAGGGCACATCGGGGTGATCGTCGAGACTCTGCACCACCGCGAGGATGGTGCGATTCTTCAGGAACGACAGCTTGCGGGTCCCGAAGTGGTAGAGCAATGCGCCGAACGGCTCCGGCCGCACTGCCACCTTCGGATGCAACCGCCAGCTTCGGGAGGTGTCGATCAGTAGACCCCGCACATCCCGTCGATGGAGACCTCTTCGACCAGGCTCTCGGTCACCAGTGCGGCACTCGCGTCGGTCTCGGTCTGGTTGCCGTTGGGCTCCATGGCCTCCCCTTTCGTCGTTTTGGCGGCGGCGCATCGCCGCAGCCGCCAGAATATGGCATCAAGTGCCGAATGGGAAAGGAATTGCTGTGCCAGCCGGCAACACGACGCGGACCCGGGCGGGACGCCGCCGCACCACCACCTGCGACCACATCGCCGATGTCGCGCTGGATCTGTTCGCCGCCTATGGGTTCGAACGGGTGAGTGCGGACGACATCGCCCTCAGCGCCGGGATCGCCCGTCGCACCCTGTTTCGCTACTACCCGTCCAAGAACGCCATCCCGTGGGGCGACTTCGATTCCTACCTCCGGCATTTCGATGCCCTGCTGCACTCCGCCGATCCGGCATTGCCACTCCGGCAGGCACTGCGGGCGGCATTGCTGGACTTCAACACCTTCGATGACGACCAGATGGCTCGGCACCGACTGCGGATGGGTGTGATCCTGCAGACCGAGGAACTACAGGCCTATTCGATGACCATGTATGCCGGCTGGCGGGCGGTGATCGCCCGGTTCGTCGGCCGCCGACTGGACACCGCCCCCTCGGAACTGGTGCCGCAGACCATCGCCTGGACGCTGCTGTCCGTGGCGCTCGCCGGACATGAACACTGGCTGGACCGTCCCTGGACTCCGCTGCGCGACTGCCTCGGGGACGCCTTCGACACGGTAGCCGGCGGGCTGCCGTAACAGCAGCAGTAGCCGGCGGGCTGCCGTAACAGCAGAGGTAGCCGGCGGGCTGCCGTAACCGCTCAGCCCAGCACGTCACCGATCGCGGCACCGCCGGCGATCTTGGCCCGCAGTTTCATCACTTTGCCGGGCATTCCGCCGCCGACCACGCCGACCAGCACCCCGTCGCGCTCGTAGTAGGCCAGGAACTTGCGGCCGTCGTCGTGAACGATGTGCACGACATCCTCGGCGGCCGGCTCGCCGAGGCACTGGATCTTCACGTCGTACTGATCGCTCCAGAAGTAGGGCACCACCACCAGCGACGGCGGTTCCTGGCCGAGCATCGCCGGGACCAGCACCCGGGCCTGCTCGGCGACGTTGCTCCAGTGCTCGACCCGGGACTGGTGACCGGCGGCGTCACGCCAGGAGGCGACATCGCCCAGGGCCCACACGTGCGGCTCGCTGGTGCGGCCGTTCTGGTCGCAGAGCACCCCGTTGTCCACCGCGACCCCGCTACCCACCAGCCAGTCGGTGGCCGGCCGGGAGCCGACACCCACCACCACCAGGTCGGCGACGAGTTCGGTGCCGTCGGTGAGCACCACCGCTTCCACGTGCCCAGATCCGCGAACCTCGGCCACTCCGACACCGGTGCGCACGTCGACCCCTTCGGCGCGGTGCACCCGGGCGACGAGTTCGCCGATCTGCTCCCCCAGCACTCCGGCCAGCGGGGCGGGCTGCGGCTCGATGAGAACCACGTCCACCCCGAGCCGGCGCAGCGAGGCGGCGACCTCGCAGCCGATGAACCCCGCGCCGACGATGACCGCGCGGCGCGCGCGCCCGGCATGCTCGCGCAGTTCCATCGCGTCGCCGAAGGTCCGCAGCACCCGGATGCCGGCCAGATCGGGGAACGACGGTATCCGCCGGGGTACCAGTCCGGTGGCGATCACCAGGTCGTCGTAGCCCAGCTCGGTGCCGTCGACCAGGGTGACGGTGCGCGCGCCGGGGTTCAGCGAGCCGGCGGCCTTGCCCAGCCGCACCGTGATGTCGTTCTCGGCGTAGAACTCGGCGGGCCGCAGTGAGACGTCCTCGATCACCTTCGCCTCGCCGGCGGGGGCGTGCAGCACATCCTTGGAAAGCGGCGGCCGATCGTAGGGCAGGTGCTCCTCGTCGCTGACGATGGTGACCGGGCCGGCGTACTCCGAGGTGCGCAGTTGCTCGGCCAGCCGGGCGGCGGCCAGACCGCCACCGACGATGACGATGCCGTTATTGCTCACGAGGAGTTCTTACACGAACCGCGCGCTGAGCCCGCGCAGTGGGCATAATCGCCGAATGGCGATGCCGGACCCGATCACGCTCACCGAGCAGATGCTGCGGCGGCGGCCGGTGATCGGGGCCCCGGTGGCGCACGGCGCGGCACCGACCCTCAAGCGCTCGATCGGCACCTTCCAGCTGACGATGTTCGGGGTCGGCTC
>JAUPLT010000126.1 GCA_030836785.1 Actinomycetota bacterium
GTTGTTGCTGGACAGCATCAGCACCCGGGCCTCGGCCTGGGCCTCCGCCGACAGCGGCAGGTGCACGGCCATCTGGTCACCGTCGAAGTCGGCGTTGAACGCCTCGCAGACCAGCGGGTGCAGCTGAATCGCCTTGCCTTCCACCAGCTGCGGCTCGAAGGCCTGGATCCCCAGGCGGTGCAGGGTGGGGGCGCGGTTGAGCAGCACCGGGTGCTGGGAGATGACCTCTTCGAGGACGTCCCACACCTGCGGACGCTGACGCTCCACCATCCGCTTGGCGCTCTTGATGTTCTGCGCGTGGTTGAGATCGACCAGACGCTTCATCACGAACGGCTTGAACAGCTCCAGGGCCATCAGCTTGGGCAGACCGCACTGGTGCAGTTTCAGCTGCGGGCCGACCACGATGACCGAACGGCCGGAGTAGTCGACGCGCTTGCCGAGCAGGTTCTGACGGAACCGGCCCTGCTTGCCCTTGAGCAGATCGCTCAGCGACTTCAGCGGACGGTTGCCGGGCCCGGTGACGGGCCGGCCGCGACGACCGTTGTCGAACAGCGCGTCCACCGACTCCTGAAGCATCCGCTTCTCGTTGTTGACGATGATCTCCGGCGCGCCCAGGTCGATCAGGCGCTTCAACCGGTTGTTGCGGTTGATCACCCGTCGGTACAGGTCGTTGAGGTCGGAGGTGGCGAACCGGCCACCGTCGAGCTGGACCATCGGCCGCAGCTCCGGTGGGATCACCGGAACCGCGTTGAGGACCATGCCCATCGGCGAGTTGCCGGACTGCTGGAACGCCGCGACGACCTTCAGCCGCTTGAGCGCACGCAGCTTCTTCTGGCCCTTGCCGCTGCGGATGGTCTCGCGCAGCAACTCGGCCTCGGCGTCGATGTCGAACGTCTCGATCAGCTTCTGGATCGCCTCGGCACCCATCGAACCGGTGAAGTACTCGCCGTAGCGGTCGATCAGCTCGCGATAGATGTTCTCGTCGATGATCAGCTGCTTGGTGGCCAGCTTGGTGAAGGTGGTCCAGATCTCGTCGAGCCGGTCCAGCTCGCGCTGGGCGCGGTCGCGCAGCTGACGCATCTCACGCTCGCCGCCGTCCTTGACCTTGCGCTTGACGTCGCTCTTGGCGCCCTCCTCCTCAAGCTCCTTGAGGTCGGCCTCCAGCTTCTGGGCGCGGGCCTCCAGGTCGAGGTCGCGCTGGTTGGCCACTGCGCGCTTCTCGGACTCCATCTCCGCCTCGAGGGTGGAGAGCTCGTTGTGACGCATCTCGGTGTCCACCGCGGTGATCACGTAGGCGGCGAAGTAGATGATCTTCTCGAGATCCTTGGGCGCCAGGTCGAGCAGATAGCCCAGACGCGAGGGCACGCCCTTGAAGTACCAGATGTGGGTGACCGGTGCGGCCAGCTCGATATGCCCCATCCGCTCACGACGCACCTTCGCGCGAGTGACCTCGACGCCGCAGCGCTCGCAGATGATGCCCTTGAACCGGACCCGCTTGTACTTACCGCAGTAGCACTCCCAGTCCCGAGTCGGTCCGAAGATCTTCTCGCAGAACAGGCCGTCCTTCTCTGGCTTGAGCGTGCGGTAGTTGATGGTCTCCGGCTTCTTGACCTCGCCGAAGGACCATGTGCGGATGTCGTCGGCGGTGGCCAGGCCGATGCGGAGCTCATCGAAGAAGTTGACGTCTAGCACGTAACTCCCTTTCCCCTTGCGGGATTAGAAAACTAATAACTAACGCTGCGGCTTCGCCGCGATCAGGCCAGATCCTCCACGGAGGCAGACTCATTGCGGGACAGGTTGATACCCAGGTTCGCCGCGGCACGTTCCAGGTCGTCGTCGTCGCCGTCGCGCATCTCGATGGCCGCACCGTCGCTGGAGAGCACCTCGACATTGAGGCACAGCGACTGCAGTTCCTTGAGCAGCACCTTGAACGACTCCGGGATACCCGGCTCGGGGATGTTCTCCCCCTTGACGATGGCCTCGTAGACCTTGACCCGCCCGACGGTGTCGTCGGACTTGATCGTCAACAACTCCTGCAGCGTGTACGCAGCGCCGTAGGCCTGCATGGCCCAGCACTCCATCTCGCCGAACCGCTGACCGCCGAACTGCGCCTTACCGCCCAGCGGCTGCTGGGTGATCATCGAGTACGGCCCGGTGGAGCGGGCGTGGATCTTGTCGTCCACCAGGTGGTGCAGCTTGAGGATGTACATGTAGCCCACGGTGACCGGGTACGGGAAAGGCTCCCCGCTGCGGCCGTCGTAGAGCATGGCCTTGCCGTCGGCGTTGACCATGACTTCGCCGTCGCGGTTGGCCAGCGTCGAGCCCAGCAGACCCTGCAGTTCCTCCTCGCGTGCGCCGTCGAACACCGGGGTGGACACGATGGTGTCCGCCGGTGCCTCGAGCATGTCGGCGGGCAGGTTCTTGGCCCAGTCCTGGGTGGGATCGGCCTTCCAGCCGGTCTTGGCGATCCACCCGAGGTGGGTCTCCAGGATCTGCCCGATGTTCATCCGTCGGGGCACACCGTGGGTGTTGAGGATGATGTCGACCGGGGTGCCGTCGGGCAGGAACGGCATGTCCTCCTGCGGGAGGATCTTGCCGATGACGCCCTTGTTGCCGTGCCGGCCGGCCAGCTTGTCGCCGTCGGAGATCTTGCGCTTCTGCGCGACGTAGACGCGCACCAGCTCGTTGACCCCGGCGGGCAGTTCGTCGTCGTCCTCGCGGGAGAACACCCGGATGCCGATGACCCTGCCGGACTCGCCGTGCGGCACCTTCAGCGA
>JAUPLT010000127.1 GCA_030836785.1 Actinomycetota bacterium
AGTCGGCGGGCCGGAAGGGCTTGCCGTTGCGCACCAGCCACGGGGTGTCGCGCATCGCCAGAATGGGAATGTCGTTCTCGCTCAGCTTCTGCCAGATCCCGATGTAGGTACCCGGCATGGTGTCTCCGGGTTTGATGTTCCACGGGCGCGTTGATGTGGTGAACACGAAGTCAGGCCGGTCGCTGATGAGCTTGGCCATCACCCGCTCGTTCCACTCGCGGCACTGGGGGTAGGGCCGGTTGTCGCCCATCACCAGCGGCAGCTTCTCGGTGGTCAGCGGGCAGCCCATCTTCAAGTAGGTGGTGACCTTGAAGTGGTGTTGTTTGCCGAGCATGTCCAGGGCGGTGATCCAGTGTTCGGCGTGTGAGCCCCCGGCCAGCGCGATGGTGCGGGTCGCGGTCAGGTCGCCGTAGCTGCAGTTGATGACTCCGGCGTTGTCGAAATCGCTGATGCAGCCGTCGCTGGTCGAGGGCGGCAGATCATCCTCCGCCTCCATCACGGTGGGCCGAAACGGCAGTTGCGGCACCTTGACGTGGTCGATGAGAGCGCGGGCGCCGGGGTATCCGCTGGCGCTGAGTCCAGCCAGTTCCGATCCGCTTTGGCGTAGTTGGCTGACGTGGTCGCGCCACGCGAAGGAGGTGACGGTGAGCGCCACCCCCAGCAACGCCACCACGGTGCCGCCGACCGTCGCGGGGCGGATCAGTGTGGCGCGGCGGCGCGGCGGGGCGCCGTCGCTGGTGGGCGGCCGCGCGGCACCGGGCCGGCGCAGTGGTTCCTCGATGAAACGCGTCGTGAGATAGGCCAATGCCGCGGAGATCAGCAGAATCACCAGGCCGTCGGCGAAGCCGGCGTGTTCCCCTCCGGTGTAGGCCAGCCAGAAGATCAGCAGCGGCCAGTGCCACAGATACAGGGAGTAGGCCATGCTGCCGAGCGTCAGGAGTGGGCGGGTGGCCAGCAGCCGGTTGGGCCACGGCAGCCGATTGCGGGTCGACGGTCGCGACCCGCGGTTTGCGCCCGCCGCGATCAGCAGCATCGTCGCGCCGACCGGGACCAGCGCCCACGGGCCGGGGAACTTCTGAACCCCGTCGATCACCCAGCCGCAGGCCAGGATTGCCGACAGACCCACGATCCCCGCGGCCGTCCGCAGCCACATCGGCCAGGTGACCAGTGGCAGCAACGCGCCGACCAGAACACCGAGCAGCAGTTCCCAGCCGCGCGCGAAGCTGTTGTAGTAGGCCGTGGCCTGGTCGTTCTGGTGGGCGATGATCGCATAGCAGAACGACGCCACGGTCAGTGCCGCGATGACCACCAGATACACCGTGCGCAGCCGGGTGCCCATCCAGCGGCGCAGCAGCGCGGCCAGGCCGAACACCAGGATGAGGAAAGCGATGTAGAACTGCCCCTGTACCGACATCGACCAGATGTGCTGCAGGGGCGACACGGTTTCCCCGGCGCGCAGGTAGTCCGCCGCCGTCGCCGCCAGTTCCCAGTTCTGGTAGTACCCGAGGCTGGCCAGGGTCTGGTCGGCGAACGTCTCCCACCGGGTCTGCGGCTGGATCAGGATCGTCAGGACGGCGGAGGCCGTCAGCACCACGATGAGAGCGGGCAGCAGCCGGCGCACCAACTTTGTGACGTTCGGCCATGGCGACAGCGATGACCCCGGCCGCAGCACCGCCCGGAGCACCGAACTGCCGAAGAAGAAGCCCGACAGCGCCAGGAACACGTCCACCCCGCCGGAGACCCGGCCGAACCAGACGTGGAACAACGCCACCAGGGCGATCGCCACACCGCGCAGACCGTCCAGGTCATGCCGGTACGCGCCGGGCACGGCGTCCGGTGCGCGATCCGCGAGGCTGGGGGAACCCGCGCCGGACGGTCGCGGCAACGTGAGAGTGGATGTCAAGGCAGACATGGTCGTCGGACAATCTATCAACCCTGGACCGCCTCTCAGCTGCTGCGACGATCTCGGCGGCTAGGGTGATCAGTCGTGTCGGCGTTGACTCCGGAGCAGATCAGCGCCATCGACGCCGCGCACATCTGGCACCCGTACGGACCCATCGGTGCCAGGGCGCTGCCCCCGGTTGTGGCCGTCGGCGCCCGCGGCGCATGGCTGACGGTGGTCCGCGACGGCGTTGAGGTCGAGGTGCTCGACGCGATGGCGTCCTGGTGGACGGCGATCCACGGCCATGGTCACCCGGTTCTGGATGCGGCACTGAGTCGGCAGCTGGGCGTCATGAACCACGTCATGTTCGGCGGGCTGACCCACGAGCCGGCCGCCCGGCTGGCCCAGCTGCTGGTCGACATCACCCCCGCCGGTCTGGACGCGGTGTTCTTCTCCGATTCGGGTTCGGTCAGTGTCGAGGTGGCCGTCAAGATGGCACTTCAGTACTGGCGCAGCATGGGCAGGTTCGGCAAACACCGTGTGATGACCTGGCGCGGCGGCTATCACGGCGACACTTTCACCCCGATGAGCGTGTGCGACCCCGACGGCGGTATGCACACGCTGTGGCGTGACGTGCTCGTTCGGCAGGTGTTCGCTCCGGCTGTGCCACGTGAATTCGACGTCGGCTATCTGGAGGCCTTCGAAGCGCAACTG
>JAUPLT010000128.1 GCA_030836785.1 Actinomycetota bacterium
CGAAGGGCCCGGACAGCCAGCCCCCATCTCGCGGCGAACACCGGCTGCCCCCGCAGAGAGTCCGTCCGGGAAGTCCAGTTCCGGGAAGCACGCGATCGGGTCAGGGGCTGTATAAGTCCGGTGCCCGCCCCCGGGTCAGGCGACGGTCGGGAATCGCCCATGGGCAAACAGTGGCGGCATGATCCGCGACCAGGTCGACGCGAACTGGAAGGTATCCAGATCGGCGAACGTCTGCCCGATGACCCGCATACCCGAGGGCATCCCCTCCTCGACGACGCCGAGTGGGACCTCGATCACCGGGTAGCGGTTGAGCAGGTTCCACGGCCAGGTCATCGCGAGTTTCAGCCCGGTCGCCTCCCATGGGTCGACGTTGTTGGCGTGGCTGGTGACATGTCGCCGGGGACGAGGGGGGTCGCCATCGTCGGCATCAGCAGAACCCGGTAGCCCTGGCCGAAGACACGGTGCTGGACCTGCCGGTGCGGCCAGCCACAGATCCAGCGGGCCGTCGCACTTAGGCTGCGGGAACACCAGCCCGATCCCCAACTCCGGCTCCTCGACCAGATCCTCGGGCGTCCGCAAGCCGTCGTCGCGCAGCCGGGAGAGCAGATGGAATTCGCTGGTTAAGGCCTGCTGACGGGCGTGGCTGTCGGCGGAGGAAGCGGACTGGCCGACGGTGTAGAAGCGGATGCGGGCGTGCCGTTCGGTGTCGACGTGGTGAAACGCCGGCCAGTCCTGCCAACCCTCGCCGTCGGCCAGCGGCTGCTCGTCGATGATCCAGGAGCCGACCTCGCGCTGGCGCCGCGGCGCGCGGCCGATCTTCTTCTTCAGCTCGGCGACCAGAAGGCTGCCCTCCTCCGAGATCGGAGGGCGCTGAGCGGGAGCCAACAGACGCTCGGAGATGCCGGGTAAGCCGCTGATCGTGGACTGGTTGTCCAGGCCGTAGAGATTGATCCGGGAGCTCTGCGGCAGGTCGCAGACGAACTCGGGGTGGTGCAGGAACACCAGTTCCTGGACGTAGGGAACCGCGCCCTTCGGGGCGTGACCGGTCAGCTGCCGCAGGGAGTCCTTGAGCAGCGAGGAGAAGTACTACGCCTAGCGGCGGGTCAGCAGCAGCGGGGAGTCCTCGGCGCGGCGGCCGGTGCGCAGCCACACGTGATCATTGCCGGTCAGGATGCCCCGGTAGTGCTTGAGTTCGATCAGGTAGAGGCAGTCACGGGCCAGCACCAGCGGGTCGACCTCATGCCAGCGGCCCCGGTTGTCGCGGAACTCGAAGTTGGCCCAGGCGCGGAGCGGGGGAGCGTCGGGCAGCAGCGCCTTGACGATCTCCAGGCCCTGCTTCTCATGGGCGAACTGCGAGTCGGCAATCGTGACCCAGCGGCCGTCCTTCACCGTTGAGCCACCCCCTTGGCGACTGCTGCCCCCCGTTAACTTACTGACTCTGTATGCCTGCTCGGGCGTTAAGCGGGTCAGTGTGTGCTGGAGTATGCAGCGGATATCCGAGTGGTCACTGGCCTGTTGGGTAGCAAAGACTCTCGCTAACCGGTTGCTTCGGCACCTGCATAAAAAAGCCGGGAACGGCCTCGTTAGAGGCGGTTCCCGGGCTTAAGAAGATCCGCTTGTGTGCGTTGTCCCTATGCTACGACAAGATGCCGCTATGAGCTATCGGACGGGTGGTCAGCTCGCCAACTCGCTGGTCAACGATCCTTATCCGCAGCATATCCTCGCTCGGCTCGGCGACTTCTTCGGCGAGACGACCCCTTGGCAGCGCAGACTGTGGGACACAGGGACTGTGCTTGCCCTGCGAGAACTGGCAGAGGCGACAGATTGGTGCTCGAAGGGGGTTCTATCTCCTTCGGCGGTGACGTGGCTTGCACGGGACATTGACAGGCTCGCAGGACGCGACCTGGGCGTTGGCGAACAGGATCTACGCAGACAACTGGGCAGCACCCTCCGGTCGAACGTTCCGTGCGGAAGTCGCCACCATCGTCGACTGGTCGAGCTGACCGAATTCGTCAACAGGGACTATCTCGGCGGATGGGCGAGGTCGGCGGATGCCGCCAACCCGGCCTCGCCGGAGCGTTGTGCTCGTGCAATCGCCTCCCACCTCCTCGATTGTGGATACAGTGTGCGTTTTTTGCGCCAATGGGCTGGCAGGCTTTCGAAGAGCGACAGCACGCTGGCTGATCTGTTCGAATCCGCGAAAGGCCTGGCAGCAGGTTCCGATAGGGATCTTGATGTGGTGGTTCCGTTCGTCTCGCTGCCCCAGTACAAAGCGCTAGCCATGCCGTTACCTAACTGGATGAGCACGACTCAAATGCGTAATTGGTTGTCTCCAAGGGAATTTCCGGTACGAGATGATCCAGAAACTCACCAGATTCGGCTGAAGAAGGAGGCGCGGTCAGCGTACGTGCTCTCACTTGAAGCTGAGAGAAAGGTCTACGACGTCGACTCATTGACCGCGGTAGACGACGCGCTTGAACTGGCTGCACCACTGAATTACGGACCTCCAGGTCCCGCTGTTTCTGGCGGGTGGGCGGCCATCGAAGCCCTGCTCACGGCACCCTCAGACGCTGAGGATGGCCGAGAAGGTCGCGGCGCTGTGGCAGCAGATCGAATGGCGATCCTCGTGACGGCATCGTGGCCACGCGGCGAGTTGACTACGTTGTCATACCGACATTCACCCGGAACGCCGGATCGTCTCAGCATTGAACTTGACCAAGTCTCAATCAATAGCGAGCGTGCACGATTGGTGGCGACTGCGCTTGAGTCGGGCCGGTCGCTGAACCTCAGTAGCCCGTCGGATCGAGCGGCAGCGAGCCGGATGCAGGCGCTCGTTGTTCAGCCCAAGCGCACCCTCGGGGATGTGAACCATCACATGAGAACGGCTTTCAGGCGCCTCTACCGGCAGCGGAACATCTTGATGCACGGCGGTACGACAGGATCGATTGCGTTACCGACGGCGCTGAGGGCGGCTGCGCCCCTCATCGGGGCGGGACTTGACCGCCTGACGCACGCAGCACTCTCAGATGACGTCGGCGCCCTGCAGTTGGCGGCGAGGGCACAGCTCAATATCGACCTCCTCGGCGGTGCCGACGCGCGGCACCTGGTTGATTTGCTAGAGCCCTAGCGGCCAACGATCCCCAATCGCTGCAGGGCAGAACGTCACCGATGGAAAGCGGCGGTGCTCGTCAGTCCGCGATCGAGAACACCGCGATGATGGGGTAGGGCTCCCGGTTGTCGATGACCCCACCTGCGAACGGAACGTACAGCCGGCCCTCATCCGCGGCGAACACCGGCTGTCCCGCTGAAAGGCCTTCCAGGAAGCCAAGTTCCGGGAATTGCGCCATCAGGTCGACGGTCGCGTACGGATTGACCTGATCGGCCGACAGCCGGCCCTCGGCGGCGGCGACGATGTCGTCCTCGGACACCAGCCACAGCACGGGCCGGTAGTGCTCGGCGTGATTGCCCTTGCCGTTGTAGCCGCGCCCGTCGGCGACTCCATGCTCGAGGTCGGGTCCGTACCAGATCAGCCCGGTCGCCTGGCCGCCGGCGTAGATCAGCGCGGCGCGGCTGTCGGACCCGGTGCGCACGAATACCGCCCCGGTGGTCTCGTCGAGTTCGGTCCAGAATCCGACGCCGTCGACCGGCGGTTCGGTGCCGGCGCTGTCCAGGGAACCGTCGGGATTGCGGGCGACCTGATAGTCCCCGGTGCGAGGTGTGCGTCGGAAGGTTGGTGAGATCGGATGGCTGATGAGGGAACGGGCAACGATTGCCGTGCCGGGATCACCAGCGGCCGTCCCGATCACGTGCAGGCTGGGACCCCAGGACGCAGACGCATTGATGGACTGCATCTTGCCGCCGAGTCCCAGGGTGGCACCTCCCGTCGCGGCTGCCACGGCCGGACTGAGGAACACCGCGAAGGAGCGGGTCTGCTGGGACTCCGAGGTGGTGCGCCACGGCCCCTGCACCGTGATCGAACCGTCGTCGCCCAGCACCGTCGCTCCGAGGACCGAATTGTTCTCCCGCAGGGCGGCGTACCAGTTGCCGTAGGACCACAGCACCCGCTGGCTGGCCTCGTCCCACAGCAGCCCCTCGGTCCAGTTGGCATTGGCCTGGGCGGGATCAGGCTCATCCGCCGTGACCTTGCGCCCGCCGTAAATGTCGCCCCAGTACCGGTACACCGACGCCACCGGAGCCGTGCCGGGCGTGGCGCTCAGGGTGGCGGGAGCCACCAGTTCAACGAGGGGATCGTTGGCGTTGCGATGGCCGGTGAGCAGGAAATGCCGTTGACCATCGACCACTCGGGAGGCCATCGCTGCGCCACCGTAAGCGAGGGAGGAGTACTGCCCGGCGCCCAGTTGACCGGTCGGGACCCGGAAGAAGCCGTCGAAGGAGAGGTCGGCGGGCCGCAGTTGCCCAGGTGCCGACGGCGACTGCTCGGCCGCGCTGACGGTGACGACCACGGCCGCGGTCGCCGAGCCGCCGTGACCGTCGGTGATGGTGACGGTGAAACTGTCACTCCGATCGGCGTCGGTGGCTCCGGGTGCTGCGGCGTTGCGGCGGGCGCCAGCGGACGGAATGTAGACGAACGAGCCGGTGTCGAGTTCGACCGTGACGGCGCCCTTCTCGGTCTCCGGCGGCGCGGTGTAGCTCAGCTGATCGTGATCGGCGTCGGTCGCCGTCACCTGGCCGATGACCACGGCGGTGCTCACATCCGGTGTCCCGACCACGGTGGTGCCCGCCACCGGGCCCGCGTTGGCCGGGGTGACGGGCACGGACGCGGGCACGGACCCGGTTCCGCCTCGGCCGTCGGAGATCGTCGCGGTGAAGGTGTCGGTGGTGTCGCTGTCGGGGGCCCCGATCCGCGCCGCGGCGTGCCGGGCCGCTGGAGTCGGGGTATAGGCGAACTCGCCGGTGGTCGTGTCGATGCTCACCAGGCCTTTTGCCGTGCCGACGGCTGCATAGGTGAGTGAGTCGCCGTCCGCGTCGTCTCCGTCCACCACTCCGTCGACCCGCCCGGTGATCGGATCGACCCCGGTCACTGACGCGCGGCCGGTCGGCGGATTGTTGTCGACGGCCACCGGCGTCACCGTCACCGTCACCGTCGCCGTGCAGGTGTCGCCCCGGCTTCCGAGCAGGCCGAAGCTGATCAGGTGCAACAAGCCGGCCAGGCCATGGATGGCGAATCCGCTGGCCACGTCGCTGACCGTCACCCGGAACGAGTCGATTCCGCCGGTGGTCGCCAGCGGCGGGTCGGGCGTGTAGGTCCACGACCCGTCCGCACCGACCGAGGCGGTGCCCCGGGCGGGGGCCTCGGCCACGGTGAATGTCAGAGCGGAACTGTCGGGGTCGACGGCATTGAGCTGACCGGTGACGACGCCGGACGGGCTCTGCATGCCCTGGTGTGGATACAGCCGCGGTGTCTGGTTGTCGAATAGCGCTCTCAGCGATGCCACGAACCCGGTGATCGGGTCGGCGGGAGCCGCTGCGGCGATCGCACTGGAGACCGTCGGGGGCAGGGCGGAGGCGTCCGGGGGCGCCTCGGTTCGGGCGGCCGTCGGCGCCGGGGCCAAAGCGGGTGGTGTCGTCCGTGGCCGTCCCGGGCCTGGACGTGGTCGGTCGGGCTTCTTCCCGACGCGGGGCTGGGGCGTGTCGGCGCGGCCGGATCGCTTCACCCTGCTGGTGGACTGAGCCCTGTCGGTGGACTGAGCCCTGTCGGTGGACACGGAATGAACTGCTGTGGTGCCGTCGTCCGGAGATGCAGCCGCGGTCCCGGCAGCACTGGTAAGAACCGCTGCACCGATTCCGGCAGCGACCGTCACGACCGTTGCCCCGACCGACACCGAGCGGCTCATCGCGTCTCCCTGAGCCACCCCGGCTTCCGTGCACACCTGGTCACTGGCGTGTGTCCACAATGGCGGCTGCCTCTTGAGCGTAGTCGTTCGTACCGACCTTCACCGGGGGTATGAAGGGACTGCCCCAGCTCGGCGCAGAGTGTCGCGAAATCCTTTGAGGTGTATCAGCTTCCGTGCCCGCATCCAACATCGGCCGCCAGTCGGTAGTGGCCGTCGGTGAGGTCGTGGTACCAGGTTGTCTCCGCCGGTGCCGGCAGGCCGGCATCGCGCAGTGCGGCCGACAGTGGGCGGTAGGAGGGCGTGAGCGGTATCCGGTCGACAACGTGGATGACGGCGGGGCGCTGGCTGCGGGGGAGTGCGCTCAACGCCATGGTTAGTTCGGCTCCGGTCAGGACGCCGTCGTCCTCAAGCGTGACGGCCGCGACCGCGACGTCGTGTGGATCGGTCGCAACGGGATAGACCACGGCCACGTCGATCGCCGTGATGTCGCCGAGGGCGTCGCATATCGGTTGGCGGAAGACGGTGCCGTGGATCGACTCGATGACGGTGTTCCTGTTGTCGACGAACCAGTAGTCGCCGTCAACGTCGCGGCGGAACAGATGGTCGGTGGTGATCCAGGTGTCACCCTCGGCGAACACGGAGCGCAAAGCCACGCTCGAGGCGTCGAGGCCCGAACGCGGCTTCGCCAGCAGGACTCCCACCTCGTTGTCGGCGCAGGGGCGCACGAACCCACGGTCGTCCTCGATGAAGCGGCCTGTCGCGGCGTCGTACGCGCCAAGCCGGATCGTGCTGCTGCCCGGCAGTGGCCGGCCCTTCGACCCGACCTTGCTGCCGGCGACGTTGGCCAGCACCGCGTCCCCCTCGGTGGATGCGTAGAACTCCAGCACCGTGGCCGGGGCGAAGCGGGCGGTGACCTTATGCCACAGCCCGGTCGGCATACCGGCCCCGATGAAAAGCCGGATCGGTTGATGCTCCTGAAGTTCGGGCGAGGCTACGTCCACCAGTTCGCGCAGCATGGCCCAGGTGTAGGCGACCACCGTGACCCCGTAGCGGTGGACCTCATCGGCGAAGCGCGAGGGGTCGACACCCCGGGTCAAGGCGATGCGTGACCCGCCGGCGAGCGCGCCGCCGAGGCCGACCATCAATCCCGACGGATGGTGCAGTGGCGTAAGGCAATAGACCGTGTCACGGCGGTCCAGCGCGGCAGCGGTGGCCGTACCGTAGGCCGAAAGCGCCCACCGGTGATTGGTCACCTCCTTGACCACCCGGCGCCCGCCGGTGGTGCTGAAGAACACAAAGGCGACATCCCTTGCCAGACCGGGGTTGGGCCGATACCACTGCGGCAACCGCAACTCCGATTGGTCCAGGCCGTCCAGCGCCACGACGCGGTCCGAAGCTCTCCAGGCGAGGCCTGTGGCGCCGCCGCGCCCGCAGACGAGAACCCTGGCGCCGGTGGCGGCGGCTGCAGCCAAGTGGGAGGAATCGGCGACGACGTCGGCGACCTCGCACAGTTGGACGGCGGCTGCGAGGTCATCGTCGGGCGGAAGCAGCACCGCCACCGCGCCGAGCCGCGACAGCGCCACGATGACGGTCACGGCGTCGGGGCAGGTGTCCATCAACACACCGACGTGGGCCCCCTGACGAATGCCGACGGCGATGAGCCCGCGAACCGTCTCGTGGACACTGTCGGCAACCGCCGCGTTGGTGCGCACCCGATCTTCGAAGAGCAGGCATTCCTCGTGGGGTGCTCGTTTCGCCTGCTCGGCGATCAACCGACCCAACGAGACCCGGGTCGTGGGTTGCAGCTCCTCGAGTCGCATGAGCCGGGGCACCGAACGCGCCGCCTCCGCGGCGATCTCCCTGCCGCTCCGCGCCGCGCCCAACACGGCGTTGGCCAGCCCGTGGCCGGCGACGATTCCCAGTTCGGCGAGCGCAGCGGCCGAGTGCCCGATGCGCGACGACAACCCGACACCTTCATCGGTCCCGACCCCCGAGGCGGCCTCCATCGGGTGCACCCCCGCCGGCTTGGGTCCTCGGCCGTCATGCCAGAGCGCCCACCCGGCGACCGTGGGCCAGGTGTGTCTGGCAGCACTCGATCCGACCACAAGACCGAAATGGCCTGTATCTATAAGCATCTCGGACACCTCGGCGCGGGGAGCAGCACGCCGGATACCCCGCACCGACGCCGGCTGGCCGATGCCATCGATCTCACCGACGAAGGCAAGGACCGGGCAGGCGATCTCCGCGAGCGTTATCAACGTGCCGTCGATGACGGCTCCGCCGGCCATCATGCGGTTATGGACGACGAACTGCCGCAAAAGTTCGGCCACCGCCGGCCCTGACCATGCCACCCATCCGTCCGCTTCCAGGAATCGGCGTTGCTGTTCCCTGGGCAGCAATGTCTCCCGATCATGAAGCTGGCTCAGAAAGTTCCACCTGGCTTGAACGGTCTTGATCGGGTCCAGGAGCTGAAATCCGCTGCGGGCCATCCATCCAGACACCGAGAGGCGATTGAAGACGTGGTCGGCGACCAACTGGGCGCCCCGGCCGGCCAATGCCGCAGGAATGCCGAACGGCAAACCGCTGAGCGAGTCGACGGCGCTACCCAGGGTGATCACACTGGCCAGGCCCTCGGAACGCCGGTAGGCCGCGGTTTCGTAGCAGAACATGCCGCCCTGGGAGTAGCCGGCCAAATGCACATCGCGACCGGTGTATTCGCGTACCGCGTTGATGGCCCGGCTTAGTGCGACGACGTGGTCGCTCAGGGTGCGTTCGAGTCCGCCGCTTTCGTTGTCCGGCGAGCCGAAGTCGACCACCCACGGGTCGACGCCGAGATCATGGAGGATGCCGACCGCGCCCTGGTCTCTGGTGACGTCGAACACGTTGGCAGACATCATCATCGGTGGCACGAGCACCACCGGCGGCCGCGGTGGATCATTCGGGCTGTCGGGGAAGTACCGGCGCAGCCGGTACATATCGCACCGTTGCACGGTCTGGAACGGCGACGGACGGGATCCGTTCTCAAAGCCGCCGAACCGCAAGACTTCAGCCCCGTTGCGGATGGTCGCCGCTAACCGGTCCGCGGGCCCGGATATCAGACCGCTCGCCCAACTCACCGACACCACGTGACACACCGAACTTCCGTTGAGATGACACATCAACCGGCGCCACTACGTTCGACCCTACGCCGCACTCGCCCTGCCGCCACCGCAAGATCTCCGGGATCGTAGATTTGGGCGCATGCGCGCTCTTGCACCGTGGTCACCCTGGATCGCCTATCTCCTCCTCGCCGCCCATCATCGGGAAGCCGCGTTGGCGACCGGTCTCGTCTTCGCGGTGGTGGTGGGCCTGCTCAAATTGCATCGGGGAATCCTGATGTGGATCACCATCGGGTTCTTCGCCGCCGCGGCGGTAGCCGTGATCGGCCTGGACAACGCGTGGACCGCGCGGCACCTGGGTTTCCTCGCCAACGGGGCCCTCGCCGTCGGCGCGTGGGGCAGCCTGCTCGTCGGCACACCGTTCACCGTGGACGTCGCCCGTGACCGCACCGACCCGTCGCACTGGAGCCATCCGCTATTCATCCGCATCAACGTGGTGATCAGCGCTGTGTGGGCACTCGTGTTCACCGTGAACGCAGCCGCGGACCTGGCGCTGACATCCGGGCTGCTGGCCAATTGGGCCGGCAGTGCGATTCCGGTGGCAACGCTGCTCGGGGCAGTCGTCTTCTCGGGCTGGTATCCCAAGCGGGCGATTCGGGCTGCAAGTGAGGGCAACGCCTGACGAGGACGAGCCCGGTTCTCCCGGGTTGACGGCGACCGCCGCAGTCGGCCAATCTTCCTGACAACGAAAGGGGCAGACCCGTGCACGAGTTCCGCCAGGCCATCGAGGCCGGTGACCTCGACGCCGCCATCGCGCTTCTCGATGATGACGTCGTGTTCCGCAGTCCGATCGCGCACAAGCCGTACACCGGTAAACCGGTCGTCGGCGTCATCCTCCGAACCGTCGCAACGATTTTCGAGGACTTCGTCTACGAACGTGAGATCGGCGCTCCGGACAGCACCGACCATGCCTTGGTCTTCGCCGCGACCGTCGACGGCCTGCAGATCCAGGGCTGCGACTTCCTGCACACCAATGACGCCGGTCTGATCGACGAGTTCACCGTCATGCTGCGCCCGTTGAAGGCTGTCCAGGCGTTCGCTGAGAAGATGGGTGCGGCGTTCCAGGCTGCGATGGCCGCAGGCGGGAACACCGACACATAACCTCGGCCGGTATGCGTGTGCTCGCCGAGTTGCAAGGAAGGGACATCCTGATGGACTTCGGTGACTACGAGCAGTTGGCCCTGACCCGTCGTGGCAACGGGGTTCTGCTGATCACGATGAACCGGCCGGAGAAGTACAACGCCGCCGACGAAGGTATGCACACCGAACTGGCGCGCATCTGGAAGGACGTCGCCGCCGACCCGCAAACCCGGGTGGCGGTGATCACCGGAGCCGGCAAGGCATTCAGCGCGGGTGGCGACCTGGCTATGGTCGAACGGATGGCCGGCAACTACGAACAGGTGTCGCACATGCTCACCGAGGCGAGCGACCTGGTGTACAACATGATCAACTGCGACAAACCCATCGTCTCGGCGATCAACGGGGCCGCGGTCGGCGCGGGTGCGGTGGTCGCACTGCTGGCCGATGTGGCCATCGCGGCCGAGGACGCCAAGATCGGTGACGGGCATGTGAAACTGGGCGTCGCCGCCGGTGACCACGCCGCGATCATCTGGCCGTTGCTGATCGGGATGGCCAAGGCCCGCTACTACCTGCTGACCGGGGAGATGCTGTCCGGTGCCGAAGCCGAACGGATCGGATTGGTCGCCAAAGCCCTTCCGCGTGAGCAGGTTCTCGATGAGGCGCTGCGCATCGCCGATGGTCTGGCCGCCGGCGCCCAGCAGGCGATCCGGCTCAGCAAGCGTGCCCTGAACAACTGGCTGCGCAGTGCGGGGCCGACCTTCGACCAGTCCGCGGCCTACGAGATGCTGACCTTCCTGGGCCCTGATGTGGTGGAGGGTCTCGCCGCGCTGCGGGAGAAACGGCCGCCCCGGTTCCCCTCAGCGCACACCTGAGACAGCCCCGGAAGCCGACTTACACCTCGATCGGCGGGTGCAATTGCTCCATGGTGTACTGGCGGCTGCGGCGTACCGCCCATGCGCTGACGGCCATCGACACCGCCAGCACACTGACCAGCACGATGATCGCCACGGTGAGCCGATGATCTATCCCGCCCCCGACGAGTTGTCGTAATCCGTTGACGGAGTAAGTCATCGGAACGAACG
>JAUPLT010000129.1 GCA_030836785.1 Actinomycetota bacterium
CGACAGGCCTATGCCGTGCCCGGTGCGGTGCACGAAGAACTCCGCAAGCCCGGCCTCGGCGAGCACGTCGCGCGCCGCGGCGTCGACCTGCTCGGCGGTCACGCCGGGGCGGACAGCGGCCACCGCCGCGGCCTGCGCCCGCTGCAAGACGGCGTATCGGGAGGAGATCTCGGCGTCGGGCTCCCCCAGGCTGTAGGTCCTGGTGCAGTCGGAGTTGTAGCCCGGTTCGACCGGTCCCCCGATGTCGACGACGACGACGTCCCCGACTCGCAACTGCCGGTCGGAACACTCGTGGTGGGGGTCCGCGCCGTTGGGCCCGGAACCGACGACGATGAACGCCGCCTCCGAGTGCCCCTCAGCCACAATCGCTTTGGCGATGTCCACGGCCACCTGGGCCTCGGTGCGGCCCGGCCGGAGGAACTGCGGTACCTGCGCGTGCACCCGGTCGATGGCCGCACCGGCCGCACGCAGTGCAGCGATCTCCGCGTCGTCCTTGACCATCCGCAGACCGGCCAGAACACCGGTGGCCAGTACCGGCACCGAGCCCAGCCGCTCGGCCAACGGCAGAAGGTGCAGCGCCGGCATCGCATCGGTGACCGCAACCCTGGCATGCCCGCCCAGCGACAGGGCGACCAAATCGTAGGGATCCTCGCCGTCCACCCAATCCCGCACCGTCAGTCCGAGGTCAGCGCTGGCGGATTCCCTGAGCGCCGCCAGTTCCAGCCGGGGGACGATCACCGTCGGCTGCCCGGCCGCCGGGATGACCAGCGCCGTCAGCCGCTCGAAAGTCTGTGCCCGCGAACCGATCAGGTAGCGCAGGTCATAGCCCGGTGTGACGATCAGCCCGGCCAGGCCTGCTTTCGCCGCCCCAGCCGCGGCGGCGGCCAGGCGACGCGCGTACACATCGCTCTCGAAACATCGTTCGGTCACGACCGTCAGGTTAGTCGGCAACCGCCACCCCAACCCGCCACGCACCGCACCCGGCCGCGCGTACCGTTTATCTGCCAGGTCACGAGCACTCAGGCGATGGAAGCGGGACATCATGGACAGGGCCGCCCAACCGATCGGGTTGAACTGGAGTCACTTCCCACCGATCGAGGACTACGCATTCCTCTCCGACTGTGAGACAACGGCGTTGGTGGCGCCGAACGGCGCAGTGGAATGGCTGTGCCTGCCGCGGATGGACTCCCCCAGCGTGTTCGGCGCCATTCTCGATCGCGATGCCGGCCATTTCCGTATCAGTCCGGCCGGGGTCGACGTGCCCTCGGCACGCCGTTACATCCCCGGGACGATGGTGCTCGAAACCAGTTGGTGGACGCCGGGAGGTTGGCTGGTCGTCACCGATGCGCTTCTCGTCGGGCCGTGGCACCACGAGGACGAACGTTCCCATACCCACCGTCGGGCTCCCACCGACTACGACGCGTCGCATGTTCTGCTGCGGACGATCCGCTGCGTCAACGGACAGGTCCAGGTCGAGATGGATTGCACTCCAGGCTTCGACTACGGCCGGATGCCCGCGCGCTGGTCCTACGGGGAGAACGGTTACCACGATGCGATCGCCGAGCCTTTCCTCGATCGGCGAGCCGGCGACCGGGTGGACGACGGCCGC
This sequence comes from Actinomycetota bacterium, assembly GCA_030836785.1. Classification (GTDB taxonomy): domain Bacteria; phylum Actinomycetota; class Actinomycetes; order Mycobacteriales; family Mycobacteriaceae; genus Mycobacterium. The sequence continues at coordinate 1,610 of JAUPLT010000129.1, forward strand.
CGGGCGGACGATCCGCCCGCGGCCGAGAACCCACTGCCCCGACTACGATTGACCACGGATCTGAACGTGGGCTTCGAAGGTCCGACGGCCACCGCACGCACCCTGCTCAAGGAAGGCGAGCGCCGGTTCGTCGCGCTGTGGTGGAGCCAGCACGCCCCGCCGGGGACGCTGGAGGAGGCCGAGCACCGGCTCCGGTGGACCTGCCACCACTGGCAGCACTGGCTCGATCGTGGAAAGTTCCCCGATCATCCCTGGCGCGGGCACCTGCAACGCAGCGCCTTGACGCTGAAGGGCCTGAGCTTCGGTCCGACCGGTGCGATCATCGCCGCGGCGACCACGTCGCTTCCCGAGGCGCCGGGCGGGGAACGTAACTGGGACTACCGCTACACCTGGATCCGGGACACCGCGGGGACACTGTGGGCGTTGAACTCGCTGGGGTTCGACTGGGAGGCCAACGACTTCTTCCGGTTCATCGCCGACGTCGCCGGCGCGGCCGACAGCAACCTGCAGCTGATGTACGGCGTCGGCGGTGAGCGGGCGCTGCCCGAGTCGACGCTGGACCACCTGTCCGGGTACGAAGGTGCGCAGCCGGTCCGGATCGGGAACGGGGCCTACAGCCAGCGTCAGCACGACGTGTGGGGCGCGATCGTCCGAGCGATCGACCTGCACACCGGCACCCATCGCCGCGTCGAGGACCGGCTGTGGCGGATCGTGCACACCCAGGTCGAATGCGCACTGGACCACTGGCGCGACCCCGATCAGGGGATCTGGGAGGTGCGCTCGGGTCCGCAACACTTCACCTCCTCGAAGGTGGCCTGCTGGGTGGCCGCCGATTCCGGCGCCCGGATGGCGGCTATTCGCGGCGAGACGGACCTGGCGAGGCGCTGGCGGGCTGCCGCCGATGAGATCCGCGCCGACGTGCTGGCCAACGCGGTCGACGAACGCGGGGTGTTCACCCAGCATTACGGGACCAAGGCGCTGGACGCCTCGGTGCTGCTCATCCCACTGATGGGTTTCCTGCCGCCGGACGACGAGCGGGTTCGCAACACCGTGCTCGCCATCGCCGACGAGTTGACCGAAGAGGAGATGGTGCTGCGCTACCGCCTCGATGACACCGAAGACGGGTTGAGCGGAGAGGAGGGCACCTTCACCATCTGCTCGTTCTGGCTGGTGTCGGCGCTGGTCGCGATCGGCGAAATACAACGGGCAAAGACGTTGTGCGGCAAGTTGCTCTCGGCCGAGAGTTCGCTGGGCCTCTACGCCGAGGAGATCGACCCGCACAGCGGACGCCACCTGGGCAACTTCCCGCAGGCCTTCACCCATCTGGCGCTGATCAATGCGGTCACCGCGGTGATCCGCGCCGAGCGGGCACTGGCCGCACAGTCGCTGGGCTAGCGTTCCAGTGGTGTCCGCACCGCTCCTGCTGCTCGACGGGGCCAGCATGTGGTTCCGCTCCTACTTCGGCGTCCCCGCGTCGATCACGGCGCCGGACGGCCGCCCGGTCAACGCCGTCCGCGGCTTCCTCGACAGTGTGGCCACGCTGATCACCCGGGAACGGCCATCGCGGTTGGTGGTGTGCCTCGACCTCGATTGGCGTCCGGCCTGGCGGGTGGACCTGATCCCCTCCTACAAGGCACACCGGGTGGTCGCCGAGGTCGACGAACTGGCCACCGAGTCGAGCGCTGAAGGGCTGGACATCGAGGAGGTGCCCGACGACCTGAGCCCCCAGGTGGACATGATCCTCGAGATCTTGGACGCCTACGGGATCGCCACCGCGGGCGCGGTGGGTTACGAGGCCGATGACGTCCTGGGCGCACTGGCCGCCGCCGAACGCCGCGACCCGGTGGTGGTGGTCAGCGGCGACCGGGACCTGCTGCAACTGGTCGCCGACGACCCGGTCACGGTGCGGGTGCTCTACATCGGGCGCGGGCTTTCCAAGGCGACGATGTTCGGCCCCGCCGAGGTCGCCGAACGGTACGGCGTTCCGCAGGTCCGGGCCGGGGATGCCTACGCCGAACTGGCACTGCTGCGCGGCGACCCGTCCGACGGTCTGCCCGGTGTTCCCGGTGTCGGGGAGAAGACGGCGGCAACCATGCTGAGCCGGTACGGCTCGCTGGAGGCGATCCTGGCCGTCGTCGACGATCCGCGGTCGGACGTGCCGAAGTCGTTCCGGGCCCGCATCCACGCCGCGGCCGACTACATCGCGGCAGCCGATCGGGTGGTGCGGGTCGCCCGGGACGCACCGGTCGAGGTGGGGACAGCCGATGACCGTCTACCGTTGCACGCCGCAGACCCGAAGCGGGTGGCCGAACTGGCCGAACGCTATGGCGTCGGCTCGTCCATCGCCAGGCTGAACAAGGCGATCGACTCGCTGTGACCGCCTGCCGGTCACCCGGCTACTTCGGTCGGCCGACCTCGTAGGTTCCCTTGTCGTCCTGGAACGTCACAGTCACCTGGCGCTTGGTGCCGTCGATGCTCACCTCGCAGGTGAAGGTGTCACCCTTCTTCACCGTCGGGTTCTGGCCGTTGTTGCACTTGACGTCCTTGACGTTCTTGGCGCCGTACCCGTTGGCCTCATCGGTGAGAATCTGCTGCACACCCTGCTGAGCTTTGTCGACATCGAGCTTGGTGGTGACGAAGAACCCTGGCTTCCAGAACCCGAGAATCAGCACCACAGCCAGAACCAGGGCCGCCAGTGCGCCCAACACGATGCCGACCACCTTCATCGACTTCTTCGAGGCGTCGGCCGCGCCGGGCTGTGCGTATTGCGGGTACTGGCCCGGTTGTCCCGGCGGCGGGAACTGGCCCGGCGGGTACTGACCGGGCGGGTACTGACCGTAAGGCGGCGGATACTGCCCCGGTTGCGGGTACTGACCAGGCTGGCCGTACCCGGGACCCGGATAGTCGGCCGGCGCGCCACCCGGCGCACCGTAGGGCTGCCCCTGCGGGTACCCGGCGGGCTGGCCGTACTGCGGGTACTGCTGTGGGGTATAGGCCGGGGGCTGCCAGGCCGGGGGCTGCTCGGACCCCTGACCGGGGTTCGAGGCAGGCTGATCCTGACCCTGCCAGGGGTTAGGGTCAGATCCCTGCGGTCCGCTCATCGTGTCTCCTTGCCTGTTTACGGCCTCTCGCGCGGTGCGCCGGTCCTACCGTAGCGTCCGGATCACCCTACCCGCTGTCCACTGCGACGACGCCGCGCCGGATGTCGTCGATAGCGCGTTTCGCCGCCTTGCGCAGCCCCGCCTCCGGTGCGCAGATACGAACCTGATCGAGCAGGTCGAGCACCTGACGGCACCACCGTACGAAGTCCCCGGCCGGTAGCGGAGAACCGTTCCCGGCGGCGCTGGACGCCGCCAGTGCGGCGGCCAGATCGCCGGTGGTGGCCCAGCGGTGAACCGCGGGCGCGAACCCCTCATCAGGCTCCCGGGTCGGTTGCAGCCGGTGCCGATGCTCGTCGGCGCGCAACTGACCGGACAACCGGCGGGTCTGAGCGAGGGCACGCCGAACGGCCGCTGTCGGCAGGTCGACGGTGTGCGCCGGGGTGGGTCCGTCGCTGCCACGGGCCTCGAACACCATCGCCGACACCACGGCGGCGAGTTCGGCGGGCTGAAGTCCCGTCCACACCCCACTGCGCAGACACTCGGCGACCAGCAGGTCGCTCTCGCTGTAGATCCGGGCCAACAGCCGTCCGTCGTCAGTGACGAACAGCTCACCCGGGTCGGTGCCGGTGCTGATGAACCCCCGCTCGGTCAGCAGTCCGACTATCCGGTCGAAAGTCCGGGCCAGCGAGTTGGTGGCCGCATTGACCTTCCTGGCAATCTCGGCGTTGTCGCGTTCCACCCGCAGGTAGCGTTCGGCGGCTCGGACCAGCGACTCGCGGTCGGCAAGCCGGTGGCCGGGGTGCCGGCGCATCGCTTCGCGGAGCGCGATCAGTTCGGGGTCGACGTCGGCGGTGTCGGCGGACCCGCGGGTCCTCCTGCGAGTCGACGGAATCACCAGGCTCTCGGCAGCCGACCGCAGCGCCGAGGACAGGTCGCGACGCACCCTCGGCTGGCGGTGTTCCACCCGCTTGGGCAGGGTCATCGAACCGATCGGGCCGGCCGCACCGGTGTAGTCCGTCGACGAGATCCGTCCCGCCCAGCGGTGTTCGGTGAGCACGAGAGGCCTGGGGTCTTCGGCATCGCGCGCCGGTTCGAGCACCACCGCAAGCCCACCGTGCCGCCCGGTGATGGTGATGATGTCACCGCGCCGCAGCGCACCCAGTGCGTCGCTGGCGGCCGCGCGCCGTTGCAGCCGCGACATCCGCGCTTGGCTACGCTCCCGCTCGCCGATCTTGGCGCGCAACCGCATGTAATCGACCACCACCGGTTCGGTGGGGTTAGCCTTGCGGTCCCAGTCGAGTTCGGCGGCGATCTCGTCGAGCATCTTCTCGCCCCGCTCGGCGCCCCGAACCAGGCCCACCACCGAGCGGTCGGCCTGGAACTGCGCGAAGGAACGTTCCAGGAGCCGGTGGGCCTGTTCGGGACCCATCTGGCTGACCAGGTTGATGGTCATGTTGTACGACGGCGCGAACGAACTGCGCAGCGGGAAGGTGCGGGTCGAGGCCAGCCCGGCGATCTCGGTCGGCTCGGCGGTGCTCTCCTGCGGATGCCAGAGCACGACGGCGTGGCCCTCCACGTCGATACCCCGGCGCCCCGCCCGGCCGGTCAGCTGGGTGTACTCCCCCGGCGTGAGCGGCATGTGCTGCTCGCCGTTGAACTTCACCAGCTTTTCCAGCACCACGGTGCGAGCCGGCATGTTGATCCCCAGCGCCAGTGTCTCGGTGGCGAAGACGGCCTTCACGAGTCCGGCGGTGAACAGTTCCTCGACGGTGTGCCGAAAGATCGGCAGCATCCCGGCGTGGTGGGCGGCCAGGCCACGCAGCAGACCCTCACGCCACTCGTAGTAATCCAGAACCGCCAGATCGGAATCGGCCAGATCCGCGCAACGCCGGTCGATGACCTCGGCGACCCGGGCCCGCTCCGCCTCGGTCGTAAGACGTAGTGATCCGCGCAGGCACTGCTTGACGGCGGCATCGCAGCCCGCCCGGGAGAAGATGAAGGTGATGGCCGGAAGCAGCCCCTCGCGATCGAGGGTGCCGATGACGTCGGGCCTCGACGGCGGACGGTACAGACCGGGGCCGCCCGATCGGCCGCCACGATGTCCGCGGCGAGGCTGAAAGTCGGTCAGCCGCTCAGCCTCCCGACGGTGCGCGATATGCCGCGTCAGTTCGGGGTCAACCCGCATTTTCCGGCTGGCGACGGCCTGTGTCGCCTCATGGTTCGACAGGTCGAACAGATCGAACAGTCGCCTGCCCACCAGGACGTGCTGCCACAGCGGAACCGGCCGGTGCTCGTCGACCACCACTGCGGTGTCACCGCGAACTGTCTTGATCCAGCCGCCGAACTCCTCGGCGTTGCTGACCGTGGCCGACAGGCTGACCAGGCGGACCTCCTCGGGCAGGTGCAGGATCACCTCCTCCCAGACCGCGCCCCGCATCCGGTCAGCCAGGAAGTGCACCTCGTCCATCACGACGTGGGACAGCCCCCGCAACGCTTCAGACCCGGCGTAGAGCATGTTGCGCAGCACCTCGGTGGTCATCACCACCACCGGGGCGTCGCCGTTGATCGACTGGTCTCCGGTCAGCAGGCCGATGCGTTCGGCGCCGTACCGGCGGACCAGATCGCTGTGCTTCTGGTTGCTCAGCGCCTTGATCGGCGCGGTGTAGAAGCACTTCGTCCCGGCAGCCAGGGCCAGGTGGACCGCGAACTCGCCGACCACCGTCTTGCCGGCACCGGTGGGTGCGCACACCAGCACCCCGTGCCCCCGTTCGAGCGCCTCGCAGGCCCGCATCTGGAAGGGGTCCAGCCGGAAGGTCAGCTGCCCGGCGAAATCCGCCAGCTGTGAACCCGGCGGTGGCTCATGTGATGGATCTGGTGATGGCTCAGGTGATGTCGTCATGCCCGGCTCGGCCGAAGGAGGACGGGTTTGCCGGCGCCGCGACCGGTGCCGGCGGATCCAGCGGCGCGGCCCGGTCATCGGGAATCTCGGCGGCGGCGTTCCGGGCCTCCCGCTTAGCCTTGCGCTTATCGTGCAACCGGGCGATCTGGATGGCGAACTCGAGCAACAGCGTCAGTGCGAATCCAAGAGCCAGCATCGAGAACGGGTCCGACCCCGGGGTGGCGACGGCGGCGAAGGCGAACACCGCAAAGATCAGACCGCGCCGCCAGGCCTTGAGTTTCTCGTAGCTGAGCACGCCGATGACGTTGAGCATCACGATCAGGAGCGGGAATTCGAACCCCACGCCGAACACCAGCAGCAGGTTGATCAGGAAACCAAAGTACTGGTCGCCGGACAGCGCGGTCACCTGGACGTCGCTGCCGACGGTGAGCAGGAAGTACAGGGCCTTGGACAGCACCACGTAGGCCAACACCGCACCGCCCACGAACAGGGTGGCCGCGGCAACGACGAACACCGCCGCGAACCGGCGCTCGTTGCGGTAGAGACCGGGGGTGATGAACGCCCAAAACTGGTGGAACCAGACCGGGCAGGCCAGCACGATGCCGGCCGTCAGGGCGACCTTGAGCCGCAACATGAACTGGTCGAACGGTGCCGTCGCCAGCAGGCGGCAGCCGCCATCGGGGCTGATATCGGCGCGCGCCGAGTCCGGCAGCGAGCAGTAGGGCGTGCGAATCCATTCCCCGAGGCTCTCAAGCCCGAAAAGACCGTGGCTGTACCAGAAGAAACCGACCGTGGTCGTGACCACGATTGCGGCCAGTGAGATCAGCAGCCGGGTGCGGAGCTCCCGAACGTGCTCGACCAACGACATGGTGCCGTCGGGGTTGGTGCGGCTGCGCCGCCTCCTGGGGTCGAGCCGCAGCAGAAACTTGGGGGTTCGCACGCCTTCTCCCTAGCGCCGCCGGAAGCGGCGCGGTACCGGTCCGCTCAGGCCGACGGGTTGGGTGTCGGCGGGGCGGGCTGGGCGGGAATGACCGGGGCGGGCTGGGCCGGAATGACCGGGGCGGGCTGGGCCGGAATGACCGGCACGTCCAGCCGGTCGGACTGCACCTGCTGGATCGGGGGCTGCGCAGGAGTGACGGCGGCGTTCCCCTTCTGCTCGGACTGCAGTTCTTTGACCTCAGACTTGAAGATGCGCATGGATTTGCCGAGCGAGCGCGCCGCATCCGGCAGCCGCTTGGAGCCGAAGAGGATCACGACCACCAGAAGCAGGATGACCCAGTGCCACGGTTGAAATGCACCCAATTCAGTTACCTCCGGCCATCAGACGTTGTCTCGATGCTACCCGCCGCCAACTCCCGGTACACCGCCAGCGCTTCGCTCGCGGCGTCGCGAACCCGCTCGGCCAGCGATGCCGGCGCGAGCACGGTCACATCGGCGCCGAAACCCAGGATCAGCCGCGCCATCCAGTCCTCCGCGGCATAGGTCATCTCAGCCAGGCAGGAGTCGTCGGGTGCGTCGCGGCCGAAGTCCGATTCGGGCAGCACCCGCATCGGGAAATACTCCAGCGTCCAGGCCGCCCGCGGGGAGATCCGCAGCGTGGCCGACGGCAGCGACGGGTCGGCGTCGAACAGCCCGGTGTTCGGCGGGGCTGCCGCAGCGGGCTGAGGCGGTGCCGCCGACTCGTCGAGGACCCGCGCGCCGACGATGCGATCGAACCGGAACAGTCGCACCCCTTCGGCCTGGCGGCACCACGCTTCCAGATAGCTGTGGTCACCGATCAGCACCACCCGGATCGGGTCGACGACGCGGGTGGACAGCGCGTCACGCGAGGCCGAGTAGTAGTCGACGGACACCGCTCGGGCGTCGCGCACCGCCTCACGCACGGTGGCCGCCGCATGCGCCTCGACCGGCGCGGACGCGTCCACCCCTGCGACCGACCCGGCGGCCGCTTCAGCCTTGGCGACCGACCCGGCGGCCGCTTCAGCCTTGGCGACCGACCCGGCGGCCGCTTCGATCTTCGCGATCGCACTGCGCGCGGCCGCAGGATCGACCACACCGGGGATGTCGGCCAACGCCCGCAGCCCCATAAGCAGCCCGGTGGCCTCGGTCGAGGTCAGCCGCAACGGACGGTCCATCCCGGCCGAGAAGGTGACCTTGATCGTGCCGTCGGACAGTTCGAAGTCGATCAGATCCCCGGGGCTATAGCCCGGCAGGCCACAGACCCACAGCTGTTTGATGTCCTCATCCAGCTGCTTGCGGCTGACACCCAGGTCGGCGGCGGCCTTGTCGTAGCTGACCCGCGGGTTGGCCTGGAAGTACGGCACCATGTTGAGCAGACGCACCAGGCGGTTGGCGACGGGACTCATGCGCGATCCGCCTTCGGCTCCTCGCTGGGACTCATGCGCGATCCGCCTTCGGCTCCTCGCTGGGACTCATACGCTGGCCTGCGCCGTGAGCCGGGCGATGACGTCGTGGCGGAGGGATGCCGGATCGAGCACCAGGGCGTCAGCGCCGTAGCCGGCCACCTCGCGGGCCAGCCAGTCCACCGTCCCCAACTCCACTTCGATCACGTCCCCGTCGCGCTCACCCACCCGGCGACGGCCGATGACCCGGCCCGCCTGGCGCAACGCGGTCGCGCGGTCGTCGGCGACCCACAACTTTGCCCGGCCCCCGCCCGACACCTCGCCAGCCACCTCGCCGATCGCCCGTTCAACGACCGCACTCAGGTCCACCCCGTCGGGCCGATGGACCTCGCCGCGCGACCCCACCGCCTCGACGTCGACGACCCGGGAGAGCCGGAAGACTCGGGTGGCCGCGCGGTCACGGTCGTGGCCGACCAGATACCAGCGGCCCCGGGAGGTCACCACCCCCCACGGCTCCACCGTCCGCCAGACGTAGGGCTCTGCGGGGTTGGGCCGATGCCGGAAGCGCACGGCCTGTCCGACTTCGACGGCCGAGAGCACCTCGCCGAGGGCCTCCTCCGAACCGCGCAACCCCCTCGGCCCGGCACCGGTGCTGATCGCCACCTCACCGGCCGGGTCGACATCGATACCGGCGGCCCGAAGCTTGATGACAGCATTCTGCGCGGCGGTGATCCGCTCCGGCGACTCCCACAGCTTGGTCGCCACCGCCACCGCGGCAGCCTCGTCGGCGGTCAGGTCGATCTCGGGAAGTGCGTAGGCCTGCTGCTTGATCCGGTAGCCCTCGGTCGGGTCGAAGGTCGACACTCGCCCGGTCTCCAGCGGAATCCCGAGGTCACGCAGTTCGCTCTTGTCGCGCTCGAACATCCGGGAAAACGCCTCGTCGGTGGAGTTCTGATAGCCGATGACGTTGGCTCGGATCCGCTCGGCGGTCAGGAAACCGCGCGTGGACAGCAAGGCGATCACGAGGTTCGTCAGCCGCTCGACCTTGGAGGTTTTGGTGGGCACCACGCTGGTCAGGGTAGCGGCGCGAGGATCGGGCGGCGGCAGCCGCGCTGACGAGCGTTGAAATTAAGGCCAGTCACATACTGGCGATCAGCCGCTTGACCCGCTCGTCACTGGACCGGAACGGATCCTTGCACAGCACGGTGCGCTGGGCCTGATCGTTGAGCTTGAGGTGCACCCAGTCGACGGTGAAATCCCGGCCGGCCTCCTGAGCGGCGGCGATGAACTCCCCACGCAGCTTGGCACGGGTGGTCTGCGGCGGGGTGTCGACGGCGGCGTCGATCTCCTCGTCGGTCGTGACGCGGGCCGCGAGACCCTTCCGCTGAAGCAGGTCGAACACCCCCCGACCCCGTTTGATGTCGTGGTAGGCGAGGTCCAGCTGACTGATCTTCGGATCGGACAGCTCCATGTTGTACCGGTCCTGGTAGCGCTGAAAAAGCTTGCGCTTGATCACCCAGTCAATCTCGGTGTCGACCTTCGCGAAGTCCTGGCTTTCCACCGCGTCGAGCTGCCGGCCCCACAGGTCGACGACCTGCTCGAGCTGCTCGTTGGGTTCCCGGGACGGCAGGTACTCGGCGGCGCGAGCCCAGTACTCGCGCTGAATCTCTAACGCGCTGGCCTGCCGCCCGCCGGCCAGCCGCACCGGCCGGCGGCCGGTGACATCATGGCTGACTTCGCGGATCGCGCGGATCGGATTGTCCAGCGAGAAATCCCGGAAGGGAACGCCGGCCTCGATCATTTCGAGCACCAGCGCCGCGCTGCCCACCTTGAGCATGGTGGTGGTTTCGCTCATGTTGGAGTCGCCGACGATGACGTGCAGCCGGCGATACTTTTCGGCATCAGCGTGCGGTTCGTCGCGGGTGTTGATGATCGGGCGGCTGCGAGTGGTGGCGCTGGAGACACCCTCCCAGATGTGCTCGGCACGCTGGGACAGGCAGAAGGTGGCGGCCTTCGGGGTCTGCAAAACCTTGCCGGCACCGCAGATCAGCTGACGAGTCACCAGGAACGGCAACAGCACATCGGAGATGCGGGAGAACTCCCCGGCTCGGACGATCAGGTAGTTCTCGTGACAGCCGTAGGAGTTGCCGGCGGAGTCGGTGTTGTTCTTGAACAGGTAGATGTCCCCGCCGATACCCTCGTCGGTGAGCCGCTGCTCGGCGTCGACCAGCAGATCCTCCAGAACCCGCTCACCGGCCCGGTCGTGGGTGACCAGTTGCAGCAGGTTGTCGCACTCAGCGGTGGCGTACTCCGGGTGACTCCCGACATCGAGATAGAGCCGGGCGCCGTTGCGCAGGAACACGTTGGAACTTCGCCCCCAGGAGACCACCCGGCGGAAGAGGTAACGGGCAACTTCGTCCGGGGACAACCGGCGATGGCCGTGGAACGTGCAGGTGACACCAAACTCGGTCTCGATGCCCATGATCCGTCGCTGCACGTCACCGAGCCTACTGGTACGCGGGCGGGTTGCCCGTCTTTGCCACATCACGCAACGTTTGTGCTCCGAGTGGCCCGATCTTCCCTACGCTGGGCCGATGCGCTTCGACTCGATGCTTGGCCGCGGCATCTGGATGTCTCTGCTCGCGGCGGCGGCGGTGGTCGCGGTGATACTGAGTTGGATGGTTCCCGAGCCCGCGCAGCAACCGGGGTCGGGACAGCGCATCGAACAGATCTCCTACAGCAGTTGCGTCGAGCAGGCGCCGACCTACGGCAGCCGGACCGCCGATCCGCTCGACGCGGGCTGCGACCACTGATCGGTACCGATCAGGACGGGGCGGAGGCCGGCAACAGCGCATCCAGAGCCGCACCGGTGATCCGCCGGAAAGCCCGCCGCGGGCGGCTGGCGTCAAGCACAGCGACTTCGAGGGTCGCCGGCCCCAGCGTGCGCGGTTCGGCGGATGGAGTCGCACTGCCTGCGGCACCGGCGATCCCGGCTTTCAGCGCCTCGACGGCGATCCGCAGCGCCTCGCCCAACTCCGCATTCTCGGTGTAGGACTCCTTGAGCGCGTTGATGATCGGCTCGGTGGTGCCGCCCATCACCACGAAATGCGGTTCGTCGGCGATGGACCCGTCGTAGGTGATCCGGTACAACTCCGGTGCCCTGGTCTCACCGAAGTGGGCCACCTCCGCCACGCATAATTCGACCTCGTAGGGCTTGGCCTGCTCGGTGAAAATGGTGCCGAGGGTCTGGGCGTAGACGTTGGCCAGCTGCCTGCCGGTGACATCGCGGCGGTCGTAGGCGTAGCCGCGGGTGTCCGCGTACTGGATTCCTCCGCGGCGCAGGCTGTCGAACTCGTTGAAGCGGCCGACCGCCGCAAAGCCCACCCGGTCGTAGATCTCGCTGATCTTCTGCAGTGACCGCGACGGATTCTCGGCGACGAACAGCACGCCGCCGGCGTAGGCCAGTGTGACGACGCTTCGGCCGCGCGCGATGCCCTTGCGGGCGATCTCCGAACGCTCCCGCATCGCCTGCTCGGGAGAGATGAAGTACGGGAAGCTCATGAATCGGTACCCGTCCGCCGCGCGATCACCGCGCGGGCCAGTTCGGCGATGCGCTCCTCAGTGACGTCCTCGGCACCCGCGGCCCCGATCGTGACGGCAGTGGGATAGATGCCGCGTACCAGGTCCGGACCGCCGGTCGCGGAGTCGTCGTCGGCGGCGTCGTAGAGCGCCTCGACGGCCACCTGCAGGGCCGAATCAGCGTCGGCCACAGTCGGATACAGCTTCTTCATCGACGCCCGGGCGAACAAGGAGCCCGAGCCGACGGCCTGATAGCCCTCGGCCTCGAGATGCCAACCGCCGGCGGCATCGAAGGAGACGATCCGGCCCGCCGCCAGCGGGTTGGCGTCGGCGATGTCGTAGCCGACCAGCAGCGGCAGCGCCACGAAACCCTGCAGAGCGGCACCGAGGTTGCCGCGCACCATGATCGCGAGCCGGTTCACCTTGCCGGCGAAGGTCATCGGCACACCCTCGAGCTTCTCGTAGTGCTCAAGCTCGACGGCGTAGAGCCGGGCGAACTCCACCGCCAAAGCGGCCGTACCGGCGATGCCGGTGGCGGTGTAGTCGTCGGTGATGTAGACCTTCTGCACGTCGCGGCCGGCGATCATATTGCCCTGGGTGGACCGGCGGTCCCCCGCGATCAGCACACCGCCCGGATACTTCAGCGCCACGATGGTCGTGCCGTGCGGCAGGGCATCGCCGGCGACGCCCAAGTTCGCGGCGGCAAGCCGACTGGCCGGCAGCAACTCAGGTGCCTTGCGCCGCAGGAACTCCGAGAACGAGGACAGATCGACGGAGTCGGAGAACGAAGCGGTCAGAGGTGCATGGGGTGCCAGACGCTCAGCAGAGTGCCAGGTCACTGTCCGCCCTTCTGGACGTACGCGCGCACGAAATCCTCGGCGTTCTCTTCAAGCACGTCGTCGATTTCGTCCAGCAAATCGTCGGTCTCCGCGGCAAGCTTGTCGCGACGCTCCTGCCCACCGGCCGCGTCGCCGGAGAGGTCGTCGTCCTCGCCGCCGCCCCCGCCACGCTTGGTCTGTTCTTGAGCCATCGCTGCCTCCTGGTCTGATCAGCGGACTGACCGCCGGTCTCCACAGTACCGTCCAACACCGCTCAGGTCGTCAGTTGCTCGACCAGTTCCGCTGCACTGTCAACCGAGTCCAACAACGCCCCGACGTGGGCCTTGCTGCCGCGCAACGGCTCCAGGGTCGGAATGCGCACCAGCGACTCACCGCCGAGGTCGAAGATCACCGAATCCCAGCTGGCGGCGGCGATGTCGGCACCGAACCGGCGCAGGCACTCCCCCCGGAAGTAGGCCCGGGTATCGGTGGGCGGATTGTCCACGGCATCGAGCACCTGTTGTTCGGTGACCAGCCGCTTCATCGAGCCGCGGGCCACCAGCCTGTTGTAGAGGCCCTTGTCCAGGCGCACGTCGGAGTACTGCAGATCCACCAACTGCAGACGGGGCGCCGACCAGCCGAGATTCTCCCGGTTCCGGAAACCCTCGAGCAGCCGCAGCTTGGCCGGCCAGTCCAGCAGCTCCGCGCACTCCATCGGGTCGCGCTCCAGCAAATCGAGAACCTCGGCCCAGGTCGCGACGACGTGCGCCGCGCGCGGGTCCGGGTCGCGGGCGTCAAGCAGCTTGGCCACCCGATCGAGATAGATGCGCTGCAGGGCAAGTCCGGTCAGCTCACGGCCGTCGACGAGTGCCACGGTGGCGCGTAGCGACGGATCGCGGCTGATCACGTGCACGGCGTGCACCGGTCGGGCCAGCGCCAGGTCGGAGAGGTCGATACCGTGCCGGGGACCCTCCTCGATGAGGTCGAGCACCAGCGCGGTGGTGCCGACCTTCAGGTAGGTGGAGGTCTCGGCGAGGTTGGCATCGCCGATGATGACGTGCAGCCGACGGTATTTGTCGGCGTCGGCGTGCGGTTCGTCGCGGGTGTTGATGATGCCGCGCTTCAGAGTCGTCTCCAAGCCGACTTCGACCTCGATGTAGTCCGCCCGCTGGGACAGCTGGAAACCGGGCTCGTCCCCGGACGGGCCGATGCCGACCCGACCGGATCCCGTCACGACCTGGCGGGACACCAGGAACGGCGTCAGCCCGGCGATGACAGCCGAGAACGGGGTCTGCCGGCTCATCAGATAGTTCTCGTGGGTGCCGTAGGACGCGCCCTTGCCGTCGACGTTGTTCTTGTACAACTGAAGCTTCGTCGCGCCGGGCACGCTGGCGACGTGCCGGGCGGCCGCCTCCATGACCCGTTCGCCGGCCTTGTCCCAGATCACCGCGTCGAGTGGATCGGTCACCTCGGGTGCGGAGTACTCGGGATGGGCGTGGTCGACGTAGAGGCGGGCACCGTTGGTGAGGATCATGTTCGCCGCCCCGACCTCGTCGGCGTCGATGATGGGCGGTGGGCCGGATGCACGGCTCAGGTCGAACCCGCGGGCGTCCCGCAACGGCGACTCCACCTCGTAGTCCCACCGGGTTCGCTTGGCGCGCTGAATACCGGCGGCGGCCGCGTAGGCCAGCACCGCCTGGGTTGAGGTCAGGATCGGGTTGGCGGTCGGATCGTGCGGCGCCGAGATCCCGTATTCCACCTCGGTGCCGATGATCCGCTGCATGCGGACAGCGTATGCGTCCCGGCGTGGGCGGTTGCATGTCGCCCGAGAAGTTGGTGGAGTTGACAGCACCTATGACGACCTACCTCCTGCACAACGCGGCCTTGATCGACGGCACCGGCGCCGCGCCCGTGCCCGACGCGGCGGTGCTCATCGACGGCGACCGGATCAGCTGGGCCGGAACGGCGGCGGATGCCGCACCGCCCGCGGATGCGGTTCGGGTCGATCTCGGCGGCAACACGATCTGCCCCGGCTTCTTTGACTGCCACGTCCACTTCGGACTGCCCGGCTCCTCCGGCAGCCCACTCGAGAAGGCCCTCAAACCGCCCTCCTACGGCTACTTCGAATTGATCGAGCGACTGCGGGTGACTGTTTGCAACGGTGTCACCACGGCGCGGGACCTGATGGGTATCGACACCGGTGTCCGCGAAGCGGTCGCCGCCGGCCTGATCGAGGGACCCCGCCTGCTGGTGGCGATCAACATGCTCAGCCAGAGCGGCGGGCACGCCGATTTCCATCTGCCGTCCGGCATCGACCTGGGTGGACTCATCGGCGCCTACCTGGTCGACTCCGTCGACGCCGCGCGCAAGCGGGCCCGCGAACTGCTGCGCGCCGGCGCCGACGTCATCAAGGTCGCCTCCAGTGGCGGGGTGTCCTCCCCCAATGACGACCCGACCTGGCTGGGGATGCGCCGCGAGATGATCGCCGGGATCGTCGAGGAAGCCCACAACTACGGTGGTCGCCCGGTCGCCGCGCACGCCATCGGCTACGCCGGGATCAAGGCCGCCGTCGAGGCCGGTGTGCACAGCATCGAGCACGGCTACGCACTCGACGACGACCTCCGCCAGCAGATGGTCGCCCAGGGCACCTTCCTGGTACCGACCCTGCTGGAAACCATGTCGCCCGTAACCGCAACCGCCCAGGGCGCGGCCAAGAGCGCCAAATGGCATGCCCTGGCCCATGATTCGATCGCGGCGTCGGCGGCGGCGGGAATCAGGATCGCGGTCGGCACCGATGCCGGACTGTCACCCGACCACGGCACCAACCTCAAGGAACTCGGACTGCTGGTCAAGTTCGGTGGGCTGACCCCACTGCAGGCGATCGTCGCGGGCACCTTGACGTCGGCGCAACTGTGCGGTGTCGGCGACAAGCTCGGCTCGGTACAGCAGGGGAAGACCGCGGATCTCGTTGTGGTGCAGGGCGATCCGCTGACCGACATCGATAGGCTGGGCGATCCCGCCAACATCCTGCTCGTCGTCAAAGATGGCAGGACGGTGGGGAACCGCGGTGGATTCGCTGTCCGCTGAGCGCCTCGCCGCCGAAAGGTGGTTCCTACAACAGGGACTGCCCGCGGTGCTGCGGCGCGGGGCGTTGCTGCACCGGGTGTGGATCCGATCCACACCGGCGCTCGCCGGACTTGCGGTGATCGCCGCCAACTCGATCCTCATCGTGGCGCTCTCCGGCCAGCACACCGTCGACATCGCCGGACGGCCCGATCTGCTGGAGAGCTTCGTGCTGCTGCTCCTGGTGCTGGTGCTGCCGGCGATGGTGACCCTGGGTTGGCTGGTCAGCAGGGTGGAGTCGGTTTCGCGGCGGGTGGGGATCTCTGCCGTCGCGGTGGCGGTGATCGGGCTCGGGGCCCTGCTGGGCGGCCCGAGTACCCGAATCGGGGTGAACCTGGTGGTGTTCGGCGTCTCGATCGCGGTGATCCTGGCCATGACCGCCACCGGTTTGGGTGCCATCCTGGGCTGGGTCGCCGAGTTGGCGGTGTCGAATCTGGCCCTCACCGCGGGCATGTTCGTCCGCGCGCTCCCAGTCGTGCTGCTGACCTTCCTGGTGTTCTTCAACACCTACGTATGGCTGATGACGTCGTTGATTTCCCGCGGACGGCTCTGGCTGGGCATCGGTTTCCTGATGCTGGTGGCCGGGAGCTTCCTGGTGGCCACGACCGTTGATCAGATCAGTCCGCTGCTGTCCGGGTCGAGCGTTCCACGGGATGCCCCTGCCCTGTCCGGAACGCCGTTCGACCGGATACCCGACCCGCCACACACAGACCGGTTGTCGCTCACCGAACGGCTCAACGTCGTCTTCGTGGTCGCGGCATCACAACTGGTGCATGTGCTCGCGGTGGCGATGCTGACCGGGGCGATCTACGTCGTTCTGGGCATGATCCTGGTAAGTCCGACGGTGCTGGACGCCTGGACCCGCGGCACCGGACGGCCGGACGGCGAACTCGCGGGCATGACGCTGCCCATCCCCGAGGCACTCATCCAGACGACGATGCTGCTGACGGCCATCACCTTCATGTACCTGGCCGCGAAGGCGGTCACCGACGCCGAGTACCGGGCGCAGTTCGTCGACCCGATGCTGGACACTCTCAAGCAGACCCTGCGCGCCCGGGCCCGGTACCGGGCTTCCCGAGACGCGCACTCAGCACATGAGCACCGGGCACACGAGCACCGGGCACACGAGCACCGCCGAGAGGACCCACCGTGACCCAGAATGTGACCGACGAGCCTGGCCGCGACGTCTTCGCGAAGCGCTACGGCGAGGTGCTGTTGGTCCGGATGGGACAGTCCGGTCCGGAGGCGACCGTCTACAACACCTACCCGCTCAATGACTGCCCCGCCGAGTTGTGGGACACCCTCGACGCCGAGGGGATCGCCCGCGAGAACGGGTCGGTGGCGGCACTGCTCAACGGCCCGCGTCACTTTCTGATGAGCCAGGTCGGCAAAAACGCCGCGGGTCCGCAGATCATCCGCAGCTTCGGCGGTATCGACATGATCGAGCAGGCCACCGTGCAACTGTCGTCGAGTAATCCGCAGCCCTACTCGGTGAACAAGGTGGACCGGCGGGCGATCTTCGTCTTCGACGCCGGCCGTCCGGTGTTCGAACTCGTCGACCCCGAGGGGCAGCGCTGGGTCATGCAGACCTGGAGTCAGGTGGTCGACAAGAACCTCACACTCGACGACCTGCCCGCCCTGGGCTCGCGACTGAGACTGCCCGACGGATGGCGTTACGAAACCCGAACACTGACAGCGCCACTGGTGGTCGACACCACCGGGCGGGAGGCGCACGTACTGCAGGATGACCTGACCAACAGCTACTCGCTGGAGTTCTAGAGCTAGAGGTACTGCCCCAGGTTGGACTCGGTGTCGATCGCCCTGCTGGCCGACGAGTTCTTGCCGGTGACCAGGGTCCGGATGTAGACGATCCGTTCACCCTTCTTACCCGAAATCCGCGCCCAGTCATCGGGGTTGGTGGTGTTGGGCAGATCTTCGTTCTCGGCGAACTCGTCGACGATCGAGTCCAGCAGATGCTGGATCCGGAGACCGCGCTGGCCGGATTCGAGCACCGACTTGATCGCGTACTTCTTGGACCGGTCGACGACGTTCTGGATCATCGCCCCGGAGTTGAAGTCCTTGAAGTACATGACCTCCTTGTCACCGTTGGCGTAGGTGACCTCGAGGAACCGGTTGTCGTCGATCTCGGCGTACATCCGGTCGACGACCTTCTCGATCATCGCCTTGATGCACAGCCCGCGATCGCCACCGAACTCGGCGAGGTCGTCGGCGTGCACCGGGAGGTTCTCGGTGAGGTACTTGCTGAAGATGTCCTGCGCCGCCTCTGCGTCCGGCCGCTCGATCTTGATCTTGACGTCCAGCCGGCCGGGCCGCAGGATCGCCGGGTCGATCATGTCCTCGCGGTTGGAGGCGCCGATGACGATGACATTCTCCAAGCCTTCGACACCGTCGATCTCGCTGAGCAGCTGCGGCACGACGGTGGTCTCGACGTCTGAGCTCACCCCGGTGCCGCGGGTGCGGAAAATCGAGTCCATCTCGTCGAAGAACACGATCACCGGCGTGCCCTCGGAGGCCTTCTCCCGGGCTCGCTGGAAGATCAACCGGATGTGCCGTTCGGTCTCACCGACGAACTTGTTCAGCAGTTCCGGGCCCTTGATGTTGAGGAAGTAGGACTTGGCCTCGCGGGCGTCCTCACCACGAACCTCGGCCATCTTCTTGGCCAGCGAGTTGGCAACCGCTTTGGCGATCAGGGTCTTGCCGCAACCGGGCGGCCCGTACAGCAGCACACCCTTGGGTGGCCGCAGGGCGTACTCGCGGTAAAGCTCCTTGTGCAGGAACGGCAGTTCCACCGCATCACGGATCTGCTCGATCTGGCGGGTGAGCCCACCGATATCGCTGTAGGCGACATCGGGGACTTCCTCCAGAACGAGATCCTCGACCTCCGCCTTGGGAATCCGCTCGAACGCGTAGCCCGCCTTGGCGTCGACGAGCAGGGAATCCCCTGGCCGCAGTTTGCGGGGCCGATCCTCCTCATCGAGCAACTCGGCGACCGCGGGATCCATATCCTCGACGGCCACCAGAGGCTCAGCCAGCCACACGATCCGCTCCTCGTCGGCGTGACCGACCACCAGCGCGCGACGGCCGTCGGCGAGCACCTCACGCAGCGTGCTGATCTCCCCGACCGCCTCGAAGCTACCCGCCTCAACGACGGTCAGCGCCTCGTTGAGCCGAACCGTCTGGCCCTTCTTCATCGCGGTGACGTCGAGGTTGGGCGAGCAGGTCAGCCGCATCTTGCGTCCGGAGGTGAAGACGTCCACGGTGCCGTCGTCATGGGCGCCGAGCAGCACGCCGTACCCGCTGGGCGGCTGACCTAGCCGGTCGACCTCCTCCCGCAACGCCAACAACTGCTGGCGGGCGTCTTTGAGGGTGTCCATCAGCTTGGCGTTACGCGTGGCCAGCGAGTCGATCCTGGCTTCCAGCTGCTGAACCTCGCGGGGGGACCGCTGGCCCCCGGCAGCGTTCTGGAGTTGTTCGCGGAGCAGCGCGGCCTCCCGGCGCAACTGCTCCAACTCCCCTGCGTCGCCCCCGTCGTCATGGGCACCGAACGGCTGGGAACGGTGAGACTCACTCATAACGGCTCCTTCCGCGCACCCGATTGTGGTGCGGTGGATACCCCAACGCTACCGGCGATTAGACCATTCTGGGCCGCTGGCGAATTTCGACACTCTGACATCACTGTTAATCTCGAGTTTCACGTCGCGTGAAACGAAAGGACCGCCGTGACCCTGAAATTCTTCGCCGCCGGTGTTGCCGCGGTCGCCGTTATCGGCGCCTCCGCCGCCGGTGCAACTGCCATGACCGCAACGTCCGGAACTTCCGTCGCCGCTGCCGGGACGCCGCACGTCACGCTGGCCTCGTTCGGCGCGCCGCTGCCACTGGACCCCGCCGCCGACGTGCCCAGCCCCGACCAACTCAACGGCGTTCTTTACGGTCTGGCTGATCCGAACGTGCCGTTCGCCAGCAAGTCCTATCTGGTCGAAGGCGGCCTGGGTCGCCTTGAAGCCCGCACCGCCGACGCCGTGATGCGCAAAGCCGTCGCCCAGGGGCAGATGCCGCTGAGCTTCTCGATCGCCGGAATTGTGCCGGCCGGCCCCGGAGCGGCGACCGCCACGGTGACAGCCACCGGTCCGGCGACACCAGGGGTCACCCAGAGCGTTCTCTTCGTCGATCAGGGCGGCTGGAAGCTGTCCCGGTCGTCAGCCAGCGCCGTGCTGGCGATGTTCAGTTCCTGATCCACCGATCCTGACTCCCTGAGGATGCGACGCGCGCTGAGCACCCTCTGCGTCGCCGGGGCGGCTGTCGGTTTCGTCGTTTCCGGCTGTGCGGCCCGTCCCATTCCGCCGCCCCCGACCCCGATAACGGTCTCCTCGGCAAAAGCGCCCGCCGCGCCGGCAGTACTTCCCGCTCCCGAGGCGCTGACCGACGTGGTGTACCGGCTTGCCGATCCCGCGGTACCCGGTGCCGACAAACTCGGACTGGTGGACGGGGCGACGGCAGCACAGGCGGCCGGTTGGGACGGCTTCGCCGCGGCGTTGCGCGACGGCGGTTTCAGCCCGGTGACCGTCACCGCAACCGACATCAGATGGTCCGAAACCACCCCCGGCGACGTCCTGGCGACGATTGCCATCGCCGGTCCCCAGCCCGACCGGGGCGCGGAGTTCCGCTTCCCCCTTGAGTTCCGTCCGCGCGATGGCGGCTGGCAGTTGACCCAGGACACCGCTGAACTGTTGCTGCCCGGGCCATCGTGAGCACCACCGGCGCCATGTGGATCGGCTGGCTGGAGTTCGACATCCTGCTCGGCGACGTCCATTCGCTGAAGCAGAAGCGCTCGGTGGTGCGGCCCATCGTCGGGGAACTGCAGCGCCGCTTCGGCGTGTCCGCGGCGGAGACCGGTGCCCTGGATCTGCATCGGCGGGCCGGGGTGGGCCTGGCGGTCGTGGCAGCGGACCGGGCGCATGTCGTCGAGGTGCTCGACGCCTGTGAGCGGATGGTCGCAGGTAGACCCGAAATCGAACTACTGTCGGCCCGGCGGGGTCTGCAGCGCAGTGACGAC
Source organism: Actinomycetota bacterium (assembly GCA_030836785.1). Lineage (GTDB taxonomy): Bacteria > Actinomycetota > Actinomycetes > Mycobacteriales > Mycobacteriaceae > Mycobacterium. The sequence goes on from JAUPLT010000129.1 coordinate 22,567, forward strand.
TGATTCAGCTGACCCCGCGACCCTTCTTACGCAGCGGTGTCGGGGTGACAGTTCCCGGTGCGAGCCGGCGCGCCGAGATGAGGAACGCGGTATGACCGCGCATATTGTGCTGCGGCCGCACCGCGAGACCGACGACGTTCCAGCCGCGCTGCAGGCTCTCCCACGACCGCGGCTCGGTCCAGCACTGCTGTTCCCGCAGTGCCTCGACGGTCCGGGACAGCTGGGTGACAGTGGCGACGTAGACGATGAGGACCCCACCCGGCACCAGTATCCGGGCCACCACGTCGAGGACGTCCCACGGCGCCAGCATGTCCAGCACCACCCGGTCCACCCCGGCCTCGGGAAGGTCGCATTCGGCCAGGTCGCCGATCACCAGTTTCCAGTTGTCGGGGTAGGCCCCAAAGAACGTCGAAACGTTACGACGGGCATGCTCGGCATGGTCGTCGCGCACCTCGTAGGAGATCACCTCACCGTCCGGACCGACGGCCCGCAGCAGCGAGCACGTCAGGGCGCCGGAACCGGCGCCGGCCTCCAACACCCGGGCACCCGGGAAGATGTCCCCCTCGTGCACGATCTGGGCGGCGTCCTTGGGGTAGATCACCTGCGCTCCGCGCGGCATCGACAACACATAGTCGATGAGCAGCGGCCGCAGCACCAGGAATGCGTCACCGTTGGTGGATTTGACCACGCTGCCCTCGGGTTGGCCGATCACCGCGTCATGCGGAACCGCGCCCCGGTGGGTGTGGAACTCCGCCGCCGGGGTCAGCACCATCGTGTAGTGCCGGCCCTTGGCGTCGGTGAGTTGCACGCGGTCACCGGGAACGAACGATCCGGTGCGGCGCGGGGCCGGTGGCGCCTCGAGGGGCTCGCCATGCTGATGGGTCACAACCGATCAGCCTGCCACAGCTCCCACCACGTCCGGACCGGCCAGGTCTGGACCGGCTCAGGCGCCGTTACACACCCCGGAGTCGCGAATCACGCTGCCGTAAACGTTCATGGTGGCGATGTTGGCGTTGATCTGACCAGCCGGGCGCTGTTTGGCGATCTTCTCGCTGATCTGAGTCAACTGGTACCACAGGTGGTAGAAGGAGTCGCCGTTGTACAGCGGCGAATACTGGCTCTGGTCGGGATAGTTGGTGATGTAAAGGGTGTGCACCCGCGGATCCAGGAACGCCGCCGACTGGTCGAGGTTGGCCTTGACCACACCCGCCAGACCCGGCACCCCGCCGGCGGACCAGTCGTCAGTCCGGTCGGCGAGGTAATTCTGGAAGCCGAAGACCTGGGTCCGCAGGGTGTCGTACTGGGCGTTGAACCACTGGCAGGCGTCTCGCTCGGCGACGATCTGCTCCGGTGTCACCCGGGACGCCCACAAGCCGTAGGGATGCACCGAGTAGTTCGGCGCCCAGCCCGAGGCATACGGGACGAAAACCGGCAGCAGGCCGTTGTAGTCGTCGGCGGCGGCCGGAGCAGCCTGGATGAGACCGAGCCCGATCCCGGCGGCCACCAAGGCGGCTCCGATCCTGCGAAAAGAGAGGTAGTGCGCAACCATCCGACGATTATTTGTCACCGATGCCGCCACGGCGGCGGGAATGACGATACGGGTACTCAAATTTCTTCGACCCCTTCCGATTCCGGTCACAGAACGCTGGTCAAGTAGGCGACGGCGACACCGGCGGCCGCCGCGAGGACGTCCTCGCCCAGTGCCACCGGACGGTCCCGACCACCGTTGGCCACGACGAGACGGGTGCGGACCGCGTAACCGCCGATGGTGCCGAGCACCGCGCCGATGATCCCCGCCCCGAGGCTGCCCCAGCGATAACCCCATGCCGTCCCCAGCACGGCTCCGGCGAAGGCGCCGGTGGCCAGCCGAACCAGGAACTGCGGGGCCGACTTTCGGCTCGGCATGCTCGGCATCTGATCGCTGACCAGTTCCGCCACCGCCAGCACGGTCAGTATCGCGACGGTGACCCAATGCCCCATCCAGGACGCCCAGGTGCCGTCCAGGTTGACCCAGTGCAACATCGCCGCCCAGGCCATGACCGCGGGCGCGGTGAAGGCGCGCAGGCCGGCGACCACGCCGATCGACAGGGCCAGCAACAATACGAGCGCGTGGGTCATAGCAGGCGACGCTAGCACGCCCCCGTCATGCCAAAACATGCTCAGAACCGGCAAAACCTCACGTCAGAGGCCAGGATCGCTTTCGCCCCGATACCGGCAAGCCGGTCCATGATGGCGTTGACGTCGCGGCGGGGCACCAGTGCCCGGACCGCCACCCACTGCGGGTCCGCCAGTGGGGCGATGGTGGGCGACTCCAGGCCCGGGGTGATCTCGGTTGCCTGCGCCAGCACGGTCCGCGGGCAGTCGTAGTCCAGCATCAGGTACTGCTGGCCGAACACCACCCCCTGCACCCGGGCGGCGAGTTGGTCGCGGGCGGCCCGGTCCGCCGCTTCGGCCTCGGGTGGGACCTGCCCGCTGTCCCGTTCGATCAGTACCGCCTCGGAGTCGCACAGCGGATCACCGAACGCGACCAGGTTGTGCAGACGCAGCGTCCGGCCGGAACCGACGACGTCGGCGATGGCGTCCGCGACGCCGAGTTGGACCGAGATCTCCACCGCGCCGTCAAGCCGGATCACCTGGGCATCGATGCCCCGGGCCGCGAGATCGTTGCGGACCAGATTCGGGTAGGCCGTCGCGATGCGTTTTCCGGCCAGATCGTCGACCGTCCAGGCCCGGCCCGCGGGCGCCGCGTACCGGAAGCGGGAGGACCCGAAGCCCAGTGCCAGCCGTTCCCGGACCGGGGCGCCGGATTCGGCGGCCAGGTCACGTCCGGTGATGCCGAGGTGAAGCTGACCCGAGCCGACGTAGATGGCGATGTCCTTGGGCCGTAGGAAAAAGAACTCCACCCCGTTCACCGGGTCGATGACGGTGAGGTCCTTCGGGTCGCTGCGCCGGCGATACCCGGCCTCGGCGAGGATGTCGACGGCGGATTCGGACAGCGCCCCCTTGTTGGGGACGGCGACACGCAGCATGGCTACAGCTTCCGGTAGACGGTGTCGAGGTCGAGCCCG
>JAUPLT010000130.1 GCA_030836785.1 Actinomycetota bacterium
CCGGACTTCGGTCAGGCCACCGGCGCGGCGGTGCCGCTGGATGACTACGGTTACAGCGACTACCGCTAAGCGGCGACAGCTGAAGGAAAAGCCCCCGAGAGGGGGCTTTTTCTTTGGCTTCTTTGGCTGGCCTTCGCCGTCGCGGTCTGGCAGTCCGGTGTGATACTGACCGATGGAGATTGGGGAGGAGGCGGGGCGATGTCTGGTAAGCCCGGCAAGATATTCATCATCTGCCCGCGCGTGTGGACCGGCGGGCCGGAGAACCTGCACCAACTGTGCGACTACCTGAACGCACTCGGCGCGGACGCGTACATCGTCTACCACCCGAATCCGGACAACGACTACAGCCCCCATTACCGGAACTTCCAGCACCTGAAGGTTGCCGAACGGGTCGAGGACGCCCCCGGGAACATGCTGATCATTCCCGAGATTCACCGTATCCCGGATGCGCGGCAGCATTTCCCGAACTGCACGATCGTGGTGTGGTGGCTGTCCTACGTCAATGCCGTCCTCTGCGGCACGGCCGCGGAGAACCTCCGCGCGGAGAGCGACGCCGTCCACCTGTTCCACTCCTACTACGAGTACGCGATGGTCCGGCCGCACCTGTCCTGGTCCACCTGGTGGTTCTTCGTCACCGACTACATCCACGACGAATTTCTGCGCCTGGACACGGATTCCTTCGTTGCAGGCAAGGAGGACATCGTCTGCTTCAACGGCAACAAGGACAAGATCAGTCAGCACATCTGTGAGAAGGCCGGCATCCCCTATATCGCCATCAAGGGCATGACTCGGGATGAGGTGAACGTGACCCTGCAGAAGTGCAAGGTCTACCTGGACAACGGATATCACCCCGGCAAGGACCACCTGCCGCGTGAAGCCGCGATGAATGGCTGCGTGGTGATCACAAACAAATCTGGATCCGCAGCCTATTTCGAGGACGTGCCCATCGAGGAGAAGGCCGTTCTGGAGTTGGATCTCTACGATCTGATCCCGAAGGTGTTGGCCGACTACCGGCATTACTTCGACAGACAGAGCCCCTACCGCGAGAACATCCGGAGGGAGAAGGCGGCTTTCGCGCATAACGTCGAGAACTTTTGGCAGCAGATCAATGGCGGATGAAGCGGACGGGTAATCCATGAGTGTTGCGGTGATCGGACAGGGCTACGTCGGGGGCACTCTCACCACGGTGCTGTCCGAACGCGGTGAGCGAGTTCTGGTCTTCGACCGGATCGGCAAGCGGGCCGCAGGCGGAATCGACGAGTTCGACGGTCGCGGGCGACCCGCCAGCCTCGCCGACTTCGTTGAGGCGTGCGAGGCCACCGATGGTTTCACCGGGATCTTCTTCGTGTGTGTGCCGACACCGATGTACGAAGATGGGGCGGCGGACGTCTCGATCGTCGAGGAGGTGCTCGCCGGTATCTGCGATAGTCCGAGTCGTCCCGGTGCACCGCACCGCATTGCGGTCCTCAAATCGACGGTTCCACCCGGTTCGGTTCAGCGGTGGAACGCCCGCTTCGGGACAGCCGACGGTGGGGGCCTACATACCGTCTTCAACCCGGAGTTCCTCACCGAGGCAAACGCTTTGGCCGATATGCGCAGCCAGGAACGGGTGGTCTTGGGCGGGCCTCGGCCGTACATCAACGAGGTGCGGAACCTCTATCGACGGCTGTTTCCCAAGATGGCGATCATCAAGACCAGTTCCAGTACCGCGGAGATGGTCAAGTACGTGACGAACTGCATGCTGGCGGTGAAGGTTTCGTTCGCCAACGAGATGGCGCAGATCTGCGAGGCGCTCGACGCCAACGGTCTCGACATCGACTACGACAAGGTGATCGAGTACGCCACCTTCGACCGTCGGCTTGGGGATACGCACTGGGCGGTGCCCGGCCCGGTGCCCACCCAGGATGGGCGATTCGTCCCTGGCTTCGGCGGTCACTGTCTGCCGAAGGACATCAATGCACTGATCAGCGTCGCCCGGGAGTGCGGGGTGGATCCGACGGTGCTGCGCGCGGCCTGGGAGAAGAACCTTGAGGTTCGCGGACCGCAGGACCGCGACTGGGAGCATCAGGTGGGTCGCGCTGTCAGCGAAAAGCGCACGCCGTAACGTGTCTCCGGTGCGATCCGGAAGTTTGCTGAACCCGAGAAGCGGGTGTCGATGAGGATGCATATTGCGGGCGTTCGTCTACTTCCTGGGTGTTCCGGCGGACTGTCCGAGCGGACCGCACTGATTGACATCTCCCTCGAGGACGCCCCGCCGTACGACGCCGGTGCGGAGGATCTTCTGCGCTCCCGGGCGGTCGTCTTCTGCCCGGATCAGCATCTCTACGATGTCGGCGAAAAGGACTGGCCCGCAGGATTTCTCGTAGCGTCGGCGGCTGAACGCGTCGAGGGTACCGCCTGGCTGGGGGAGTGGGTGGTTGCACTGACCGTCGCCTCTCAGCGGTGGGGTCACGATCCGGTGTGGCGGGGCCGGGTGCTGGGCGCCGACTCTGACCGGATGCGGCTCGCCATCCCGTGGCACCGAGAGCAGACGCTTCGCGCCGCGGTGGAGATGGCCGTGAAACTCGTCGCCCAGTGGGCGGTTCCGGAGCCCGACCGCTCGTTGTTGCGCAGGATCGACCGCGATTTTCGGGCCGGGCTGGAGAGGGTGCAGGCGGGCGGGCTCAACGTGGACTCGCTGCGGTTCGTCGAATGCGCTGCCCGGCAGGGTATCCCGTTCGAGGTCGCCGGCGGGATGGTTCGCTACGGCTGGGGGGTCAACGCTGAGTATCTGGATGGGACGGTCACCGGGGACACCGGTGCGCTGGCCGCGATCCTGGCGAAGCACAAGGCTCGGGCCAACCGGCGACTGGCCGATGCCGGTGTGCCGGTGCCGCGCTGCCGCGTTGCCACAAGTCCGGGGCAGGCCCGCGAGGCCGCGGCCGAACTGGGCTGGCCGGTGGTGGTGAAACCGCCGGGACTTGATCTGGGGCTGGGCGTGGAACCGGGCATCCGGGACGTCGGCCGCCTGGAACGGGCCTGTGCGGTCGCCTCCCGGATGGGTGGCGGGACCGTGCTGATCGAGTCCCACGTGGAAGGGCTTTGCTATCGCCTGCTGGTGGTGCACGGCCGGATGCTGGCCGCGGTACGGCGTGTTCCAGCCGGCGTGATCGGCGACGGCGAGCATTCCGTCGCCGACCTGATCGAGCAGGCCAACACCGAACCGCGGCGCGGCACCGTGATCAGCCGCCTGTCGGTGGACGGTGAGGCGCTGGCCTACCTCGCCGAGCAGGGCCTGCGGTTGAATTCCGTTCCGGCGGAGGGTCGTCGGGTGTGGCTGCGGCGGACCGCCTACTCCGAGACCGGCGGACACCACGAGGACGTCACCGAGGACGTCCACCCCGACAACCGGGCGCTCGCCGAACGGGTGGCCCGTCTGATCCGCCTCGACATCGCCGGCATCGACCTGCTGACCACGGACGTCACCAGATCTTGGCGCGAGGTGGGCGGGGCGGTGTGTGAGGTCAACGCCCAGCCGTCGCTGATGCCGCACTGGATCGCTGAACCGGACCGCGATATCAACGGCGAGGTGTTCGACATCCTGTTCGGCGGGCGCTCGCCGCGTATCCCGACGGCCGTTCTGGTCGGTAGCGGTCCGGTGGCGCAGGCCGCGTTGCTGCTGCACCGGATGTGGCGGGCCGCCGGTGTGGTCTCCGGGGTGTGCACGCGCACGGAGGTACGAATCGGCGACGAGACGTTCGATGCCGGTGACTTCCCCGGCCTGTCGGGGATGCGGGCGGTGCTGGCCGAGCCCACCCTCGGCGCCGCGGTATTCGAGGTGGCGCCGGACTCGCTGACCGAGAACGGGCACGTTTGCGACCGCTACGAGGTGGCGGCGGTGCTGGGCGGCGCCGAGTTCGGCGACGTTATCGACCGGACGACCCGGGCGGTGGTGATGGACGTCGACGATCCGAGGACTCCGGCCCTGCTGGCCCGCGTCGGTGGCGCCAGTCCGATCCTGCTGGCGACCGATCCCGCTGGGGTGGCCGGACACCGGGCGGGCGGTGGTGCCGCGGTGTTTATCGCCGATTGCGACGGACGGAAGTTGATCCTGCTGGCGGACGGCGATGCGGAGGTCCCCGTCATCTCCGTCGACGAACTCGGCGAGAACGGGCCGGATCGCGCCGCGATGGCCGCCGTCGCACTGGCTTGGGCGCAGGGCGTCGACATCGGTGTCATCCGCGCGGTGCTGGGTTCCCTAGACTGACCGCCGTGCTCATCGGTTCCCACGTGCGCTCCGGCAACGCTCTGGCCGGCGCCCTGGCGGACGAGGCCGATGTGGTCCAGTTGTTTCTGGGGGACCCCCAGAGTTGGAAGAAGCCGCCGCCGCGCGAGGACGCCGACCTGCTGCGCCGGTCCCCGATCCCGGTGTACGTCCACTCCCCGTACCTGATCAACGTGGCCAGCGCCAACAACCGGATCCGGATCCCGTCCCGCAAGATCCTGCAGGACACCTGCGACGCGGCCGCCGAGATCAACGCCGCAGCGGTGATCGTGCACGGCGGTCATGCCGACGACGGCGACACCGAGGCGGGCTTCGAGCGGTGGGCGAAGGCGCTGGCCGCGCTGAACACCGACGTGCCGGTCTATCTGGAGAACACCGCCGGCGGCGCGCACGCCATGGCGCGGCACTTCGACACCGTGGCCCGGTTGTGGGATCGGATCGGCGACTTCGGCGTCGGGTTCTGCCTGGACACCTGCCACGCCTGGGCGGCGGGGGAGGAACTGATCGACGCCGTCGAACGGATTCTCTCCATCACCGGGCGCATCGACCTGGTGCACTGCAACGACTCGAGGGACGCCGCCGGTTCCGGTGCGGACCGGCACGCCAACCTCGGCGCGGGACAGATCGACCCGGAAGTGCTGGTCGCGGTGGTCTCGGCGGCCGGTGCGCCGGTGATCTGCGAGACCGCCGACGAGGGTCGGCGCGCCGATATCGCGTTCCTGCGCGAAAGGTGCCACTGAGCGCACTCTGCGCCGCCGAACGTCGACGTCGCACTGTCGATCAAAAGTAGTTGCATCGGTGACGTTATCGGCTGGCCGCGGAAGCGCAGTCCCGTCCGCCGAAAATGCCGCCGATAAGTTTGCCAGCGACCCGTTCGGACCCCGTCGGCGGCGGCAGCCGGGGATCTGCCGGGTCGGGTCCCAAACCAATCTGGACCACGATGAGCGCGCTGAGAGAAACATTAGGGCAACCTGAGAAGGGTGCTCTGGCGACGACTCCAAATGAGCGCGGATGGCAGCTGAGAGCAGCCTTAAAGTGTCCTTGAACTGTGCTTTTATCGACTCAAAACGTTGTTTGTGTGCCTCTGAGGGATCCGCTGGCAAATGTCAGCCGCTAACTCAAACCGCTTGCGCAAGCAATGAGAAGGTCGTTGCGTTTGCAACTTTTCCGCTTTTGACCTCTCGTCGGGGTAGCTGAGCACCTACTCCGCCGTGTTAAGTTCACTGGGCCTGTAAACCGCAGGTCTGTCAATTTGGTTGTGGGGAGCCCGCACGTGTCAAAAGAAAGCAATACCAAGTCGAGCGGAAAGAAAGTGTCTCTCCGCTCCCTATTGATTGCCGGTGCCGGCGGTGTGTCGGCCATCGGCGCAGGCCTCGGCCTGTTCGCGCCGACTGCCCTCTCGGCAGTCCAGGCGTCGAGCCCGCTCGAAGTGCAGTTGCGCAACTTCGAGTTCCCGCTCGACACCACTGAATCTGATCCCTTCTGGCTCGACGGCAACAGCCTGGTCGGCGACTCCGGCGACGCGACTCAGTCGGTGGAGGCCGCGGCTGCCCTCGGCGATTCCTGCGGCCTGGTGTGCAACGGCACCGACGGCAGCCAGAGCAACATCAACGGCGGTAACGGCGGTCTGCTCTGGGGCGACGGCGGTAACGGCTACAGCACGAATGTCGGCAACGGTGGCGACGGCGGCGACGGTGGCCTGCTCGCCGGTAGCGGCGGTAACGGCGGCAATGGCGGCGTCGGCGGCGACGGCGGCGACGGCGGTAACGGCGGTCTGTTCGCGTGGTTCTCCAACGGCGGCAACGGCGGCAAGGGTGGCCTCGGTGTGACCGGTCAGTCCGGCTCCTGGGGTGCTTCGGGCACGCCGGGTGGCGCGGGTGCGCCCGGTACCGGCGCGGCCGGTGCGGGTGCCCAGGGCGCTGCCGGTGTCCCGTTCGGTGAGGACGAGGGCTGGGGTGACACAGGTGATTGGGGTGCCTCCGGTGCCGCGGGTGCATGGGGCGCTTCGGGTGCTTCCGGCATCGCCGGTGCGTCCGGCGCTTCGGGCGTCGCGGGTGCCTCGGGCAGCGTGGTCGGGGCCAGCGGTGGCGTTGGTGCGTCCGGCGGTCGGGGCATCCAGGGTGCCTCCGGCGCCCCCGGGGCATCCGGTGGTGCGACCGGAGCCACCGGCGCGGCCGGTGCTTCCGGCGCTACGGGTGGACTTGGTGAGACTGGTGCCAGTGGTGAGCCGGGTGCTTCCGGTTCCGCTGGCTCTGCTGGTGCCTCCGGCCTCGCGGGTGCTTCCGGCACCAACGGTGTCGGTGGCGCATCCGGTGGTGCGGGCGGCACGGGTGGTTGGGGTGCCTCGGGTGCTCCGGGTCAGACCGGTGCCTCGGGCTCGCCCGGTGGCTACGGTGCCTCGGGTGGTCGCGGTGGCACCGGTGGTATCGGTGGTGACGCCACGGCTGCGGTGAACTTCGGTAAGGGCGGCAGCGGTGGTGTCGGCCTGGTCGGCGGCAACGGCGGCGATGGCGGCAACGCCGGCCTGTTCAGCCTATTCGGCCGCGGTGGCAATGCTGGCGACGGTGGTACCGGCGGTGCCGGTGGCGCTGGCGGTACCGGTGGTACCGGTGGCCAGGGCGGCACGGGTGGTACCGGTGGTGCCGGTGCCCAGGGTGGCGTTGGTGGCAATGGTGCTCAGGGCGGCACCGGTGGCACTGGCGGCACCGGTGGTACCGGTGGTGTCGGTGGCACGGGCGGTACCGGTGGCACCGGCGGCCACGGTGGCACTGGCGGCACGGGCGGCACCGGTGGAACCGGCGCTGCGGGTGGTGTCGGCGGTACCGGTGGTGTCGGTGGCACGGGCGGCACCGGTGGTACCGGTGGTACCGGTGGTGCGGGCATCAGTGCCCCACCCGGCATCGGTGGCGCTGGTGGCGATGGTGGCCAGGGTGGCCAGGGTGGCCTCGGCGGCGTCGGTGGCACCGGTGGTACCGGTGGCGCCGGTGGTGCGGGTGGCACCAGTGGTGCCGGTGGCTTCGGTGGCCAGGGTGGTGACGGTGGCCTGCAGGGCGCCGGTGGCACCGGTGGCACCGCGGGTGTCGGTGGCGCCGGTGGCGCTGGCGGTGTCGGTGGCACGGGTGGTACCGGTGGTACCGGTGGCGCTGGTGGTACCGGCGGTGCTGGTGGCCTCGGCGGCAGCCTCGGCGGTGCCGGTGGTACCGGCGGCGGTGCCGGCAGCGCGGGTCGCGGCGGCGTGTTCGGGTTCCTGCTGGGCCTGGATGGTGCTACCGGTAAGGCGGGTAGCACGGGTGCGTCCGGTGCGCTCGGCAGCTTCGGCGAGCAGGGTCCGACCGGTGCGACCGGTGCTCCGGGTCGCCAGGGCAATCCGGGTGCGACCGGTGCGACCGGTGCGACCGGTGCGGCCGGCCTCGCTAACGGCGCTTCCGGTGACTCGGGTGCGACCGGTGCGGCCGGTGCGACCGGTCAGGCCGGTGCGACCGGTGCGATCGGCGCTAGTGGGTCGTCCGGTTCGCCGGGTGCCAGCGGCCAGACCGGTCAGGCCGGCATTGCCGGTAACACCGGTGGAGTCGGTGGGGCTGCCGGTAGCAGCGGCCAGGCTGGCGGCGCTGGTGGCCTCGGCGGTGCGGGCGGTGCCGGTGGCACCGGTGGTACCGCCGGCGGCGGTGGCGCTGGTGGTCGCGGTGGAGCTGGCACGTCCAGCACCAGCGGCGGCGCTGGTGGTGCCGGCGGTCGCGGCGGCGGCGTCGACGAGTAACCCGCAACAACAACGGAACGGCCCCCTCCTTCGGGAGGGGGCCGCTTCCGTTTGTCTGGAGCTTGGCGCCGACGTGCGTGCGTTCGCTGCCTTGTGGTTCCGCGGACGTCAGGCGGGTGCGCCGTGCCGGCCCGCCCCGCCGGCGAACCGGCGGGCACCGGCCAGCGACTCCGCGGCCACCGCCGCCAGGCTGCCGAACTCACCGGCGAGGGCGTCGGGTTCGGACTGCCCCCACTGCCGAATCGCGGAGGCCCGGTCGGCGCGCAGGCAGCCCTGCGGCAGCCGGGCCAGATCGGCGGCCAACTCCTCGGCGGCCGCCCGGGCCTGTCCGTCGGGTACCACCCGGTTGGCCAGACCCATCGCCAGCGCTTCGGCGGAGTCCACCGGCCTGCCGGTGAGGATCATGTCCATCGCCCGGCTGTGGCCGATCAGGCGGGGCAGGCGCACCGTGCCGCCGTCGATCAGGGGAACACCCCAGCGCCGGCAGAACACGCCGAAAACGGCACTCTTCTCCACGACCCGCAGGTCGCACCACAGCGCCAGTTCCAAGCCGCCGGCGACCGCATAGCCGCTGACCGCGGCGATCACCGGTTTGGACAGCAGCAGCCGGGTCGGACCCATCGGGCCGAGGGCACTCGACTCCGTGGGGCGCGTTGGATTGGCTTCCGGTGTACCGATCGCCTTCAGGTCCGCACCCGCGCAGAACGTCCCGCCCTCGCCGCACAGCACCGCCACTGCGGCGGAGTCGTCGGCGTCGAACTGCTCGAACGCCGCGTACAGTGCCAGCGCGGTCGGACCGTCCACCGCATTACGGGCGTGCGGGCGATTCAAGATCACCGTGGTCACCGGGCCGTTGCGCTCCACCCGTACCGCCGCGGTCGTCTCCGTCATCTCGCCTCTCTGGGGGTTGCCGTCAGGGTGTCGCGCCGTGCGGCCAGGTGCGCGGCTGAAGGGTCGCGCCGCGCCGCCAAGCGCGCGGCGAAGTCGGTGTAGCGGTGCCGAAGTTCCGCCCCGGGCCAGTGCGCCGGCAGCAGCGGCGCCGGCAGCACCGGGTCGGTGAGCAGGTGGCGGACGATCGCGGCGGCGACCTCGAAACGGGCTGGAACGTCGTCGTACTCGTCCATTCGGTCCAGCAACCGCCGCCCGGCGGCCGCCCAGCCGGGGAGGTCCCAGAGCAGCCCGGCCAGTCCGACCGGGTCGTCATCGCGGGACCGCAGTACGCGCACCCGGCCATGAACCGCTCCGGGCAACCCGGTATCGAGGTTGTCCGGCCGCAACCACACCCCTTCGCGCAGTTCGCCGAACCGGGCATCCCGCAGTGCGGCGCGCAGCGCGGTGCGGGTGCGGGCGTCGGCCCCGGTCGCGGTGACCAGGACGGTGAGCCACTGGCCGTCCCAAGCGTGGGTCTGCGGGTCCAGGGCGGCGTCCTGGCGGCGCTGGCGGGCCAGCAGTCGGTCGGACAGCCGGTATCCGTCGGCGGAGCGGACCAAGTCCCCGGCGGCGGCCATCCGGGTCAGGGCGACGCGTAGTGCCGCCTCGCGGATGCCGAATCCGGCGGTCAGTGCGACCAGTTCGGCGGGCGTGGCACATGCGGGGTGCGTGCCGAGGAGCACGGAGAGCACCACCGAACGAGCGGTCAGTCTGGGCGCCACGTCACACCCCTGACGTGCAGGAGTCGCCGCCGACATCGGAGGCAACTCTGCCGTAGTCGCCGAAGGGTGCGTCCCTCTGCCGGACTGCCTCGCGGAAGCCGTGCTCGCTGGCCGCGGCGACGAAATCGTGTCCCTCGGGGGTGTGCCGGGCGATCCCGTCGAACACCGTGGAGACCATCGCGCTGGTCAGCACGCCCTGTTGGTAGAGCGCGGTGTTGGCGGCCAGTTTGGCCATGATCAGCTGGTTGACCGGCAGCGCGGCGATGCGCTCGACAAGGCGCTCGGTGCGATCGTCGAGATCGGCGGCCTCCGGCGCCTCAATCGCCAGCCCCCACTCGGCGGCCTGCGCGCCGGTGATGCAGTCCCCGGTGAACAACAGCCGCTTGGCCCGCTGGTCGCCGAGGCGGTGCGCCCACAGCCCGGCTGCCGGGATGCCCCAGACCCGGGTCGGCGGGTAGCCGATCTTGGCGTCGGCGGCGGCCACCCTCAGGTCGGCGTGCAGGGCGATATCGGTGCCGCCGGCGACGCAGTAGCCGTGAATCTTGACCACCGTGGGCTTGTCGGCCCGCATCAGGCTGGCGAACCCTCGGACGAACCGGCTCATCATCTGGTAATCCAGCATCGGATCCCACGGCCGGTCGGGGCGGTGGTTGGCGGCCTGGGTGTGCCCGTCGAGCACGGTTCCGGTGCGGTCCCCGGCCGTCGTGTCGGGGGTGCCGGCGGCCAGGCCCTCGGCGTAGGCGGACAGGTCGAACCCGGCGCAGAACCCGGAGCCGCGGCCGGAGACCAGGATGACGTGCACATCGGGGTCCAGGTCGGCGCGCTCCACGCAGGCGGCCAGCTCCACCGGGGTGGCGGCGATGATGGCGTTGCCCTTGTCCGGGCGGTCGAAGGTGATCCGGGCGACCCGGCCGGTGACCTCGTAGGTCATCGTGGTGAGGGTCATGCCACCCCCCGCGACTGGGTGGTTTCATCCGCGACACACCGTGGCGGGCGTACGGAATCGCACACTCGACGGGCCGGGCTCACCCCTTCACCAGGGAGCGCTCGAGGATCGGCGCGAGATCCAGCCCGGCGGGCAGCGTCCCGAACGCGCCGCCCCAGTTCCCGGCCAGCCGGGTGGCCAGGAACGCCTCGGCGACGGCGGGGTGGCCGTGGCGCACCAGCAGCGCCCCCTGCAGGGCCAGCGTGATGTTCTCGGCGACGGTGCGGGCCCGGTACTCCAGGGTCGCGGCGTCGGTGAGGCTGTCGGCGAGCCGCGCCACGTGTGCGGCCAGTCGGGTGTCCTGGCTCGCGGGGCCGGACAGCTCGTCGAACAGCACCTCGACGCACTCCGGGCGGGTGGCCATGGCGCGCAGCGTATCGAGCGCACTGACGTTCCCGGACCCCTCCCAGATGCCCATCAGCGGCGCCTCCCGGTACAGCCGCGGCATCCCGGAGTCCTCGGCGTAGCCGTTACCGCCCAGGCACTCCATCGCCTCGGCGGCGTGCGGGGTGGCGCGCTTACACACCCAGTACTTCGCGGCGGCCAGGCCGATCCGGCGCAGCATGGTCTCCCGGACGTCACCGCGGTTGGCGGCATCGGTGGCGCCGGCCATCCGCATCGCCACCATCGTCGCCGCCTCGGCCTCCACAGCCAGGTCGGCCAGCACGTTGCGCATCAGCGGCTGGTCGATCAGATAGGCCCCGAAGACCTTGCGGTGCTGGGCGTGGTGGATGGCGCGGGTGAGGCCCTGGCGCATGCTGGTGGCGCTGCCCAACGTGCAGTCCAGCCGGGTCAGGTTGACCATCTCGATGATGACCGGAACGCCGCGGCCCTCCTCGCCGACCAGCCAGGCGGTCGCCCCGTCGTACTCGATCTCGCTGGAAGCGTTGGCGTGGTTGCCCAGCTTGTTCTTCAGCCGCTGGATGTGCATCCGGTTGCGGCTGCCGTCGGGCAGCACCCGGGGCAGGAAGAAGCAGCTCAGCCCGCCGGGTGCCTGGGCCAGCACCAGGTACACGTCGCTCATCGCCGCCGAGGTGAACCACTTGTGGCCGGTGAGGGTGTAGCTGCCGTCCCCGTTGGGGACCGCGGCGGTGGTGCCGGCGCGGACGTCGGAGCCGCCCTGCTTCTCGGTCATGGACATGCCGGCGGTGATCCCGGCTTTGGTGGCCGGCACGGTGAGTTCGGGGTCGTACTCCCGGCTGGTCAGCAGCGGTTCGTACACCGCGGCCAGATCGGGGTTGTGCCGTAGCGCCGGGACGACGGCGTACGTCATCGAGATGGGGCAGACGTGGCCCGGCTCGGGGGTCCAGACACCCATCTTGGCCGCCCGGACCACATGCGCGCCGGGCCGGTCGTCGGCCCACGGTGCGGCGTGCAGGCCGCGCGCGATGGCGGTGCGCATCAGCTCGTGATAGGCCGGGTCGTACTCGATCTCGTCGATGCGGTGGCCGTAGCGGTCGTGGGTGTGCAGAATCGGGCGGTTGCGTTCCGCCAGGTCACCCCAGCGCTGGGCGGTGGCGCCGCCGGCGATCGCGCCCAGGGCGAAGACCTCGTCGGCACCCCAGCCGCCACCCTCCCGTTCCAGTGCCTCGACGAGGACCGGGGCGGTGGCGGGGTTGTAGTCGAGCAGTGGGGGCACCTGATTGGTGACGACGTGAGTGTCGGGCATGACCACACTGTTACAAATTGTCGACAGTTGCACAAGAGATGTAATGACGGGCGGGGCCGACGCTAGCGTTTGGTGATCCGGTTGCCGGCTCCGGTGTCGGTGACCGCGGGGTCGCCCGCGGCGTAGCTGACGCTGTTGTTCAGCCCGACGACATTGAGTTCGCCCTCGACCCGCTCCAGGGTGATGGTGTTGTCCGCCCCGCCCACACTGACGGTCCGACACGTCCCGCGCACCTTGAGCACGTTGTTGGATCCGCCGATGTTGAGGGATTTGCCCTCGGCGCAGTCGATATCGGATTTAGTGCCGAACGAGCCGTAATTGATGGTGCCGGCCACCTCGATCGAAGCCCCTGCCCCAGGGTCGAGGTCGGGGCCCGCGGTGTCCGGCCCGGACCCGCAGCCGGTCAGCACGCCGAGCATCGCGAGCACGGTGATCAGGTACGTCCGCATCGCCGATCAGCGTAGCCGGGGGCGTTAGAGTCCACGCTGATGAGTACACGCGCGCGGCCGCCGGCCAAGCTCAGCCGCGAGGTGATCGTCAACGCCGCGCTGACCTTTCTGGATCGCGAGGGCTGGGACGCGCTGACCATCAACGCCCTGGCTGCCCAGCTGGGCACCAAGGGGCCCTCGCTGTACAACCACGTCCACAGCCTCGACGATCTCCGCCGCACGGTGCGGATGCGGGTGATCGACGACATCCTGCAGATGCTCAGCACCGTCGGCGCGGGGCGCACCCGCGACGACGCGGTGATGGCGATGGCCAGCGCCTACCGCAGCTATGCGCACCACCACCCGGGCCGCTACTCGGCGTTCACCCGGACGCCCCTGGGCGGAGACGATCCGGAGTTCACCGCTGCCGCGCACGCCGCGGCCGTACCGGTGATCTCGGTGCTGGCCTCCTACGGCCTCGACGGCCAGGACGCCTTCTACACCGCTCTGCAGTTCTGGGCTGCGCTGCACGGTTTCGTCCTGCTGGAGATGACCGGCGTGATGGACTCCGGGGTGGCGGCGGTCGGGGCGGGCCTAGATGCCGCCGCCCATGCCGGTGTAGATGCCGGTGCCGATAGCGGGGTCGACCCGGATGCGGTGTTCACCGATATGGTGTTGCGACTGGCTGCGGGGATGGCTCACCGCCACGACAGCGCCGGTGGCTGACCTGCGCTTAGGACGCTTTCAGCCTCGCGGAGCCGCCGTTCGGGTGGTGTGACCGCTGGTTTGGAGCAGTTCGCCCGTACTGGTATCGTGAAGGTTCGTGCCTGGCCGAAACGGCGCGTGCGGAGACGCTCGCGCGCACGCCGGGCCAATTCGCATGTCCAGTATGCATCGGATTCGGTCGATGTCGACTGCGTGCGACACGCCCGGTCGCGGGGTGCGCGACGGGGACGAAACCGCAGTACACAGACTTGCAGTACGAGGTTCTGAAGAGATTCAGAGTGTGATGAGATGAGAGAAAGCCGGTAGATGCCAACCATTCAGCAGCTGGTCCGCAAGGGTCGCCGCGACAAAGTCGCCAAGGTGAAGACCGCGGCCCTCAAGGGCAGCCCGCAGCGGCGCGGTGTGTGCACCCGCGTCTACACCACCACCCCGAAGAAGCCGAACTCGGCGCTGCGCAAGGTCGCCCGCGTGAAGCTGACCAGCGCGGTGGAGGTCACCGCCTACATCCCCGGTGAGGGCCACAACCTGCAGGAGCACTCGATGGTGCTGGTGCGCGGCGGCCGGGTGAAGGACCTGCCCGGCGTTCGCTACAAGATCATCCGCGGCTCGCTGGATACCCAGGGCGTCAAGAACCGCAAGCAGGCTCGCAGCCGCTACGGCGCGAAGAAGGAGAAGAGCTAATGCCGCGCAAGGGGCCCGCTCCCAAGCGTCCGCTGGTCAACGATCCGGTCTACGGGTCGCAGCTGGTCACCCAGCTGGTCAACAAGGTGCTGCTGGACGGCAAGAAGTCGCTGGCCGAGCGCATCGTCTACGGGGCCCTTGAGCAGGCCCGCGAGAAGACCGGCACCGACCCCGTCATCACCCTGAAGCGGGCGATGGACAACGTCAAGCCCGCCCTCGAGGTCCGTAGCCGCCGCGTCGGTGGCGCCACCTACCAGGTGCCCGTCGAGGTCCGGCCGGACCGCTCCACCACGCTGGCGCTGCGCTGGCTGGTCAGCTTCTCCAAGGCCCGCCGCGAGAAGACCATGGTCGAGCGACTGGCCAATGAGATCCTCGACGCCAGCAACGGCCTGGGCGCGTCGGTGAAGCGTCGCGAGGACACCCACAAGATGGCCGAGGCCAACCGCGCCTTCGCGCACTACCGCTGGTAAGCGCCGAAGCTCGCTTCGGTGCGCGAGCGCAGCGAGCCGGACTAAAACAAACAGCCTTTAGGCAACTACTTCCGAAGGAATGACGTGGCACTGGACGTGTTGACCGACCTGAACAAGGTCCGCAACATCGGCATCATGGCGCACATCGACGCCGGCAAGACGACGACGACCGAGCGCATCCTCTTCTGCACCGGTATCAGCTACAAGATCGGTGAGGTGCACGACGGCGCCGCCACGATGGACTGGATGGAGCAGGAGCAGGAACGCGGGATCACCATCACCTCCGCGGCCACCACCTGCTTCTGGAACGACAA
>JAUPLT010000131.1 GCA_030836785.1 Actinomycetota bacterium
AGGTGTTGATGCCGTCGACCTTCATCCGTCGGGTCTCGATGTTGGTCATCAGCGATCGGCCCTGACCGTGGCGTCCATTCGGCCTCGGTAGCTTGCGCGGGCACCCATGTCGGCGTCGACCATCACACGGTCGGCGCGCAGCACGGCCTTGATCCGGTCGGCGATCGCCGGCGGCGTCCCGGCAACGAGTCGGGCGACCGGCCCCAACTCACGAGGAACAAAGACCTCCTCGCGGCCGGTGCGCAGTGCGGCGACGATGCCAGCGGCGACCTTGTCGGGTCCGATGACACGAGTGCCGCGGGCCTTGGCGAAGCCGGCGATCATGTCGGTGCGGATAAGCCCCGGAAGGACGATCGTTGTGCGAACGCCGGTGCCTCTGGTCTCGGCCCGGATCGCGCGGGTGAATCCGACGACACCGTGTTTGGTCGCGGCATAGGTGGCGCCCCCGGCGGTGGCGATCTGCCCGGCCGATGACGCGAGGTTGACGATGTGGCCCTGCCGGCGTGGCAGGAACCGCTGCAATGCCAGCCGGGTACCGGTGAGTACGCCCCCGAGGTTGATCTCGACGAGGCGCTGAGTCTCGGCGGGATCCTCGTCAGCGAAGAGTCCGATCGGGGCGATGCCGGCGTTGTTGACCACTGCGTCCAGCGGTCCGAATGCCTCCTCCGCCCTGTCCAGGAAGCCCGCGAAGGCCGCGGCGTCGCGAACGTCCAATGGCAGGCCGATCGCACGGTCACCGAGTTCGGCGGCGACTGCGGTGCAGGCCGCGCCGTCGACATCGCCGATGGCAACGTTCATACCGACGGCCAGGCATGCCTCAGCGGTGGCGCGCCCGATTCCGCGTGCACCTCCGGTGATGGCCACATTGCGGATCATTTCCGGACACCGGTGTCGGTGGTGGCGCTCAGGTCGGCGGTCAGGGTCATCGGTTCATCCTTGATGTCGAGAGTGCGGCGATGTCGCAAGTGCGGCGATGTCGAAGCTGCGGCTGGTGCAGTGCTTGGGATGAACACCATGATCGTGGACCGGATACGGTCCATACTTGACACTTCAGGACAAAGGCTTCACTTCGGAGGACGTACCCGCGTCGGTGTCCGTGTCGGTGTCCGTTACGGGGCGAAGGGAGACGATGGGACGTGTCTGTCGTTCGCGCGACGTCGTTGTCAAACTATTCGCGACTGGTCACGAAATTGGGCGGGGACCCCTCAGCCCTGCTCAACGACGCCGGTATCGACCCCGGCCTGGCTGGCCGAAGCGACGTCTTCATTCCGCTCAAGCGCGCCGTCGCGGCGATCGAAAACGCCGCAGACGCCACCGCAACGCCGAGTTTCGGTCGGCAGCTAGCGCTGCTGCAGGGCATCGAGATCCTCGGCCCGGTTGGGGTGGCGGCGCGGACGTCCGGAACCATCGACGAGGCGCTACGAACCTTCGAGAACTTCCTCGCGGCCTACAGCCCGGGCCTGGGATTGCACGTGGCACCATCGACCGATCCGCAGCGGTCATTCATCGAGTATCAGGTGCTCGACCCCGATGTGCCCGCCGCCCCGCAGGTCGCTGAACTGTCCTTGGGTGTGGTACTGCGGGTCCTGCGGTTCATGCTCGGCAACGAATACTGCCCACTGTCGGTTCATCTTCCGCATGAGCCGCAGACCGCTGTCGGGGATTACCGCGCCTACTTCGGTTGCCGGCCGGTGTTCGCCGACCGGGCAACAGGTTTCACAATCCCGTCCGCCGATCTCCAACGGGCCCTGCGGCGCGACGAACTCGCCCATGACGCCGTCGTGGAATATCTCGCCAGCATGACTTCAGCCGACCCTCGAACCGTGACCGCGGCGCGCACACTGGTCCGCCAGCTGCTGCCGAGCAGCACGGTGACGCTTGACCTGATCGCCGAGCAACTGGACTTGCACCCAAAAGCCCTGCAGCGCCGTCTCACCACGGAAGGCACTACTTTCGCCGCCCTCGTCGACGAGGTGCGCCGCGAACGCGCGGCGCGATATCTGCGCGACACCCGAATCACGCTGGCGCACCTCGCTCGCGAACTCGGCTACGCCCAGCAGAGCGTTCTCACCCGATCGTGCCATCGGTGGTTCGGCATGGCACCTGCCGCCTACCGCAAAGCCGCGCAGCAGAATTGATCCTGGTCCGACTTGTGGCCTGGATCCCCTGTCACCAGCGCTACCCTTCCGGATCTGAGGACGGCCGACATAAGGCCACCTCCAATCTGCTGGTCGCGCGACGAATCCCGACTAGGGTGTTGACGGAATCGACGTCGCCGCGATCGACGCTGTCCCGCCACCAGAGGAGTCCATGTGTTGTTGTCTGCTGAGTCCACCGCCGTTGTCAAGGCGACTGCCGGCGTGGTCGCCGACAACTCCGTCGAGATCACATCGCGGTTCTACCCGCACATGTTCGCGGCGCACCCTGAGTTGATGCGGGTGTTCAACAAGGCGAACCAGGCGATCGGCGAACAGCCACGCGCGCTGGCGGCGAGCGTCGTCGCCTACGCCGTCAACCTCATCGACCCGAACGCGCCCGACTTCGGTCCGATCATGCGCCGGATCGCCCACAAGCACGTGTCGCTCGGGATCAAGTCGTATGAGTATCCGATTGTCGGCCACCACCTGATGTGGGCAGTCGGTGATGTTCTCGGCGAGGCCGTCACACCCGAGATTGCCGCCGCGTGGGATGAGGTCTACTGGCTCTTCGGCTGTCAGCTCATCGCCGAGGAGGCCAAGCTTTACGCGCTCGGCGGCACCGACCCCGAGCGGCCGTGGCGGAAGTACCGGGTCGTCGAGCGACTTGATGAGAGCCCGGAGATCTTCTCGCTGATACTCGCGCCGGTTGAGGGAAAGACCCCCGAGCATCACACGGGCCAGTATGTCGCGATCGCCGTCGACCTTCCCGGCGGTGAGCGGCAGCCACGTCAGTACACGATCTCCTCCGGACCCCGCGGCGATTCGCTCCGGGTGACGATCAAACGTGTCCGTGGCGTAGGCGGGGCTCCTGACGGCCAGGTCTCGAACTGGTTGGGAGACAACGCGAAACCCGGTGCCGTGCTGGATGTCTCGCAGCCTTGCGGTGATCTGATCCTTGATGAGTCCGACGGTCCCCTGGTGCTGGTCTCGGCCGGTATCGGTATCACGCCGATCGCTGCCATCGTCGAGGACCTGTCTCGTCGTCAGCCCGACCGCCAGGTGCGGATCTTCCACGCCGACACCTCACATCGCAATCACGCCCTGTATGACCACCTGCGCCGTCAGGTGCTGGCCATGGGCGACGCCAAGGCGCAGAACTGGTACGAGGAGGACGCCGAGTCCGCACCCACCCTGCACCCGGCCCTGCCCGGCTACATGGATCTGTCGGACATCCAGATTCCCTCTGACGCAACGGTCTTCATGTGCGGTCCCCTGCCGTTCATGCGGGCGACCCGCAAGGCCCTGCTCGAGAAGGGCATCTCAGCCGAACGGATTCACTACGAGGTGTTCGGGCCGGACCTGTGGGCGCAGAACCCCGATTCGGCGGAGGATGCCGGGTAGTCGGTCCCGCGCCGCCGTCCCGGACTGGTCATTGCCTCGGAGTGGTTACGTCTTCGGTGGAATGCTCTGCTCGAAGCTGAACACGTTGTCGGGGTCGTACTCGGCTTTGATCTGTCGGAGCCGGTCGACGTGGGTCCCCCAGTAGTCGCTCTCCCAGTTCGCCGTTCCGGCGTTGGGCACGTTGACGTAGGCGCCGTCGATGTAGGGCTGCAGGGCATCGGCGAATTCAGCGATCCAGCCCAGGCACGTGCCGGTCAGCGGATCCTCGGTTGCCGGGACTCCACCGCGAATGCCCCAGGCGGCGCCCGGCTCGGCGTAGAACAGGGCGTCGCGGTGGGCGAACGCCGAACCGCCGGAAGGCTCGCTGTCCCGGACGGCGCCGCCGAAGGCGTTGGTGAAGTAATTGCACTCCGCTGTGGGGGCCTTCGCCATGAACGAGCCGATCACACCGATGGCCTCAGCGGGGAACGGCGCGTAGGCGAAGTGGGAGGCGAACTTCCAGTTCGCCGGTTCACGATCTATCGGTATCTGGAAGCCGGCGTAGTTCTCGGCCCAGTCCGCGCTCGTCATCGACACCTCGGGCGCACCGACGGTCAGGATCGGGTCGAGCAACTGGGCCGCCAGCGCCTGCGAACCGGATGCCAGAACCGCAACCAGCATGATGCTGTCGCGGTGAATCTCGAGTTGACTGGTGAGGCGGTTGTCGCACTCCGGGGCCCAGTGCTGCCAGGTCTCGAAGACCTCCCGGAGTTCGGCGATACCGGGCCACGTCGCGGTGATGTAGACGGTCTGTGTGAGCGGATGTACCCGATAGGTCAGTGCGGTGACGATCCCGAAGTTGCCGTTCCCGGCGCCGCGCAGCGCCCACAGCAGATCGGCGTGGGACTTCTCGTCGGCAACGACCACCTCAGCCCCTCCCGAGCCCGGGGCGACGACGACCTCGGCCGCCAGGAGATTGTCCGAGGCCATCCCGAAGTTGCGGGTCAGTAGGCCGAAGCCGCCGCCGAGGGTCGCTCCGACCAGTCCGACGGTCCCCTCGGTGCCGGTCGGCGCCGCCACTCCAGCCTCGCCGAGGGCGGTCACCGCTTCCAGCTGGTTGAGCCCGGCACCGACAGTGGCAGTACCGGAGGTCGGCTCGAGCGTCACCGATTTCATCTCGCTGACGTCGATCACGATCCCGCCGTCGACGTTGGACCATCCCTCCAGGCAATGCCGGCCGCTGCGCACCCGCACTCGGACGTCGTGCTGCCGGGCCCAGGCCAGTGCGTTGACGACGTCGCGGGTCCGCTGGGCGAACACGATGACCATCGGTTCGCAGGCGAACAGCAGATTCCACCCGGCACTGGCCGCGGGGTGGTCCGCATCGCCTGGGCGCACTATCCGACCGGTCAACTCGGCACGCTGTGTCACGCGTTCCGCTCCGATGTCGTCGCAGCGAAGATGTCCTCGCCAGGCTCGTTGCCGAGCACATCGGGGTGCATGATCCGCAGATAGGAGAAATAGACCCCGCCGGCGAGGATCAGACCCGCGACGATCAGGGCGGGCACGGCGGCGTCACCGGGCGTGACGAGGACGACCAACACGATCGCCTCCCAGATCAGCGCGGCAGCGGCGACGGGAACCTCGAAGCGCCCCAGGCTGAAGCCACCTTCTTTGTGGTCCAGTCGCTTTCGTACCACCAGGTACAGGATGACGATCCCGGCATAGATGAGCGCGGGCAGAATCGTCGACCCGATGATCAACTGCATCAGGGCTTCGCCGGGGAGCGCCAGCATGAGGACCAGGCCGACTGCCAGGATCAGGATCGTCGCCACCACCGGGGTTTGGGTGCGCGGATTGACCTTCCGCATCCAGGCATGCAGCGGGAAGCGCGCATCGCGAGCCATCGCGAACACCTGCCGCGAGCAGGCGGCCATCACCACCATGCCGGCGCCGAACATCGCGAATGCCAGGCAGGCCAACAGGATGCGCTCGGCGACCGGGCCGAGTTGACTACGGATGATGGCGGCAACCGGCGAACCACTGGTGCTCACCGCCGGGATGTCCTTGATCGCTGCGGTCAGTGCGATCAGGAACAGCAGACCCAGGACTCCGGCCGCGACCACCGACGCCACGATCGCCCGGGGAACGCTGCGGAACGGATCCTTGGCCTCCTCGGCGAGGTTGGCCGCCGAATCGAAGCCCACCAACGTGGTCAGGCCCATGATCATCCCGGCCATCAATCCACCTCCGATGGCGAAATAGTTGGGGTCGGCGGCGGTTACTCCACGCGAGGTGAGATTGCCCAGATCACCGCTACCGGTGAGCACCATGACCGCGGCCAATCCAATTACCAGCACCACGACGATGGCCAGTTCGATTCCCACCGCACTGGAGGTGATCAACCCGAGCAGTCGCGTCGAGGCGATCACCAGAACCGCCTGGACGACCAGGATCACCACGGTGATCAACCGCGCGGTGTCCTCGTCCGGCGCCATCCCCACCAGTGGCATGATCGCCTGACTCGCCAGGGCATTGTCCAAGGCCACCACGGCGATCGCGAGATACCAGAACGTCAGCCAGCCGAACAGCCAGCCGATCCTCGGGTTCGCCAGCCGCGACGCCCACTGATAGGACGAGCCACTCAGCGCGATGCGGGCCGCGAACTGCGCCACCACCAGTGCAACGAGTGTCTGCCCCACCGCTGCGAGGATCCACAGCCAGATACCAACCGGTCCGGCTGTGACGAGGACCGAGTCGTAGGTCGCGAAGATCCCCCCGGCCACCGAGATGAACGCGAACGAGATCGCGAATATCTGAAAGGAACCGAGGGTTCGTTGCAGTTCGGGTTCGTAACCGCAGTCACGACACTCGTCGTCGGCGATATCAGTTTCCACGTTCAACGGCCGGCCTCTCACGGATGGGCGGTCCGCGGAACTCGCGGTGCGCCGAACTATACGGACAGGCAGTCGCGTGTCAGCGGTGGGCCAGACCTTCGCTCCAACCGGCCGTGAACTGCAACCTCGCGTCGAGCCTGTGTGGCCGATCGGGCTCGGTCAGCGATGATCTCAGCGTTCAGCTCGATATCAGTCGGAGCTGCCGGGCCTTCTCCAGAATGGTCCTGGCGCGATTCAGTCGCGGTAAGTCGCTGCCGTCCTTTGGCTTCCCGCCGGCGCTGTTGAACTGCTCGACGAATTCTTGCGCCCAACTGATGTCCGAGTCAGATGGGCTCAGCCCAATGTTGATGGTCTCGGCGTCAGACGAACGCAGCGCGAGCTTGCCCGTCATACCCATCCGTCGGGTCAGCGCCACACCCTCGGCCAGTTGGTCCGGGTCACGGGTCGGCCCGTCGATCGGACCCGGGATGTGCGCCGCGCGCGAGGCCACGACGAGCTGGGACCGACTGTAGGCCAGAGCCAACGGATCCTGCTCCACGCCAATATCCAACGTGAAGTCGTTGACTCCGAATGCGATTCGGAAACACGGTCGTGCCGCGGCGATGTCCTGGGCACGGGATAACCCGCGCGCTGTCTCGATCAACGCGATGACGGGCGACTCGCCGCCAAGCCGGTTTACCGTGTCCCACATGTGATTGCCGCCTTCAGTCTTGGCCAGCACCACACCCTTCATACCGCGGCAATCAGCCAAGGCCCGACAGTCTGCGGACCAGAATTCGCTTGACGCATCGTTGATCCGGACCCATGCCCGGGCCCCGGAGTTGAGGAAGTCCACGACTCGATCACGGGCTGCCGCCTTCTCGTTGGGAGCGACGGCGTCTTCCAGATCAAGAATCACCTCGTCGGACTTGGTATGCATCAGCAATGCATCGAGATCAGGCTCCCGGGACGGATTGACGAGGAGCCAGGAGCGCGAAGCCTGCGAGTTCACCACCATTGCGTCAGGCTAAACGTTTGATCGCGTTACATCCGACAACCGTGCAGGATCGACTCGACGAGGTGACGGCTAGGCCGTCGTAAAACGGATCGCCACGAGTTTGTTCTCGTCGATCGCCTGCCGGAACTCCTGCAGTGACGGCACGCCGGCGTCCCGGAACTTCAGGCCCATATTCCGCTGTGCCTTGCTCGCCCCGTAGCCCGTCGCCGTACGGTGGCACAGATCCGCGATCACGTCGGGGTCCTCAATCAGCTCTCCATACATGGCGGTCGTCTTTGCGCCGCGAACCACCTGCGCGGGCGCGCCACCCCGGAAGTTCACCTTCCACCCTGCGTTCGCCAACGCGTACAACGTCCCGTCGACGACATGTGCGCTCACCGGAATCGAGAACCGACGCCCCGATTTGCGCCCGGCGAAATGCAGCACCATGAAGTCCTGCAGCGGCCAGCCCAACGGGGTCCCCAACAGCCGCCGCAACACCGAATTAAGCACCCGCATCATCGGCTCGGGCGGGTGCGCCAAGATCACCGCCGCGCTCTGTTCTGACATACCTCCACCGTAGTCAGCGCGAGCCACGGGGCGGTGGCGCGCTGGCAGAATCAATGCATGCCACATCTGATACGCCGTCCCGTCATCGCCAGTCTTGCCGCCACTCCCGTTATTGCCTTGTCGCTGTTTGGCACCGGGATCAGTTCGGCAGAGCCGCTGAATTGCGTGAATGGACAGTTCTGGGATCCGATCACCAACACCTGCCAGACGCCGCAGCCGGCGGAAAACTGTGCGCCCGGTGAGTACTGGAACGCTTTGTCCAATGTGTGCCGGCCGCTGGGCCAGCTCTAGGGTCCTGGTTCCGGTGTCAATTCCGCACAGATACCGGATTCAGATGGTGCACTTCAGGCCGACGTGGGCGTCTTGGTACCCGAGCCGGCAATAGAATGAGCGGGCCCTTTCACGAGTCCCATCAGTGGTCACCTGCGCCAACTGTGCGCCGTGAGCTCGCCCGTAGTCGTGTGCCCACTCGACGAGAGCAGTACCGAGACCCTGCGAGCGTTCGGCCTTGGCGATCCGCAATCCCTCGATCTGCAGCCGAGTGACGCCACCGCGGGACAGACCGGGGATTATGGTCAATTGCACTGTCGCGACGACCATATCGGAAGGGTTCAGGACGACTCCGAGGTAGTTGGACCGGTTGCGAACGACGATGTCGTAGGCCGCCTCGTAGCGTTCGAGTTCGGCGCCTTCGCGATCCTGACCGAATTCGTCGTCGGAGAGCAGGTCGGCGATTACCCCCACGTGTTCGCGCGTCGCACGCTGCACGCGGAATGTGCGGCCTGCTACCCGCAGCAGTCCCCGAACCGAGGACTGCGCCATCGCCTGTAGGCGAGCTACCAACAGGTCCAGCCACGCCCCCACGTTGGTTCGCGCCTCCGGGGTATCCGGGTATCGGCATCGCAGATGCAGCCCGGACTTGTCCTGAATGAACCAGAGCATGACGCCGTCGGTGTGGATCCTCGCGCTCACATACTGGGCACCGAGTCCAGCAGCGTCGATCCGTACCGGAAGTCGCCGTTGGTCCAACCAGGAAATGGCGAACATCCCCGGCGCCATCGGCATTCCACCCCACGGAGCCAGAACGTCGGCCAATGGCCAGGAACCAAGCTGCACTGCCTCTTTGACGGCGGCAGCTGCGGCGTTAGGCTCGGCGACTGCCAACTCCAGGACCGAGTTGGTGATGAACCAGCCGACAGAGTCGTGCCACTTTTCTTCGTATCGGCTGTGCACCGGGAAGACGGCGCGCAGCGGTGCTCCCGCCAACTCGCGGGTAACCTCGGTCATGGCGACTACCGCGAGTGCCAGCGTCGAAACGCCGTCACTACGAGCCTGGGTGCCGAACGCGGCGCCATCGTCGACATCGAACACGTCGCGGACTTCAACGCGTTCCGGATGCGGCCCGCCCGCACCCAACGGCAACGGGAACCGCGGCATCACCCCACCGCTGTCGCTGATGATCTGTGCCCATCTCGCACGCACACGTTCCGGTGCCGGCGGGCGGTCGAGCAGCGCTTGTGTATGCGCGACAAACGCGGGCGGCCGCTGCAGAGACGAGAGTCGTCCGGTCCTCCCGTCGACCAGCATCGACAACAGGTCTCGGACGATCACGAGCATCGACCACATGTCCACATGAGCGTGGTCGGCGGCGATGATCACCGTCGATCCGGCGGCCGTCTCCAACACACAGAGCCGGTGAGAGGGACGCCGATAGGGCGAACACCTCTCATTGAGAACCACTCGTAGTGCGTCGTTGACTTCCTGGCCCGCAGCGATGTCATGCTCGATCCACGTGCCGAGGCGAACTTCGATCTCATGCAGCTGCGGCTCGCCCGCCATCCCAGGTGTGAATGCCGTTCGCAAGGTGCCGTGGCGAGCGATCACGGCCAGCCACGCATCGGCCAGCGACTCTCGGCCGACCCCGGCCGGCAGTTGTATGGACAGAGCCATCCACGAGCCTGGTCGTTCCCCTGCTCCAACATGCATGCGCTGATCAAAAGACACCGGGAGCTGCCGGCCGAGGTCAGACACCGACACGTCGTAGCCCCAGAGTCGTCCGAACGGTAACCGCAGGTGCGCCACGTTGGTCAGCCGCATGGCGGTACCCTAACGCCCCAGATAGCCTTGGTGCTCGGTCAGCGCAGTCGGGTCCGGGAAGAATGCTCTGTTGTGAAAAGAGTTGCGTGATGCCCACTTTCGTGGTTCCGGGAGCAGAGCTCGCGGTTGAACTGAGCGACGAAGGTGGCCACCCGGTGGTTCAACTGCACGGACTCACCTCCAGCCGCGCCCGCGACCGGGTGCTGAATCTCGACCTCGGCCGGGGGCTCAGCGGGACCAGATTGCTGCGGTATGACGCACGCGGCCACGGCAAGTCGACTGGGCGTAAGGTCCCCGAGGATTACCGGTGGGAGAGCCTCGCCGAGGACCTGCTACGGCTGCTCGACAAATGGTTTCCCGGCGAACGGGTGCACGGAGTCGGCCCATCCATGGGTGCCGGCACGCTGCTGCACGCCGCTGCACGCGAACCGGACCGCTTCGTCGGTCTCACGCTGATGGTGCCGGCCACTGCCTGGCAAACGCGGCCCGCGCAGGCGGCCAACTACCGGGCTGCGGCCGAGATTATCGAAACCCAGGGAGTCGGGGCGTTCATCGCCTCCGCGCGTGGGTCGACTCCGCCCCCAGCCACGGTCGGCGCGCCCGAAACGGTCCCCGATGTTGCCGACGCGTTACTGCCATCACTGTTTCGCGGCGCGGCTCTCAGCGACCTTCCCCCTCCCGAGGTCCTCACCCGGATCGATGTGCCAACGACGATTCTGGCCTGGTCCGGCGACCAGGCGCATCCACTGTCCACCGCTGAGTCGCTCGCCGCATTAATGCCCCAGTCCTCGCTCACGGTGGCGCACACCCCGGACGATGTCGAAACCTGGCCCCAGATTCTGAGCCAAGACGTCGCTCGCAGGGGCTGACCATCGCCCCCACAGCCGCTCTCACGGCATAGGGACAACCGACAGAGCACTCACGCGAACACGCGACAGCACTTACACCACTGCGCGGGAAGTGACCCCTTGTCCTCGTCACATGGTTAGTCGGCGAGGTTCGGGAGACCCTTGCTGATCGCGGACGCGAGTACCTTGCCGACCAGTGCGGCGAGCCCGGGTATCGCTGAGTCGAAACCGATCGTGTAGTTCAGTCTCGTGCCGCCGCCTGCGGTCGGTGTCAGCTCCTGACGGCCCCAGTGGCCGCTCAGTGGACTGCCTTTGGTGATCTTGTACTCGATCAGCGTGTTCGGCTGGGCCGTTGTCGTGGTCTCCTCGAATGCCGGCAGGGGACCAATCTTGATGCGACGAACCGAGCCGACGCCATTGCGCGAGGTAGTGCCGTCGCTGACGCGAGTGATCTTGGCACCGAAGACCGGGCCGAGGTTTTCGTGCTCGGCGAGCTTTTCGAACACGGTCTGGGGGTCGGACTTGAACTCGTGAGTGATGTGGACGCGTTGAGGAGTGGCCATGGGCTCGGATACTAGGACTCCAAAGGGCTGGTCCGGCCTACCCCCGCTTCGGTGCGTTGCCCGTTAGTGCTTTCGCCGTGGCAAGCGACACCGGTGACGCTCGACTGCAGACAGCAGTACCGTTCACATCCGAACATCGTCCTGCGGTACCCAACCCGCGCATACCAGCCTGACACCAACGTCGTGACCAACGACCGTCGAGGCCATCACCGGACCCCGTCAAACGAAAGCCGCCCCGGCGAACCGCCGGGGCGGCTTTCCCGTCTACCTGATGGTCGAGTTGGAGCGCGTCGCCGCCGGGCGGCCCGGCGTAGGTAGTAGCCCGCGGCGAGTCCGGCCTGTCCGGCCCCGATGACGACCACGTCGACGTCGACGTCCTCAGTGTTCACCTGCTCACCTGTTGGCGGCAGCGACTCGTCAACGCCATTTCGCAACCGCGCGTCAGCGTGCGGCGAGGAGTTGGGCGAGTTCCTTGGCGCTGGGCACCTTTCCGGCGACCAGGACTTCCTCGTCGACCACCAGGCCGGGAGTCTTCATCACGCCGTAGCCAGCGATCTCGGCGTAGTCGGTGACGGCCTGGATCTCGGCCTCCAACCCCAGTTGGGCCAGCGCCTCCCGGGTGCGTTCCTCAAGGGTGTGGCAGTTGCGGCAGCCGGGGCCGAGGATTTTGACGATCATGAGAACATCTCCGTTCGTTGGAAGTGGGTGGGCTATCGGCCAGTGAGGTTGAACAGGAATCCGATGATCATGATCCCCACGGCCACGGCGCCGAAGAACAACGCCAGCAGCGGCGGCTTCAACACGCGGCGCAGCATGACCGCCTGCGGAATCGACAGGGCGATGGTGCTCATCGTGAACGCCATCACCGTGCCCAGCGACATTCCCTTGGCCCACAGTGCTTCCGCGATGGGCACGACGCCGGCGCCGTTGACATAGAGCGGCACCCCGGCCAAGGTTGCGACCACGACCGCGAAGGGGTTGTCCGGTCCGGCGAAGCGAACGAAGAAGTCGGCCGGAACCCACCCGTGGATGACCGCGCCGATACCCACTCCGAGCAGGACCCACAGCCACACGCTGCGGAAGATGTCCTTGGTCTCCTCGAGTGCGGCGCTGACCCGCTCGGCGAGCGTGGGCACGTGCCCGTCGGCGCGCAGTGCCCCCACCTTCGTCGCGAATACCATGGGCTCGACCCACCGAGTGAGGTCGAAGCGCGAGAAGATCCAGCCGATCACCAGGGACAGCACACTGCCGGCCGCCACATAGACCGCCGCGATATGCCAGCCGAACTGGTCACCGATCATGATCGCGGCGATCTCGCTGATCAGCGGGGAGGCGATCAAGAACGTCAGCGTGATCGACAGCGGGATGCCCGCGGCAACGAAACCGATGAACAGCGGAATCGAACTGCACGAGCAAAACGGCGTCACGACGCCGAGAACGACGGCGAGCACCAACCCGACGAACAGGCCCCGCCCCTGCAGATAGTCGCGGGCCTTGTCCAGATCCAGGCTCGCGCGCAGCATACCGACGACGAACATCAGGCCGGTCAGCAGCAGGAAGATTTTCACCGTGTCGTAGAGGAAGAAGTGCACGGCACCGACGGCGCGAGTCTGCAGATCGAGTCCCAGCCAGCCGACGATCGCATCCCAGAGGTGCTCGTTGAGGGCGTAGAGGGCGGTCCAGACGAGTACGGCGAGTATCAGCACGCCGAGGGTGCGGGTGCGCTCCGACAGGCCACCGGGTCCGGTGCCGGGGGCGGGACGGGAGGCGATGTTCACCTGTTCACCGCGCGGTCACCGGCGTTCGCCAGTGCCTTGAGTGCGGGGATGCCGACGGGTTTGACCGATAGTTGTGGTTCCTCGGCGATTCGGTCGGCGTAATCGTTCCGGTCGGTCTCAATTTGGGCAATTTAG
>JAUPLT010000132.1 GCA_030836785.1 Actinomycetota bacterium
AGTGCACACCGTGCCGCGAGGGCACCTACTGGCTCGCGCAGATCTACGAGCGCCTGGAGACCGGCCGGGCCTGTCAGGAGGATCTGGACAAGCTGCTCGACATCGCCGACGCCATCCTCGGAAAGTCGTTCTGCGCCCTCGGCGACGGCGCGGCCTCGCCGGTCATGAGTTCGCTCACGCACTTCCGCGCCGAGTACGAAGCGCACCTCACAACGGCGGGCGGCGGCTGCCCGTTCGACCCGTCCGCCGCCACTCTCTTCGCACCGGCAGAGGCGGCGGCGAGGTGACCGGCGACGGGATGGTCACCGTCACCATCGACGGCACGCCGGTGTCGGTTCCCCCGGGCACCCTGGTGATCCGGGCCGCCGAGATGATCGGCATCGAGATACCCCGGTTCTGCGACCATCCGCTGCTGGATCCGGTGGGCGCCTGCCGGCAGTGCCTGGTCGAGGTCGAAGGTCAGCGCAAGCCGATGGCCTCCTGCACCATCACCGTGACCGACGGCATGGTGGTGCGCACCCAGATCACCTCGGCCGCGGCCGAAAGCGCCCAGCGCGGGGTGATGGAACTGCTGCTGATCAACCATCCCCTGGACTGCCCGGTCTGCGATAAGGGCGGCGAGTGCCCACTGCAGAACCAGGCGATGTCCAGCGGCCGGGCCGAAACCCGCTTCACCGACGTCAAACGCACCTTCCCGAAGCCGATCAACCTCTCCACCCAGATCCTTCTGGACCGCGAACGCTGCGTGCTGTGCGCCCGGTGCACCCGGTTCGCCAGCCAGATCGCCGGCGATCCGTCGATCGAACTGCTCGAGCGCGGCGCAAGCCAGCAGGTCGGGATCGCGCCCGGGGAGCCTTTCGATTCCTACTTCAGCGGTAACACGGTCCAGATCTGTCCGGTGGGCGCGCTCACCGGTGCGGCCTATCGCTTCCGGGCGCGGCCGTTCGACCTGGTCTCCTCCCCCAGCGTCTGCGAACACTGCGCCGCCGGGTGCGCCCAGCGCACGGACCACCGCCGCGGTGTGGTGCTGCGCCGGCTGGCCGGTGACGATCCCGAGGTCAACGAGGAGTGGAACTGCGATAAAGGCCGGTGGGCCTTCACCTATACCCGGGCCGCCGATCGCATCGGCGCGCCGATGGTCCGTGATGACGACGGCAACCTGCGCACCGCATCCTGGCCGGAGGCGATCGCCCGGGCCGCCGCCGGCCTGGGCGGACCCACCGGAGTCCTGGTCGGCGGCCGCGCCACCGCCGAGGATGCCTACGCCTACGCCAAGTTCGCCCGAGTCGCGTTGGGCAGCAACGACATCGACTTCCGCTTCCGTCCACACTCGGAGGAGGAGACCGCCTTTCTGTCGTCCCGGATCGCCGGCCAGCGTGACCTCACCTACGCGGATCTCGATTACGCACCGGCGGTTCTACTCGTCGGCCTCGAACCCGAGGACGAGTCACCGATCGTGTTCCTGCGACTGCGCCGAGCAGTCCGCACCCGGGCTCTGCCGGTGATCACCATCGCCCCCTACGCGTCGCGCGGGACGGCAAAGCTGAATGCCCGGCTGATCGCCACCGCCCCCGGCGGTGAGGCGGCCGCCATGGACGCGCTCTCCCGCGACCCGCAGTTCAGGCGGCGCGGGGCGGTGGTCCTGGTCGGCGAGCGGCTGGCCACCAGTCCCGGTGGGCTGTCCGCGCTGGTCCGGCTGGCGGAGTCGACCGGGATGCGGGTGGCGTGGATTCCGCGCCGGGCCGGGGAGCGTGGCGCTCTGGACACCGGCTGTCTGCCCGGTCTGCTGCCCGGGGGGCGGCCGGTTGCCGATCCGACCGCACGGGACCAGATCGCCCGGATCTGGGGTCTTCCCGAACTGCCCGCCCAGCCCGGGCGCGACACCACCGTCATCCTCGACGCCGCCGCCCACGGCACCCTGGACGCGCTGGTCATCGGAGGCGTCGAACCCGCCGATCTGCCCGATCCGCGCGCTGCGCTGGGTGCGATCGAGGCGGCGGGCTTCGTCGTGAGCCTGGAGGTTCGGGCCTCGGAGGTCACCGCGCTGGCCGATGTGGTGTTCCCGGTGGCGCCGGTGGCCGAGAAAGCGGGCACCTTCCTGAACTGGGAGGGCCGGGTCCGGTCCTTCGAGGCCGCCCTGCCCTCCAACTCCGCGTCCGACACCCGGGTGCTGCACACGCTGGCCCGCGCACTCGGTGCCGACCTCGGGTTCGGCGACCCCGCCGGGGCGCGCGAGGAGATGGCCCGGCTCGGTCTGTGGGACGGCCCCCGGCCCGAACCGCCGGCGGTTCCCGCCGGGCGGGTGCCGGCCCTGGAGAGCGGCGAGGCGACGCTGGCGGGATGGCGGATGCTGCTGGACGCCGGTCGGCTCCAGGACGGTGAACCGCACCTGGCCGGCACTGCGCGGTCCGCGGTGGCTCGGCTGTCGGCGGCCACTGCCGCCGGCGCCGGGGCGAGGGACGGCGATCCGGTGAGGGTCTCGACCGGTCGCGGCTCGATCACCCTGCCCCTGGTCGTCACCGAAATGCCCGATCAGGTGGTGTGGCTGCCGTTGAATTCGACGGGCAGCGCGGTACACCGTGCCCTCGGTGTCACCACCGGCGCCGTCGTCCACATCGATGCGGGAGCGCGGACATGACCCCCGGCACGACCTACCCGGATCCGGCGGTATTCGGCCACGACCCGTGGTGGCTGATCCTGGCCAAGGCGCTCGGGGTGTTCGTCTTCCTGCTGTTGACGGTCCTGGTGGCCATCCTGGTGGAACGCAAACTCCTCGGCCGGATGCAGCGCCGCTACGGCCCCAACCGGGTCGGGCCGTTCGGCCTGCTCCAGTCCCTGGTCGACGGGATCAAGCTGGCGCTCAAGGAGGGCCTGGTGCCGGCGGGCGTGGACCGGCCGATCTACCTGATGGCCCCGGCCATCTCGGTGACCACCGCGATCATGGCGTTCGCGGTCATCCCGATGGGACCGGTGGTGTCGGTGTTCGGACACATCACCCCGCTGCAGTTGACCGACCTGCCGGTCGGGGTGCTCTACGTGCTGGCCATCACCTCGATCGGGGTGTACGGCATCGTGCTGGCGGGCTGGGCGTCCGGCTCCACCTACCCCTTGCTGGGCGGCCTGCGTTCCAGCGCCCAGGTGGTGTCCTACGAGATCGCGATGGCGTTGTGCTTCGCCGCGGTGTTCCTCTACTCAGGCACCATGTCCACCTCCGGGATCGTCGACGCCCAGACACACACCTGGTACGTGCTGCTGCTGCTGCCGTCGTTCGTGGTGTACGTCACCGCCATGGTCGGCGAGACCAACCGGGCACCGTTCGACCTGCCGGAGGCCGAGGGCGAACTCGTCGGCGGATTCCACACCGAGTACTCGTCGCTGAAGTTCGCGATGTTCTTCCTCGCCGAGTACGTGAACATGACGACGGTGTCCGCGCTGGCAACCACGTTGTTCCTCGGCGGCTGGCGGGCGCCGTGGCCGCTCAGTCTGTGGTCCGGGTTCAACTCCGGGTGGTGGCCGCTGGTGTGGTTCGTCGTCAAGGTGTGGCTGTTCCTGTTGCTGTTCATGTGGCTGCGCGCGACCCTGCCCCGACTGCGCTACGACCAGTTCATGGCACTGGGCTGGAAGCTGCTGATCCCGGTGTCGCTGGTGTGGATCCTGATCGTCGCCTGCCTGCGCAGCGCCGGTCTCACCGGGGTGCTGCCCAGCCTGGCCGCTGCCGCCGGCCTGCTGGCGGCACTGATTGCCGCGAATGCGTTGCGCCGCAGGGTGAATCACCCGTTGCCGCCGCCTCCGCCGCCGGATAGGGCCGGTTTCCCGGTCCCACCGCTTCCCGGTGAGAAGCCAGCCGGGGAGAACCCTGCCAGGGAGTCCGCCCGTGCCTAAGCTGCCCAGATTCCTCAAGCCGGTCGCCGGGTTCGGCGTCACCTTCGGCACGCTGTTCAAGAAGCCGATCACCGAGCAGTACCCCGAGGAACCCAGCCCCACCGCCCCGCGCTACCACGGCCGGCACCAACTCAACCGACACCCCGACGGACTGGAGAAGTGCATCGGGTGCGAACTGTGCGCGTGGGCCTGCCCGGCGGACGCCATCTACGTCGAGGGGGCCGACAACACCGACACCGAGCGCTACTCCCCCGGCGAACGCTACGGGCGGGTCTACCAGATCAACTACCTGCGCTGTATCGGCTGCGGGCTGTGCATCGAAGCCTGCCCCACCCGGGCACTGACCATGACCGGCGAGTACGAGATGGCCGACGACAACCGGGCCGGCCTGATCTACGGCAAGGACAAGCTGCTCGCCCCACTGCAGCCCGGCATGGCTGCCCCGCCGCACCCGATGGCGCCGGGCACCACGGATGACGACTACTACCTCGGCCGGGTCGGCCCCGCCCGCACCGATACCGACACCGGGGCGACGTCGTGAACGCCGAGGCGGTCGCGTTCTGGGTTCTTGGCGCGGTCGCACTGGCTGGCGCGATCGGCGTGGTCGCCGCCCCGAAGGCGGTGTATTCCGCGCTGTGCCTGGCCTCGACGATGATCGCGCTGGCGATGATCTACGTCGCGCAGGACGCCGTGTTCCTCGGCGTGGTGCAGATCGTGGTCTACACCGGCGCAGTGATGATGCTGTTCCTGTTCGTGCTGATGCTGATCGGCGTGGACTCCGCTCAATCGCTGGTGGAGACACTGCGCGGCCAGCGCGTCGCGGCGATCCTGGCCGGGCTCGGGTTCGGCATCCTGCTCATCGCCGGTATCGGCGCGGCAGCGGTCACCGACTTCACCGGACCGGCTGTTGCGCCTGACGGAGTGGGCAACGTCGAAGGCCTGGCCGTCCTCATCTTCACCCGCAACCTGTGGGCCTTCGAGGTGACCAGTGCTCTGCTGATCACCGCTGCGCTGGGTGCCATGGTGCTGACCCACCGGGAGCGCTTCGAGCGCCGTAAGACCCAGCGCGAACTGGCCATCGAGCGCTTCCGCGGCGGCGGCCGGCCCACGCCGATGCCCAACCCGGGGGTGTACGCCCGACGCAACGCCGTCGACACGCCGGCCCGACTGCCGGACGGTTCCGATGACCTGTCCTCGGTCAGCCCGATCCTTCGCGGGCGGGACGGGCAGAGATGAACCCGTCCTACTACCTGTACCTCTCGGCCTTGTTGTTCACCATCGGCGCGGCCGGGGTGCTGCTGCGACGCAACGCCATCGTCATGTTCATGTGCGTCGAGTTGATGCTCAACGCCGGCAACCTGGCGTTCGTCACCTTCGCCCGGGTGCACGGCCAACTCGACGGTCAGGTGGTCGCCTTCTTCACCATGCTGGTGGCCGCCTGCGAGGTGGTCGTCGGACTGGCCATCATCGTCGCCATCTTCCGGACCCGGCGCAGTGCCGACGTCGACGAATCCCACCTGCTCCGGAATTGAAGGGGCACCGATGACGACACTGCTCTGGCTGACCATCGCCCTGCCACTGGCGGGGTCGGCGGTCCTGCTGCTCGGCGGCCGGGCCACCGACGCCTGGGGGCATCTGCTCGGCTGCGCCACCGTGATCGCCTCTTTCGCTTGCAGCGCAGTGCTTTTCACTCACCTGCTCGGGCAGCCCGCCGACAGCCGGGTGGTGCACGAGACGCTGTTCAGCTGGGTACCGGTCGGGGCGTTGCAGGTGGATTTCGGTCTGCAACTGGATGCGTTGTCGGTGTGCTTCGCGTTGCTCATCACCGGGGTGGGCGCGCTGATCCATCTGTACTCGGTCGGCTACATGGCCTCCGATCCCGACCGCAGAAGGTTTTTCGCGTACCTCAACCTGTTCGTGGCCGCCATGCTGGTGCTGGTCCTCGCGGACAACTATCTCGGCCTCTACCTGGGTTGGGAGGGCGTGGGTGTGGCCTCCTACCTGCTGATCGGGTTCTGGTCGGCCAAACCGAGCGC
>JAUPLT010000133.1 GCA_030836785.1 Actinomycetota bacterium
AATCGCAGTACATGGCCGCAGTATAGGAACAGCCGGCCGGAGAGGGGGCCGGGCCCATCCGGGCTTGTCCCGGCTTATCCGGTGGCGTGTTGGTCGGCGACGTCAAGGGCGGCGTCCAGGATGGCCAGCCCTTCGGCCGCCTCGGCATCGGTGACATTGCACGGCGGGCAGACGTGGATGCGGTTGTAGTTGGCGAACGGGAGCAGTCCGCCGGACTTGCAGGCCGCGATCACCGCGTTCATCGCCGGGCTGGTACCGCCATAGGGTGCCAGCGGTTCCTTGGTCACCGGATCGGCGACCAGTTCGACGGCCCAGAACACACCCAATCCGCGGACCTCTCCGACCGACGGGTGCCTGGCGGCGAGGTCACGCAGACCGGGGCCGAGCACCTGATCTCCGATGCGGGCGGCATTGGTGACCATGCCCTCGTCTTCCATCACGTTGATGGTCGCCACCGCGCAACCGGTGGCCAGTGGGTGGCCGGAGTAGGTCAGGCCGCCGGGGTAGGCCCGGTCGGCGAAGGTTCGGTAGATGGCGTCGTTGATGGCCACCCCGCCGAGGGGCACGTACCCGGACGTGACGCCCTTGGCGAAGGTGATCAGATCCGGCACCACATCGAAGTTGTTGATGGCGAACCATTTTCCGGTCCGGCCGAAGCCGGCCATCACCTCGTCGGCGATGAAGACGATGCCGTGCCGGTCGCAGATCTCACGGACGCCGGCCAGGTATCCCGGTGGGGGCACCATGATCCCGGCGGTACCGGGCACCGACTCGAGGATGATCGCCGCGATGGTTGACGGGCCCTCGAACGCGACCGTCCGTTCCAGATGCTCCAGCGCGCGTTCGCACTCCTGCTGCTCATTCTCGGAATGGAACGACGAGCGGTAGAGAAACGGGCCGAAGAAATGCACCACGCCGCTGTCGCCGAGGTCGTTGGCCCATCGGCGCGGATCGCCGGTCAGATTGGTCGCGGTGTCGGTGCCGCCGTGATACGAGCGGTACCGGGACAGCACCTTGCGGCGACCGGTGTGCAACCGCGCCATCCGGACCGCATGTTCGACGGCTTCGGCGCCGGCGTTGGTGAAGAACACCCGGTCGAGGTCACCGGGGGTACGTTCGGCGATCAGTCGGGCGGCTTCGGAGCGGGCCTCGTTGACGTACTGCGGGGCCACGGTGCACAGCTTTGCCGCCTGTGCGGCGATCGCGGCGACGACCTTCGGGTGCTGGTGACCGATATTGGTGTTCACCAGTTGCGATGAGAAGTCGAGGAGCCGGTTGCCGTCGCCGTCCCACACGTAGCTGCCCTGCGACGCCAGGATGGTCATCGGAGTGAACTGGGCCTGGGCTGACCAGGAGTGGAAGACGTGTTTGCGGTCCAGTTCGTAGGCGCGACGGCCCTCGGCCAGCGCGGTGTCGAAATCCTGGCCGTTGGGCAGGGCGGTTTCGGTGGTCGTCATAGTCCGGATATGCCTCTCGATGCAAGCGTTGCGTCCGGAGTTTACGGCAACGATCGCGCCAAGAACCGGACCCACTTCCGACACCGTTGTGTCACGTTTGCACAAAAAGCCCAGTTCAGCAGCTTAATGGGGGTGGCACAGGGGATCGCACTGTTGTAGAAGTGACGGTAGTGACTGCTGTGGATGCGGGTGCAAGGCCCGCGTTCAGCACAGGAGGAGGTTGGAGAATATGAAGCGCGTGATCGCCGTTCTGATCGGCGTACTGATGATGGTGTTGGCGGTTCCCCCCGTCGCGTCGGCGGCCCCGGTGACCCGGGACGAGGCGGTCAAACTGGTGATCGCCCGCGGACTCGCCCAGCGTGGTGTGCCGTACTCCTGGGCGGGCGGCGGAATCGCCGGACCCAGCCTGGGCAGCGGCCCGGGCGCGACCATCGTCGGCTTCGACTCCT
Organism: Actinomycetota bacterium; assembly: GCA_030836785.1. Lineage (GTDB taxonomy): Bacteria > Actinomycetota > Actinomycetes > Mycobacteriales > Mycobacteriaceae > Mycobacterium. Next base: position 1,907 of record JAUPLT010000133.1, read on the forward strand.
CCGGCCTGATCCAGTACGTCTACGCAGGTGTGAACGCGAAACTGCCGCGCTCATCGGGGGCGATGTACAACGTCGGCCAGAAGGTGACGCCGGCCCAGGCACTGCCCGCCGACTTGATCTTCTACGGTCCGGACGGCAGCCAGAGTGTCACGATGTTCCTCGGCAGCAACCAGATGCTCGAAGTCACCGACGCCGGCGTGGTGGTTTCGCCGGTGCGAACCAAAGACATGGCACCGTACCTGGTGCGGATCATCGCGGGCTCCTAAGCCCTGCGATTGTCCTTCAGCGGGGATCTGCCGGGCTGGCCCCGGGCGCTACGCGCAGTCGGTGCAGACCGAACTGCCGTTGTGTCCGCGGGCCAACCGGCTTCTGTGGTGGACCAGGAAACAGATGCTGCAGCTGAACTCGTCGGACTGCTTCGGTACAACCCGGACGACGAGTTCCTCGTCGGAGAGGTCGGCCCCGGGCAACTCGTAGGACTCGGCGGTGTCGGAGTCCTCGACGTCCAATCCAGTCGGTGTGGTGCGTCCCGCCAGTTCCGCCAGCGGATGGTGCTCGGACTCCACCGTTGCCCGACGGGTGGCGTCGTAGTCGACAGTCATATGCGGCGCCTTTCTCAGGGACTCACCTTCGACGACTAAACCCGGACCGGACCGGACCGGAGACCTCGGTGATTCCCCATCGGGGAGCCGGCTAAACACGATGTTGTGATGGGCCCCGACGACGTTGCCGACACCTACACTCGCGATCATGCAAAGGGGCCACCAGCAGCTGTTTCACGCACCAGATGGCCTTCTGGACATCGAAGACTGTATCGACGCCCGGGGTGAGATCGTCCTACCGCCGGGCACGTCGCTGGTTTCGCTGATCGAACGCAACGTCGTCCACGTCGGCGACTCCGTGGCGTATCGCTTCCTCGACTTCGCCCGGTCCGAAGGTGACACCTCCGAACTCACCTGGTGCCAACTCGATGTCCGGATGCGGGCGATCGGGGCCCTGATCCAGCAGGCCGTTTCCCGGACTGACCGGGTCGCGATCATGGCTCCCCAGGGTCTGGACTATGTCACCGCCTTCTTTGCGGTGTTGAAGGCCGGTGCCATCGCGGTGCCGCTGTTCGCACCGGAACTTCCCGGCCACGCAGTGCGCCTCGAGGTCGCACTCGGGGATGCTGAACCCGCTCTGCTGCTCACGACCCGGGCCGCCACCGATGCCGTCTATGGGTTCCTGCGCAGGCTGCCCGGACCGGCGCCGTCGGTGATCGTCATCGACGAAGTGCCGGACGCCGCATCCGCGGAGTTCCGGGACGTGGACATCGGCATGGACGACATCTCCCACCTGCAGTACACCTCGGGGGCGACCCGGGCGCCGGCCGGTATCGAGATCACCCATCGAGCGTTCGTGACGAACCTCGTCCAGATGATTCTGTCCATCGACCTGCTGAACCGAAACACTCACGGAGTGAGTTGGTTGCCGCTCTACCACGACATGGGGTTGTCGATGATCGGCTTCCCCGCGACCTACGGCGGCCACTGCACGCTGATGGCGCCGACCGCGTTCGTCCGACGTCCCGAGCGTTGGATCCGGGCGCTCTCGGACGCATCCGGAGAAGGTCGCGTTGTCACTGCCGCGCCGAACTTCGCCTACCAGTGGGCGGCCCAACGCGGCAAGCCGGCGGCGGGGGAGGACATCGACCTGTCGAACGTGGTGATGATCATCGGTTCGGAGCCGGTGAGCATGGCGGCCATCGACGAATTCACCGAGGTGTTCGGCCCCTACGGCCTGTCGCCCACAGCGATCAAGCCGTCCTATGGCATCGCCGAGGCGACGTTGTTCGTCGCCAACATCGTCCCCGACGCGCAGCCTCGGGAAACCTGGTTCGACGGTGAACGGCTCGCCGCCGGGTATGCGGTCGGGGTCCCCGCTGATTCGCCCGGCGCTGTCGGGCACGTGTCATGCGGGGTCGTCGCCCGCAGCCTGCGTGCGGTGGTGGTCGACCCGGACACCGGCGAGGAGTTGCCCGATGGTCGGGTCGGCGAGTTCTGGCTGCACGGCCCCAACGTCGGGCGTGGTTACTGGGGGCACCCGGGGGAGACCCGACGGACTTTCGGGGCGACGCTGGCCGCGCGACTACCGCACAGCCGGGCCGAGGGGGTGGCCCCGGATACGAACTGGCTGCGCACCGGTGATCTGGGCATGTTCTTCGGCGGTGAGCTTTACGTCACCGGCCGCATCGTCGACCTGATGTTCATCGACGGCCGTGCGGTCTATCCGCAGGGTATCGAGGCCACCGCGGCAGACGCCTCGCCCCTGGTGCGCCGAGGGTACGTCACGGCCTTCACCGCGCCGGAACTGGTGATCGTCGCCGAGCGTGCGCCCGGCACCGGGCGCACGGACCCGCGGACCGCCGTCGAGGCGATCCGGTCCGCGGTCTCCTGTCGACACCACGTCGAACCCGCCGACGTGGTGCTGGTACCGGCTGGCGCGATACCGCGAACCACCAGCGGAAAATTGGCCCGCCGGTCATGCCGGGCCGAATACCTGGACGGATCACTGAGAGTCGAGGCGAGATAGCGATGATCAACCGGGCGATCGAGCTGTACCGCCGTACCGGCGCGGACGTCCCGTTCGGCAATCCGCTGCCCTCGCACGGCACCGAGATGGAAGGCTGGTTCTGGCGGGTCTCCGACGAGGCCAGCGGCAGGGCGCTGATCGCCCTGTGCAGTGTCAACCGTCATCCGGACGGTGACTGGTCCACCGCCGCGGTGGCCGTCCATCCCGGATCGGTGGTCCGTTCCGGAGCTCTCGCAGGCGCAAGGGCCGACCGGTCCCCATTCGCCGTCACCGCCGGTGATGAGTCGGGCTCCTTCGCCGTAGCCACCGACCGGGTCAGGTTCGCGCTCGGCGATCTCCGCCTGGACCTTTCGCTCCGCCACCCGGTCACCTGGCCCAAGGCCTTCGGCGGCGGTGGGGTGTTCTCGGCAATCCCGTTCCTCAACCAGTATTGGCATCCCTACTATCTGGGCGGGAAGGCAAGCGGCACAGTCGAATACGGTGGTGAGGTCTGGACATTCGAGAGCGCCAAGCTCTACGCCGAACGCAACTGGGGGGCCGGCTTCCCGTTGCGGTGGTGGTGGGGTCAGGCACATGACTTCGGCGATGACGACGTCTGCGTCGCCTTCTCCGGCGGTCTGCTGTCCCTGGGGCCGATCGCCCGCGACGTCAACGGGGTCGTGGTCCGGGTCGGTGGCACTGTCATCCGGATGACTCCGCCCGTGCTGGTCCGCTCGACGGTGGGTGACAGCCACTGGCTCATCCGTGGCCGCTCGCCCCGCTACGAAATCGAAGTGGAGGGCGACGGCCATCATCTCCCTCCGCACGTCCTTCCGGTTCCACTACCGGGCGAGCGACGAAACATCGACACCGACTTCGAGCATCTCGGCGGCCGGTTGCGGTGCACCGTCAAAAGAAATGGCCGCCTGCTGTTCGACGGGACGTCCGAACTGGCGGGCCTCGAGGTCGGGACCCGGCCCGGATAGCGGCGCGGCAGTCAGCGCGACTGGACCAACAGCGCCTGCGCGGAGGTGCCGACGAAACCGTCGGTGTCGAAGATCTCCGCGGTGGTGACCCCGATACCGTCGGGTCCGATCGAGGCGCGGGCGCGGATGCCGAAATCCGCTCCGCCGGGGTAGCGGTGCAGGTGCACCGTCGTGTCGGTGTTCATGTAGATGAAGCGCTGTGGATCCAGCACCGCCCCGATCCCGTTGGCGGCATCGACCACCATGGCAAGTCGCTGGAGTGCCGTGGTCGGCTCGTCGTCGACCAAACCCACGAGCGATCTGAGCCAGTACACTGCGGCTCCGCCGGACTCCGCACGCTGTGGGCGCCAGTCCACCGTTGTGAGATACCCGTCGGGGTTCTGCCACTGCCACGACAATTCCGCCGCATCGCCCTCCACCAGTGGGGGATGGCGGTCGACGGCCACCTCGGCGGTGTCCGAGGACGCCAGCGCCCACGCGGCGAGCCGAGCGACCGGCCGACTATCGCCGGCCGCCGACATCTCGGCCTCCACCAGGCAGATTCGCCGGCCAGGTCGCACGATCCTCGCCTCGACCACCACCTCGGCCACCGGAATCGGGCCGAGGATGTCGAACGTCAGTCGGACGATCCGCACACCTGGTTCGAGTGTCTCCTCGGCCGCCCTGGTCAACAGCGCCAACGGGGGCGAACCATGCTGAATCTCGCGAGTCCAGTTGCTGCGGGTGTCGTCGGTGGATGCGAACAGTGATGCCCTACCGGCGCCGCCGAGGCGCCGATAATAGCTTCGCGACGCCATGCTCAACCGGTCAGGAGGCGTCGAGGATCTTGATCGCGAAAACCAGCGAGTCCCCGGGCTCGATGCCGGCTCGGGGCTGCCCCTGCGGGTAGCCGTCCGCGGAGGTCATCGCGACCGCGACGGTCGAGCCGACCTTCTGTCCGACGATCGCCTTCTGAAAACCTGGTACGACTCCGTCGAGTGGGAAGTCGACCGGAGCGCCACGCTCGTAACTGCTGTCGAAAACGTTTCCGTCCCGCCCGTTGACGCCCATGTAGCAGACCGATACGGATGCGGTTGGTGCGACCACTGGACCGTCGCCGGCCGTCAGCGTGTGAACCTGGGTCTCGGTGACGCTGAACGGCGACTTCACCGTGACCAGTGGGGCGCTGGTATCGGTGGACCCGGCAACCGCGACGCTGCCGGTGGCTCCTGCCAGCGTCCATTCGGCCGCGGTGCCCTCGGCAGGCGGAGCTGTCGGGCAGCCGTCGCCGGAGGACTTGTCGATCGACGACGCCGGTGCGGCGGGCGACGAGGTGTCCGATGACGAGGTGTCCGATGTGGAACTGCACGCTGAGAGCGTCACGGCGAACGTCGCCGCACAGGCCATGACGGCGAGGGAAGATGACAGTCGGGGGAAGTTCACCTCGGTCACGCTACAGCGTGGCGCGGAGCGGACGCATCGGCCATTTTGTTTACAGGGAAACGGTCCAATTCGACTCTCGCACTGGCAAATCTGGAAATGGTGGACTCCGAAGTGCCAAAATGAAACTGACCGGGGTTTTTCATGCGGAAGGCCTTCGGTAGGCGAGAAGAGGATAGGCATGATGCATTGGAGTTCGCACCTTCATTTCCACTGGCGGTCTTCCGTCCATCACCCTTTCCATCGACACTGGGGTTCCCAGCACCATTGGGGTACCGGCGCCTACGTGGGCAGGGTCGGCTCTCTCGCCGTCGCATTGGGGATCGGTACGGCGACGGCCGCTGGCTTCTGCGGTACATGCATCGCGCGCGCCGACGCGGAGGATTCAACTATCGGTTCAGCAGGTCCGGCGAACACGGCCACGTCCCAGTCGGTCAACTCCGCAGTCCGAAAGCCGTCGAAGGCGACGTCGGAGACCGCGGCAATCGGGAGTCGACGTATGCCGACCTCGGTTGCAACCGATGCCTCGCCGCGTTCCGTGCCGGAGTCGCGGGGCAGCACTGGCTCCCAGCGCGCCGCCGTGGATGTGGGTGGGACGGGCTCTTCCTCCGCAGGGCTGCCCGACGGGCCGGCATCTCCGGCATCGACCGCGGTGGGTGTTGCTCAGGCAAAGAACCCCGCTGGAATTGGTGCGGCATCCGGATCGACGTTGACGTCCGCCAAATCTCCACAACCGCCTCCCAAAGCGCAGGCGCAGGTCGGCAGGATTCCTGTGGTCGGGTTCGGGTCTGATGTGGCACCGGTGCCGCTGCCTCGGCTGGACGTGCAACAGCCCGTCGAGTCATCGGTCACCGTCACTTCTCCACCCGTCGCGAGCGCATCGGTGTCCTCGGCGCTCGGCAACGTACTGGCATCGCTGTTCGCCCCCCAGTCGGGTGTGGCGCCGACGGTGCCGGCGGAAGCGGCGGCGGCCTTGCTGGCAGGTGCCGTCTGGCGCCAGAGGGATCTCGCGGCGGAGGTCCTCAGGTTCTCGGCCGCTCGGGCTGCGGTAGAGGCGACCACGCCGACGACGGTGACCGTCGTGGCCGAGAAGATGACCGTCTCAGGAGTTGGGCGGCTGGTGGTCGATCCCACCGCTTCCGGCGGATCGGCGGTCGCGCTGAGCGGCGTCGGCTCGGTCTCTGCCACAGTCACGCTTCCGGAAACGACCGTGTTGACGGTC
>JAUPLT010000134.1 GCA_030836785.1 Actinomycetota bacterium
GGTCGGCGGCTCGCCCGCCGCTGGCGGGGGAATCGGTGCGGGGGCCGGTGCGCCCGCGTCGGCGGGTGATGAATCGTCAATCGTCATGAGCTGTCTCCACCCACCCTTCGCGCGATCCTGTCGCGCCTCTGCCGCGCGAAGCGGCTCCGCTGTTGCTCATCCGGGCCCGTCTCTCAGGGCGCCCTCTGGGTATTGAACCAGTTCGGCGGCGGGCATGCGGCAGGGTTGGCTCCGGCCACGGCGTCCGGGCGGTTAGTTTGGTGCCGTGCTGACGGCGATTGCTCTAGCTCCCTCGGCCCCGGTGCTGTTGCCCGAACTTGCCGGCCAGGCCGCAGTCGAGCTTGCCGACCTGCGCGTCGCGGCGATCGCCGCCGTGGCGGCGCTCCCGAAGCAGTGGACCGTCATCGGGGTCGGACCGGCCGACGAGACTCTGACCCGGCTGCGCGGCACGTTCGCCGGCTACGGAGTTGACGTCCCGGTGGCGCTGTGCCCGCCACCACCCCCGGACTTCGCGGCCCTGCCGTTGTGCGCGCTGATGGCGGGCTGGCTGCGAGAGCAGGGCAATCCTGACGCCTCCATCACGGTCCACGTGTGCGCCGCGGGCCTAGGCAGCGAGGATTCGGTGAACCGTGGTCGGGCGCTGCGCACCGAGATCGACCGGACCGCCGAACCCGTCGGCGTGTTGATCGTCGCCGATGGCGCCAACACCCTGACTCCGGCCGCGCCGGGAGGTTACGAGCCCGATTCGATCGTGGTTCAGCAGGCCCTGGACGATGCACTGGAAGCCGCCGACGCCGCAGCCCTGACGAGGTTGCCGTCAGGTGTGATCGGCCGCGTCGCCTATCAGGTGCTCGCCGGGTTGGCCGGCACCGATACCTGGTCGGCCACCGGGATGCACTGTTGCGCCCCGTATGGCGTGGGCTACACCGCCGGGCTGTGGGAACGGGGCTGAGTGCGGCCGGTCGCCATCATCGGTCCGACCGGGACCGGGAAATCCGAACTCGCTCTTGACGTCGCCGAACTGCTCGGCGGGGAGATCGTCAACGCCGACGCCATGCAGCAGTACCGCGGGATGGACATCGGCACCGCCAAACTGGCGCCGGGGGACCGGCGCGGCATCCCGCACCACCAACTTGACGTTCTCGACGTCTCCGAGACCGCGACCGTCGCCCGATATCAACAGGCCGCCGTCGCCGACGTGGAAGCCATCCTTGCGCGCGGGGCCGTGCCGGTCATCGTCGGCGGATCGATGATGTACGTCCAGTCGCTGGTCGACGACTGGGTGTTCCCGGCCACCGACCCGACGGTGCGGGCCCGGTGGGAGCAGCGACTGGCTGATATCGGGGTGGCCGGACTGCATGCCCAACTCGCCCGCCGCGATCCGGTGGCCGCCGAGGCGATCCTGCCCACCGATGGCCGGCGAATCGTGCGTGCGCTCGAGGTCGTCGAGCTCACGGGCCGTCCGTTCTCCGCCTCGGCCCCGCGCATCGGCGAGCCGCGTTGGGACACGGCGATCGTCGGCCTCGACTGGCAGACCGAGGCGCTCGATGAACGACTCTTCCGGCGGACCGAGACGATGTTCGCCGAGGGCCTCGTCGACGAGGTCAGGACGCTGTGTGGCCGCGGGCTGCGCAGCGGCGTTACCGCTGCCAGGGCACTGGGTTACGCCCAAGTCCTCGACGTCCTCGACGTCCTCGACGTCCTCGACGCCCCCGATGCCCTCGACGCCGGTGCGGACGGCCCGGTCATCGAGGGCGCCCGGGAGGCGACGTTCATCGGCACCCGCCGCTATGTTCGGCGGCAGCGCTCGTGGTTTCGCCGCGACCACCGCATCCGATGGCTGGACGGCGCCGGTCAGGGTCTCGTCGAGGCCGTGGCGGCGCACTGGCGCCACGTATCCTGACCGGGTGAACCCCGCTGCTGACGATGGAGCCGCCGGGGATCGGGTGTGGCTCAGATGATGTTCGCCAAGGGGCACGGCACCCAGAACGACTTCGTGGTGCTGCCCGATCCGCTCGCGCACCTCGATCTCAGCCGGGATGCCGTGGCGGCGCTGTGTGACCGGCGCCGCGGTCTGGGGGCCGACGGTGTGTTGCGGGTCACGCGCGCGGGTGCCGCTGTCGGCGCCGGCGCGATCACCGGACTGCCCGATGGGGTCGGAGCCGACGACTGGTACATGGACTATCGAAACGCCGACGGTTCCGTCGCGCAGATGTGCGGCAACGGTGTGCGGGTGTTCGCCCACTACCTGCGGGCCAGCGGGTTGGAGGACCGTTCGGAGTTCGTGGTGGGCACTCTCGCCGGGCCGCGGCCGGTTGTGGTGCACGACGCAGACGACTCCACCGCGGACATCACCGTGGAAATGGGCGAGGTGACTGTGACCGGCAGGTCGGTCGCCGCCATCGGCGGCTGCGAGTTCGCGGGCATCGCGGTCGATGTCGGAAACCCGCACCTGGCCTGCCTTGTGCCGGGACTCACCATCGAGGCGCTGGACACCCTCGACATCGGAGCGCCGGTGTCCTTCGATCACTCGGTGTTTCCCGGTGGAGTCAACGTCGAGATCCTCACCCCGCCGATGCCGGGCGAGGGTGTCGATGGGACTGTCGCGATGCGGGTGCACGAGCGAGGTGTGGGTGAGACCCGCTCCTGTGGAACCGGGACAGTGGCGGCGGCGGTGGCTGCGCTGGCCCACCAGGGCAGCGCAACCGGGGTCGTTGAGGTCCGTGTTCCAGGCGGACAGGTGCGGGTCCGCGTCACCGCCACGACCAGCTATCTACGTGGCCCCTCCGTCCTGGTTGCTCACGGCGATATCGACGGCGGCTGGTGGGCGGCCCAGTTCTGAGTGGCGCGGGGACGATTTTGGGGTGCGCGACGTTGTACCGGCGTGACACCATCGGCACCAACACCATGAGGAAGACTGACCTGTCGAACACCGAGAGCGCCACCCACGCCGTCGCGGCCGCCGAGCCTAGTGCCGGCGAACTCGCCTTGGAAGATCGGGCGGCGCTGAGACGCGTCGCCGGACTGTCCACCGAACTCGCGGACATCTCCGAGGTCGAGTACCGCCAGCTTCGATTGGAACGCGTCGTGCTGGTCGGGGTGTGGACCGATGGCAGCGCCCGCGACGCCGAGGCCAGCCTGGCCGAACTGGCGGCGCTGGCCGAGACCGCCGGATCGGAGGTGCTCGAAGGGGTGATTCAGCGCCGCGACAAGCCCGACCCGTCCACCTACATCGGTTCCGGCAAGGCCGCCGAGCTCAGGCAGGTGGTGGTGGCCACCGGAGCCGACACCGTGATCTGCGACGGCGAACTCAGTCCGGCCCAACTCAACGCGCTGGAAAAGGTGGTCAAGGTCAAGGTCATCGACCGCACCGCCCTGATCCTCGACATCTTCGCCCAGCATGCGACCAGCCGGGAGGGCAAGGCGCAGGTGTCGCTGGCTCAGATGGAGTACATGCTGCCCCGCCTGCGCGGCTGGGGCGAATCGATGTCCCGTCAGGCGGGCGGGCGGGCGGGCGGTGCCGGGGGAGGCGTTGGCACACGCGGCCCGGGCGAGACCAAGATCGAGACCGATCGCCGTCGCATCCGTGAGCGGATGGCGCGGCTGCGCCGGGAAATCAGGGATATGAAGCAGGTCCGCGACACCCAGCGCAGTCGCCGCAGGCACAGCGACGTGCCGTCGGTGGCGATCGTGGGATACACCAATGCCGGCAAGTCCAGTCTGCTCAACGCCCTCACCGGTGCCGGTGTGCTGGTGCAGAACGCCCTGTTCGCCACCCTGGAACCCACCACCCGCCGAGGGGAGTTCGACGACAGTCGCCCCTTCGTCCTCACCGACACGGTGGGGTTCGTCCGCCACCTTCCGACGCAGTTGGTCGAGGCGTTCCGCTCCACTCTGGAGGAGGTCGTCGATGCCGACCTGCTGGTGCACGTTGTCGACGGATCCGACGCCAACCCACTGGCGCAGATCGACGCCGTGCATCAGGTGATCCGGGAGGTGCAGGCGGACCACCACGCCGCACCTGCGCCGGAACTGCTGGTCGTCAACAAGACCGACGCCGCAGACGAACTCACCCTGGCGCAACTGCGCAGCGCACTTCCCGGCGCGGTGCTGGTCTCCGCCCACACCGGAGAGGGGCTGGACCGGCTGCGCGCTCGAATGGGGGAGATGGTCGAACCCCGTGAGGTCGCCGTCGATGTCACCATCCCCTACGGACGGGGTGACCTGGTGGCGCGTCTGCACGAGCAGGGACGGGTGGACGTCACCGAGCACACCGACGGCGGCACCCGGGTCAAGGCAGGCGTTCCGCCGGCACTGGCGGCGGTGCTGCGGCCGTTCGCCACCGGCTGACCTCCACTCGGCTGTCGGGAGCAGACGCGCCTGTTTCGCCGGAGAACCCCTGCTGACCAGCGCATTGCTTCCCAACCATCCGGTTGGTCTATCCTCGGTCAAGTACCGTCGAGCACTTCTTGGAGGCCACCACCATGGGCAACGCTGTCAAGTATTCCCGCACGCTGTTCGAGTCCGACCACGAGTTGTTCCGGGAGTCCTACCGGTCGTTCCTCGGCAAGCATGTCGCGCCGTACCACGACCAGTGGGAGAAGGACAAGATCGTCGACCGCGGCGTCTGGCTTGAGGCGGGGAAGCAGGGATTCCTCGGTATGGCCGTGCCGGAGGAGTACGGCGGCGGCGGTAACTCCGACTTCCGGTACAACACCATCGTCTGCGAGGAGACGGTCGCCGGCCGCTACAGCGGACTGGGTTTCTCGTTGCACAACGATGTCGTTGCCCCCTACCTGCTCGACCTGACCACCGAGGAGCAGAAGCAGCGCTGGCTCCCGCAGTTCTGCACCGGCGAGTTGATCACCGCGATCGCGATGACCGAACCCGGCACTGGAAGCGACCTGCAGGGCATCAAGACCCGCGCAGTCAAGGATGGCGACCACTACGTACTGAACGGTTCGAAGACCTTCATCACCAACGGCATCAACGCCGACCTGGTGATCGTGGTGGCGCAGACCAACCCGGAGAAGGGCGCCCAGGGCTTCTCGCTGCTCGGTGTGGAGCGCGGCATGCCGGGCTTCGAGCGCGGACGGCACCTCGACAAGGTAGGTCTCGACGCACAGGACACCGCTGAACTCTCGTTCACCGACGTCAAGGTGCCGGTGGAAAACCTGATCGGCGAGGAGGGGATGGGCTTCATCTATCTGATGCAGAACCTGCCCCAGGAACGGCTGTCGATCGCCGTCATGGCCGCGGCCGCGATGGAGTCGGTGCTGGAAGAGACGATCCAGTACTGCAAGGAACGCAAAGCGTTCGGCAAGCCCATCGGTTCATTCCAGAACAGCCGCTTCGTCCTCGCAGAGTTGGCGACCGAAGCCACCGCGGTGCGCATCTTGACCGACGAATTCATTCGGTTGCACCTCGACGGCAAACTCACCGCGGATCAGGCTGCGATGGCCAAGTGGTGGACCACCGAGGCGCAGGTGAAACTGGTGGACCGTTGTCTGCAATTGCACGGCGGCTACGGATACATGCGCGAATACAACGTGGCCCGGGCATTCTTGGATGCTCGAGTCCAGACTATTTATGGCGGTACCACGGAGATCATGAAAGAGATCATCGGCCGCAGTCTCGGTGTCTGACCGCTGAAGTCCGGTGCCGGGCAACCGCCGGTCTGATATCGGATCAATTCGAGTTCTATCTCGATTTGGATTCCAATTCAGGTCTCGCCCGCGTGTCATGGTTAGCTTGCGCGAGCAAAAACGCCTTATTGTCTTGTTACGTCACAGTGATAAAGACCGAAACGCGGGAGACGGTTGACATGACACGGCTGAGAATGCGCCTGGGCCGGGCGGCCACACGTGTGGCGCTGGGAGCCGTGGCGACCGCCGCGGCAGCACTGCTGGTTGTGCCGAGTGCGTCGGCCACCCCGGAAAGCGATGCGGCCGACGCCATCGGACAGGCCTGGAACGCCGCAGGTGGCCCCGAGTCGGTGATCGGCGGCCAGGACGGGGACGTCTACCAGGTCGGCGCCGGATTTGCGCAGAAGTTCACCGGTGGGAAGATCTTCTTCACCCCCGATACCGGCGCCCATCTGCTCTACGGTGCGATCCTGGACAAGTACGAGTCACTCGGCGGCCCTGCCGACAGCGATCTGGGATTCCCCACCATCGATGAGGTTCCCGGCCTGGTCGGCGACTTCAGCCGGGTCAGCACCTTCAGTGCCAGTGACAAGCCGGCGGTGTTCTGGACTCCGGATACCGGTGCCTGGGCGGTGCGCGGGGCGATCAACGTCGCCTGGGACAAGCTCGGCGGCTCAGCGGGAACGCTCGGGGTGCCGATTGAGGACGAACGCTACGACGGCGACCTCGTCAGCCAGAAGTTCACCGGCGGTGAACTGTCCTGGAACTCCGCCACCAAGACCTTCACCACCGTGCCCGCTGAACTGGCCGGCAGCCTCGCCGGAGTCGAAGTTCCGTTGGATCCGACGACCCTGATCAACCAGGCCTGGCGGGCCGCCGGCGGGCTGGGCGGACCGCTTGGAGCCAGGCAGGGCGACCAGACGCCGATCGGCGCCAACGGCGCCGCCCAGGGCTATGCCGGCGGAAAGATCTTCTACACCCCGGAAACCGGAGCGCACTCTCTCACCGGTGCCATTCTCGCCAAGTATGAGTCGTTGGGCGGCCCGAGCGGTGATCTCGGGCTACCCATCGGAACAGAGACCGACGGCGGTGTTCCCAACAGCCGTGTCAGCGCCTTCAGTGCGCCTGACCAGCCGGTGATCTTCTGGACGCCGGACTCCGGTGCCATCGTGGTGCGCGGCGCCATCAATGCCGCCTGGCAGAAGCTGGGTGCGGGTGCCGGAAAGCTGGGAGTTCCCACCGGTGAGCAGTCCGTGTCCGGTGACGTCGTGACCCAGAAGTTCAGCGGTGGGGAAATCGCCTGGAATCCGGCCGAGAAGCGCTTCATCACCACACCTGCTGAACTCGGCGCCGACCTGGAGGGAATACAGCTTTCTGAGGCCGTGGCGCAGACTCCGCCGGACGCCGGAGCGGGTGACGGCGAGGCCAAGGGGGGCTGGCGCTGGTGGTGGCTGGCGATCATCGTCCCACTGGTGCTGCTGCTGGGCCTGCTCGGTCTGTGGGCGGTGCGCCGGTCGGGCGGCTCCGACCGTCGCACCGAGGGCGATGGTGGCCCGTTCGACCGAGGCTTCGAGAGCGGCCACGGGCGGGACTTCGGCCAGGGATCGTCGGACGGGGAGACCGGATCCGGCCACTGGCCAGGTGATGACTCGCATGCCAAGGGAACTGCGGGGTGGCCGGGTTCCACGACTCCCGCAGAATTCGAGGCGGACGAGGACGCCATCGACACCGCCCCCACCAAAGTTCCGACCGAATCGGACCTGGCCACATTCGGCGAACCGGTGAGTGTCACCGAGGTTCCCCGCTGGCCTGCGGATTTCGACTCCGGACGGCACGCGCGCAGCCAGGCGGAAGACGCGGCACCGCTGTGGCAGACGTATGGCGAGGATGCAGAGCGTCCACGGCGCCGGCATGCCGCCGATGATGCGACCTCATGGGCTGAAGTCGTCGAAGAGGTGGACGTCGTCGTCGGCGATGAAGGCGATGAAGTCGAAGCGCCCGCGCCCGCGCCGGCCGAACGGCCGGGCTTCCCGTCGGCACCGAAGTTCGGGGACCCGGAACCGTGGCGGCCGGCCATCCACCTGCCCCTGGCCGATCCTTATGAGGCGCCGGAGGGTTACGTCATCAAGGCCACCACGCATTCAGGGCTCTACTACCTGCCCGACTCCGCGCTGTATGACAACACCTTGCCCGAGGTCTGGTTCGCCAGCGAGGAAGTGGCTCAGGCGAACGGATTCGTTCGGGCTCCCGAGTGACCAACTCGCCGTCACCGGAGCAGCGTCCGCAGGCGGACCGTCGCTGAGCGCACTCAGATCTTCCGGATAACCGTCACCACCTTGCCCAGAATGACTGCTTCATTGCCGGGGATCGGGTCGAACGCCGGGTTGTGCGGCATGAGCCAGACCTGACCGCCGGATCGCTTGAAGGTCTTGACGGTGGCCTCGCCGTCGATCATCGCCGCGACGATGTCGCCGTTGTCGGCCACGTTCTGCTGGCGGATGACGACCCAGTCGCCGTCACAGATCGCCGCGTCGACCATCGACTCGCCGACCACTTTGAGCAGGAACAGTGAACCCTCGCCGACGAGTTCGCGGGGCAGTGGAAAGACATCTTCGACAGCTTCTTCGGCCAGGATCGGTCCGCCGGCGGCGATCCGGCCCAAAACCGGTACGAACGTCGGTTCCGGAAGCGCATCGGAACCGGCGACCTCGGTGACGACAGCCGCAGCCACGTCATCGGCGCTCCGTACGTCGACGGCCCGCGGGCGATTCGGGTCACGGCGCAGATAGCCCTTCCGTTCGAGGGTCCGCAATTGGTGGGCCACTGAGGACGTCGAGTTCAAACCCACCGCATCGCCGATCTCACGGATGCTGGGTGGATAGCCCCGAGTGGTCACTGATGCGCGAATCACCTCCAGGATGGTCCGCTGGCGTTCGGTCAGTCCCGCCCCGGCGATGTCCCGGTTGCCGCCGGTGTTCTCTCTGCTGTCGCTCATGGGGCCGAATGTAGCGCGCGGAGACGACATTATCAAACATGTGTTCGAGCGTGTTTCGCCCTCCACTGGATTGTCGGCGGCTTGGCTTACCGTCATCCGCGACACGCTCGCTCAAATGTTCGTATTCGAACACACGGGCGACTACCGTTTCGAACATCCGAGCGATATGGGCGAAGGGGCTGACATGACAATTCTTCATGATCATGATCGTGTGGGCTGGCCGGTCGCCAGTCCGCGCCGGGTGCGCACGGGGTACCGGCATCGCAGTTCGCCGGGCCGCCTACCGGCGCCGTCCCGGCCGGTCGTTGCACCGCTGCGTTACCGCGGGAGCGGACTGGCCGTGTCGGCTGCGCCGCATCGGAGGCTCTCCGGGCGCAAGGGGAGTACCCCGGTGACCCTCGCGCTGGCCGTGCTGGCGGCGCTGATCACCGTATGGCTCGGTCTGCTCGCCCAGTCCGGTGCCGAGCGTGCGGCGCCGGCGCTGGGAACTCGCGAGCAACTGGCGGTCGTCTACGTGCTGGACGGTGAGAGCCTCCGGAGCCTCGCCGGCCGGGTCGCTCCGGACAGTCCCGTTGATCGCGTGGTGGATCGTATTCGTGATCTGAATCAGCTCGACTCATCGGCGATCGAGACCGGGCAGTCACTGATCGCGCCACTCGGCTGACAACCGGCAAGCCGGATGTGCGGTTGGTGTGCAGCAGTCTGAACTATGACGGATCTACACAGGTACCCTCAGAGGTCGACGGCGCGATTGTCGGTGTGCTTCGGGTGCGCGGCACGCAGCCGTCAGCACCTGCAGATGAATCGTTCGGCCGGAGGGAGCGCGTACACGTGCACTGCCCGTTCTGTCGGCACCCGGATTCGAGGGTGGTGGATTCGCGAGAGACCGACGAGGGACAGGCTATTCGGCGTCGCCGGGGCTGTCCGGAGTGTGGTCGCCGGTTTACCACCGTGGAGACCGCAGTGCTCGCCGTGGTCAAGCGAAGCGGGGTCACGGAGCCGTTCAGTCGGGAAAAGGTGATCAGCGGAGTGCGCCGCGCCTGTCAGGGCCGCGATGTGGATGACGACGCCCTCAACGTCCTGGCTCAACAAGTCGAAGACGCGGTCCGGGCTGCCGGTTCACCGGAGATACCGAGCCACGACGTCGGTTTGGCGATTCTCGGCCCGTTGCGTGAGCTAGACGAGGTTGCGTACTTGAGGTTCGCCTCGGTCTACCGTTCGTTCACCTCGGCGGAGGATTTTGAACGTGAGATCGCGGCCTTGCGGTCGCATCGCTCAGTCGGCTCCGGGCACTGAGTCGGCTCCGGGCACTGAGTCGGTTCCGGGAATCGGGGCAGGCGTTGGATCCACGCGGCACATCGTCAAAGCTCAGCCGTCAGCTCCGCCATCCTTGAAGTCCTCGGTGTGCTGGGCCAGGAATTTCTCGAATTCCGCACCGAGTTCGTCACCGCTGGGCAGGTCCTCATCGCGGGCCAGTAGGGAGCGGTTCTCCTGTGCGGTGACAAACGCGTCGTACTGGCTCTCCAGCGCGCTGACGACCTGCGCGACTTCCGGCGAACCCTGAACCTGTTCATCGATCTTCGTCTGGACGGATTCCGCGGCCTCCGCAAGATCCCCGAGGGGAATTTGGAGGTCGGCAGACCGAGACACCTGCTCGAGTAGGGCTTCGGCGGCCGCCGGGTAGTCGGTTTGAGCAAGGTAGTGCGGCACGTGGACGGTGTATCCGACGGCCTCGTGGCCATGCTGGGCCATTCGATACTCCAGCAGGTTCGAGACGCTGGCCGGCACCTGGACCTCGCCCACCCACGGTTGGTGATCGGCGATCAGATCGCGATTGTTCGAATGTGCGGTCATCGACACCGGACGGGTGTGCGGCACGGCCATCGGGATCGTTCCGAGGCCGATGGTGCGCCGCACCCCGAGGCGTTCGGCCAGGAGTCGAACGGCGGTCACGAAGCGCTCCCACTGCAAGTCCGGCTCCAGGCCTGCCAACAGCAGAAAGGGAGTCCCGACAGCATCGCGCAAGGCGTACAGACCGAGCTGTGGTTCCTGGTAGCTGGTGAAGTGGTCGGTTTTGAAGGTCATCACCGGCCGCCGGGAGCGATAGTCCAGCAGGTCGTCAATGGCGAACGAGGCCACGAGTTCGGTGTCCAGCGATTCCTTGAGATGGTCCGCGGCGAGTCGAATGGCGTGTCCGGCGTCGGAGAATCCCTCCAGCGCGTGAATCAGCACGGGACCGCTACCGTCGCTGGAAGTCAGCCGTGGTGCGGGAACCTCCAAGTCATAGATCTGCTCGGACGGATGGTTACGGCTGTGTTCGTCGGCCACTGTCGCGCCTCCTGTCCCTCGGTTGGCGAGTTTGACCTGTTCTGAAAGCACAACGCTGCGCCGCCGCCGGTCGTTCCCGATGCGTGCCTATTCTCTCCCCAGTCCCGAGTTGCTGCACAGGCGAGGCCTCTTTGCGCCTGCTGGCGCCGGAACTGACGGCGGCACTTGAAAGCGTCGGACGCATGACCTCAGATCACACGGGCCGGCCCGACTTCTGCTTCGATCGTCCCGGTTCGCTCATCGCGGCCTTGCCCGCCGTCCTCGGTTTCGTCCCGGAGAAGTCCCTTGTGCTGGTGTCCATCGAAGGCGGCGTCATGGGTGCCGTCATGCGCGCAGATCTGTCGGCCGAGCTTGTCGGCAATATCGAGCGACTTGCAGAGATTGCCGAGACTTCAGGCGCCGAACGGGTCGTTGCGGTGATCATCGATGATGACGGCGCCCTATGCCCGGTGTGCGGCGAGGAACATCGCCGGTTGGCCGGTGCGCTGGAGTCGGCGCTGGCGCAGCGCGCCGTCGAACTTTACGCCGTACACGTGGTTGACCGTGTCCAGGCCGATGGCAGTTGGCATTGTGTGGACGGGTGCGGACAGCGGGGGCGGGTGGAGGACCCGAGCGCCTCGCCGCTGGCCGTTGCGGCGGTTCTGGACGGCAGGAGGCTCTATTCCCGCCGATCGGAGTTGCAGTCCGTCATTGAGCTGTCAGATGCCGCGCGATCACCCCAACGGACCGAAGCGATCACGACCCGAGAGCAGGAGCGGGACGCGGAGTGGGGCCTTGATCCCGACGGGTGCGGCCGGCGCGATGTGGAGACGGCACTGGCCGCGGCGGCGATGGCCTGGGATGGGTCTGAGTTCGACGATCGGCAGCTTGCGGTACTGGCCTGTGCGTTGACCGATGTCGCTGTTCGGGACACGCTCTACGCGTTGGCGGTGGGAGACGACTGCGATCGCGCGGAGGCGCTGTGGGCGCTGCTCGCCCGCGAACTACCAGATCCGTGGCGGGTGGATGCGCTGGTTCTACTGGCGTTCTCGGCCTACGCCCGAGGGGATGGACCGCTGGCCGGTGTCTGCCTGGAGGCGGCGTTGCGGTCCGATCCCTCACACCGGATGGCGGGCATGCTGGACACGGCACTTCAGTCGGGCATGCGGCCGGAGCAGATTCGCGAGCTTGCCGGAACCGGCTACCGGATCGCCAAGAAGATCGGCGTCCGACTTCCACGGCGCCGGCCTTTCGGCCGGCGTGCGGTATGACCGTGGCGCTAGACCTTCTCGACGACCCTCTCCACCTTGACCGCATGGGCCATCTCGTGGGGCAGTTCGACGTTCTCGTGGCCGGTGACGACGATCGTCACGTCACCGTGCGCGTTGGTCTCGACCAAAACCCTGGCGTTGGGTACCACACCGGCGTCTTTCAGACGTCCGATCAGGGCGGCGTCGCCCTGGACGTGCTCGGTGAGCCGGCGGACCACCACCGCGACGGAGGCGCCCGCCGGGAGTTCGGTCAGCCTGACCAGCGTGGCAGTGTCCTGGTAGGCCGGCGAATCGTCGAGGCCCAGCAGCGACAGGCCCGGGATCGGGTTGCCGAATGGCGACACCGTGGGGTTATCCAGCACCTGCACCAGTCGGCGCTCGACATCCTCGCTCATGACGTGCTCCCAGCGGCACGCTTCGGCGTGAACCTCCTCCCAGGGCAGCCCGATGATGTCGACCAGAAGGCGTTCGGCGAGCCGGTGCTTGCGCATGACGGAGACGGCGAGCCGACGCCCCTTCTCGGTGAGTTCCAGATGGCGGTCCCCGGCGACATGCAACAGCCCGTCGCGCTCCATCCGCGACACTGTCTGGCTGACAGTGGGCCCGCTCTGCTCGAGGCGTTCGGCGATTCGCGCACGCAACGGAACCACGCCCTCCTCCTCGAGGTCGTAGATGGTGCGCAGGTACATCTCGGTGGTGTCGACCAGATCATTCATTAGGGCACCCTTCTTCGCTTCGCGAGTCTACGTCTGTCCCGGGCGCGAGGTTCCCCGGATGAGCGGTCCGG
Organism: Actinomycetota bacterium; assembly: GCA_030836785.1. Lineage (GTDB taxonomy): Bacteria > Actinomycetota > Actinomycetes > Mycobacteriales > Mycobacteriaceae > Mycobacterium. The sequence goes on from JAUPLT010000134.1 coordinate 13,006, forward strand.
GACGCAAATAGCGATGCCCGCCGGGAGATCGGCGGGCATCGCAGTGCACAGGACCTGTCAGCTGGCGTAGGAACGCAACCGCTCAGCGCGCTCCCCATTGCGCAGCTTGTTCATGACTTCGCGTTCGATCTGGCGGACCCGTTCGCGCGACAGCCCGAACAACTTGCCGATCTGGTCGAGGGTTCGCGGCTGTCCGTCGTCGAGCCCGAATCGCAAGCGGATCACCTGCTGTTCGCGCTCGTCCAAGGTGGCCAGGACGTGCCTGATGTCGGTGTGGAGCAGTTCCGAGATCACTGCGTTCTCAGCGGACATCGCTTCGGAATCCTCGATGAAGTCGCCCAGTGGGGCCTCCTCGTCGGTTCCCACCGGCATGTCCAGGCTTACCGGATCGCGGCTGTGCTCGAGCAGGTCGTTGATCTTCTCGACAGGAATTCCGGACTCCTCCGCTAGCTCCTCGTCGGAAGCTTCCCGGCCCAGGGTCTGGTGCAATTCGCGCTTGATCCGGGCGAGCTTGTTCACCTGCTCCACCAGGTGGACAGGAAGCCGGATAGTGCGGCTCTGGTCAGCCATTCCGCGGGTGATGGCCTGACGAATCCACCAGGTCGCGTAGGTCGAGAACTTGAAGCCCTTGGTGTAGTCGAACTTCTCCATCGCCCGGATCAGACCCAGGTTGCCCTCCTGGATGAGATCCAGCAGGGGCATGCCGCGGCCGGTGTAGCGCTTGGCCAGCGACACCACCAGACGCAGATTTGCCTCCAAGAGGTGCCGACGTGCCGCCTGGCCGTCCCGAACGATGATTGCCAAGTCACGCTTGCGGCTCTCGCCCAGACGCTTGCGCGTCTCGAGCAGATGCTGCGCGTACAAGCCCGCCTCGATCCGCTTGGCCAGTTCGACCTCGTCCTCGGCGGTGAGAAGAGCCGTCTTTCCGATGCCGTTCAGATAGACGCGAACCAGATCGGCGGCTGGACTCTGGGTGTCCAGGTCGCGGTCTGCTCCGCTGCTGGTGACGTTTGCCATGGTGGCCTCCTGATCGGCTCTGACTGTCACTCTGTCCAACGCCCTGTCTGCTCGCAGAGTTCCCATGGGCTCCCGATCTCACCTGCTCTGACGTGCGGAAATCCGGACAGGTTCTGAGAATCTATTAAGAGTCCCCAATCCGGGGCGCTATCGGGAACGTTCTTCGGGTGGCGGTGCGGGCTGATTTTGCGCGGACTGCCCGGACTCCAGTGCGCGGCGTTCCGCCCGCGGGAACAGGGCGGTGTGCTCGGGGGCGTCGGGGAACCGCCGGGGCTCCTCCGCCCGCCGCGGCGGGCGATCGTTGGCGATCAGAACAGCCATCCATGGCAGGGGAATCGAAACCGCCAGGATCGCCAGAGACAACAAACCGTTGTGCCAGATGCCGTATGCGATGGCCGCGCCGAGGAATGCAGGGATGCGCCAGGACATCAACGCGAGGTACTTGCGGACCCGGGCCCGGTGCTGTTCCTCGTAGGAGAGCGCCGCGCGGGTGATGAGCACTGGCCGGCCCTCGTCGTCAAATCCGAGATCGCGCTCCATACCCTGCACTGTTCCACACCTCGGCACTGCGGGACGAGACCATTTTCCTTACAGCTGCCTTACCTGTTTCGGGTGCGAACGGGCAGAATGTCGGCATGCAAACCGACACCATCGAACGCACCGACAGCGATGAACGCGTCGACGACGGCACTGACGACGACAGGCCCAAACACTTTCACTACGTCAAAAAGGACAGAATCGCCGAGAGCGCGGTGATGGGCACCCATGTGGTGGCCCTGTGTGGTGAGGTTTTCCCGGTCACCCGGGCAGCCAAGCCCGGTTCGCCGGTCTGCCCGGACTGCAAGCGGATCTACGAAACCCTCAAGAAGGGCTGACTGCCGCAGGCTCGGGGTGCCCTTCCCCAACCGTGGAGACAGGTCCCGCGCCGGTCTCGGCTCCGGAGCCCTCATCGCTCTGATCCGTGTCACCCTGTTGCGGGCCGCCGCGCTGGGCGCGCTCCCGCCAACGTTGCAAGTGTGGCGGCGGCGCCGGCCATTCCTCCTCGATAGCGGCGTTGAGTTCCGCGCCGATCATGATGGCGAAACCGAGGAAGAACGCGAACAACAGGAAAGCGATGGGTGTGGCCAAGGCGCCATAGGTGTAGCCGGTGCGGGTGATGTACTGCAGATAGATCCGCAGCCCGGCGGTGGCGACCATGAAGAAGGCGGTGGCCAGTACAGCGCCCCACACGAGCCGGTGGGTGGGCAACGGTTGCGGCAGCGAAACCCGGTAGAGCACCGTTACAGCCAGGATGAGCCCCAGTACCAGCATCGGGTAGTAGCCGAATCGCAGCACCGAATTCCAGCTCTCCGGAATATAGGCGCCGATCTTGCGGGGTCCCAGTGCCAGCAGTGGTGCCGAGGCGATCACGATCAGCAGTCCGGCTACGTACAACCCGAGGGCGAAGAACCGCTGTCGGACCGGGTGGCGCAGCGGCGTCTGACCATGGGCCTCGACCACCGAGTCGACGAACGCCGAGACGGCCGACGACCCGGCCCACAGGCTGATGACGAATCCGAGTGAGACGACTTCACCCCGTGCACCCTGGACGATGTCGGCGATCGTGGGTTCGATGATCTCGGTGACGATGTTGCGGGAGAAGAAGCTGTTGGCCGTGCTGATCAGCTGGGCCTGGATGGCCGGAAGGGTGTCCGGCCCGAACAGCGGGGCTACGTAGGCCAGACTGCCCAGTAGACCCAGCAACAGCGGAGGCAACGACAGCACGGACCAGAAACCGGCCTGGGCGGACTCCGAAAAGATCGAGTCATCCCAGCTTTTAGCGAGAGTCCGCTTGGCGATACGCCAGAAGTGGTGGCGCTGCGGCCGGGCCGACTGGTCGTTCATCGCCTCCCAGCATTCCTCACGACCGCAGGCATGGTGTGCAACTCTGACGACGTATACCGGTCAGTCGTTGTCGGGATCGACCTCCAGCACGGCTGCCAACTCGATCAGCTTGGCCTGGTGCTCATTGGCGTGGTGGTGGCAGAACAGCAACTCGGCACCCGAGGGCAGTTTGGCCCGGACCCGCGCGGCGGCGCCGCAGCGGTCGCAGCGATCAGCCCGAGTCAGTTCGGGACTGGTCAGCGTTGCGTTCATGGGCTCCTCCATGGTCACGGTGCTCGCCGATCGGTCGTCCCGTCGGGGAGCGTGTATCTACTGTCTCAGACGTTTGAGCGCGGGTACTTGTTCCCGTGCCCTACCGATGTGTCGTGTCTCACGCTCCCGATCGTCGGTTCGTGCGGTGATCGCGTGTCATGCAGTGTGGGGGTATGTGCCCGAAACCGCAACCGCTGGTCCATCTGTGCCCGGCCGCCGAATGGGCGGCCGCCCGCGTGGCTGGGGAGGTGCGGGCGGAGTCGCTGGGGACGGTCGGCTTCGTGCACCTGTCGACGCGGCAGCAGGTCCACCTGCCGGCGAATCGCCTCTTCGCCGGACGCAGTGACGTGGTGCTGCTGTACGTCCACCCAGATCGCCTGGATGCACCACTGCGGTGGGAACCGGGTCTGCCCGAGGATCCCCCGACGCTCCGATTCCCGCACCTGTACGGACCACTGCCGACCAGTGCCGTCATCGCCGTGAGCAGTTATCTGCCGGGTTCCGACGGACGATTCGCGCCGATCGGATAGCCGGGACGCCGGGGATCGACCCCGGGCTCAGTCCAGGTAGTCGCGCAAGACCTGAGAGCGGCTCGGATGGCGCAGCTTTGACATGGTCTTGGACTCGATTTGGCGAATCCGCTCACGGGTGACCCCGTAAACCTGGCCGATCTCGTCGAGGGTACGGGGCTGCCCGTCGGTCAGTCCGAACCGGAGGCGCACAACACCTGCCTCGCGCTCCGACAGGGTTTCGAGCACCGACTGCAACTGGTCCTGCAGCAGTGTGAACGACACCGCGTCCACCGCCACCACAGCCTCGGAGTCCTCGATGAAGTCACCGAGCTGGCTGTCGCCCTCATCGCCGATCGTCTGGTCCAGCGAGATCGGCTCGCGGGCGTACTGCTGGATCTCCAGCACCTTCTCCGGCGTGATGTCCATCTCCTTGGCCAGCTCTTCAGGAGTGGCCTCGCGACCGAGGTCCTGGAGCAGCTCGCGCTGGATGCGCCCGAGTTTGTTGATGACCTCGACCATGTGTACCGGGATGCGGATGGTGCGGGCCTGGTCGGCCATGGCCCGGGTGATGGCCTGACGAATCCACCACGTGGCGTACGTGGAGAACTTGTAGCCCTTGGTGTAGTCGAACTTCTCCACCGCGCGGATCAGGCCGAGGTTGCCCTCCTGGATCAGGTCCAGGAATGCCATTCCGCGGCCGGTGTAGCGCTTGGCCAGCGACACCACCAGTCGCAGGTTCGCCTCCAGCAGGTGGTTCTTGGCCCGCTCGCCGTCGCGGCAGATCCACTGCATGTCCCGGCGCTGCTGGACGGGAAGCTTCTGGCCGGCCTCGATCATCTCAGCCAGCCGCTGGGTGGCGAAGAGGCCCGCCTCGATGCGCTTGGCCAGTTCGACCTCCTCCTCGGCGTTGAGCAGAGCCACCTTGCCGATCTGCTTGAGGTAGGCGCGGACGGAGTCGGCCGAGGCGGTGAGTTCGGCGTCCTTGCGGGCCTGCCGCAGCGCCTCGGACTCCTCCTCGTCCCAGACGAAGTCGCCAGAGGCCTTGTCCTTGTCGGACGGTTCGGCGGACTCGTCGTCGTCGCCGGCCTCCGAATCGACGGCCACCGCGGCCGGGGAGCCGTCGTCGGCGGTCTCCACAACCTCGTCGAGGTCGGCGAGGTCGACCTCGACGACCTCCGCGACGGTGTCGATCTCCGGCTCCGCGCCGAGGGTCTCCAGGTCGTCGACAGCCAGGTCGGTATCGGCGACGATCTCCGTGGCAACGGCGTCGGTGGCCGCTGTGGCCTTCTTCGCGCGGCTGCGGGTGGTTTTGGCCGGTGCCTTCGCCGCGGCCTTCACGGGTGCCTTCGCAGCCTTCGCCGGTGCCTTTGCGGCGCTCTTCGCCGGGGCCTTGGTTGCGGCTTTCGCGGCCGGCGTGGTCGCCTTGACTGCCTTCGTCCGCGGGGCGGCGGCTTTCTTGGCGGGAGTCGCGGTTGTCGCGGCATTCGCGGGAGTCTGGGTAGCGGGGCTTGCCTTGGTCGCTGCCACGTACGCCCTTTCAGTCATGCAGTCTTCGGCGGACGTAGCAGTCGCACCAAAAACGTCGGTTATCGGAAGTATCGGCCTGACCGCTTCAGCGAGCCTCGCCGCTTCCGGTCCGCGACCGCCGTGGGCCATTGTAACGACCAACGGGGAGTCCGTCGGCCAGCGACGCCTGGGATCAGGACTTGGCCTGGGCTTCGGCCGCCGCCATCGCGGCTCCGACGATGCCCGCGGTGTTCAGCAGTTCGGCCGCTACCACGGGTGTGCGGTTCTTCAGCAGCGGAATCCACTTCTCCGATTTTCGGCTGATTCCGCCACCGACGATGATCAGGTCCGGCCAGATGGCGTTCTCGACGGCCACCAGAACCTTGGTGACCTCCTTGGTCCAGCGCCGGTAGCCCCAATCCTTGAGTTCCTTGACCGAGGACGCTGCCCGGTGCTCGGCTTCCTTGCCGTCCACCTCGATATGGCCGAACTCGGTGTTGGGGAGCAACATGCCGTTATGGATGACGGCCGAACCGATGCCCGTGCCGAAGGTCAGAAGCACGACCACGCCGCTTCGGTTGCGGCCGGCACCGTAGTGCTGTTCGGCCAGCCCGGCGGCGTCGGCGTCGTTGAGGACGGTGACCGGGCGACCACCCATGGCCTTGCTGTACGCCTCGGCGGCGTTCACGCCGATCCAGTCCCGGTCGACGTTGGCGGCGGTCTGCACGACACCGTCGACCACGACGCCGGGATAGGTCACCCCCAGGGGCCCGTCCCAGTCGAAATGCGCCACCACCGCGGCCACCACCTCGGTGACGGCCCCGGGAGTGGCGGGTTGCGGTGTCTCGAGACGGAAGCGGTCGCCGACGAGCCTTCCGGTGTCGAGGTCGACCAGAGCGCCCTTGACGCCGCTGCCACCGACGTCGACGCCGAGGGCGTGGCGCGCGGTGCTGGGCTGGGTCGATGTCATGGTGGATCTCCCATCGGTCGGACCCCAACACTAATGGGTGGGCCGGCCCGCGATACCGGGATTGTGTTGCGATAGGAGGCATGTCCGAGGTTGATGTCGATGCTCTGCGCGTAACGGCGGAACAGGTGGTCGACGTGGCCGCCAGGTTCGTGCGACGGCGACGCGCCGAAATGTTCGCGGCCGACGGCGGAGGATCGGTGCGGACCAAGAGCAGCCCCACCGATCCGGTGACAGTGGCCGACACCGAGACCGAAGGGCTGGTGCGTGACCTTCTCGCCGACCTGCGGCCCGGTGAGCCGATCGTGGGGGAGGAGGGCGGTGGCCCTGCGGGTGGACCTGCCCCGCTGTGCTGGGTCGTGGATCCCATCGACGGGACGGTCAACTTCCTCTACGGGATACCGGCCTATGCCGTCTCGCTGGCGGCGCAGGTCGACGGCGTCTCCGTGGCCGGGGCGGTGGCCGATGTGGTCAGCGGCGAGATCTACTCGGCAGCGCAGGGCCGCGGCGCAACCGTCGCCGTGGGCGGCGAGTCCCGGGTCCTGAGATGTACGGCTGTGACGGATCTCTCCATGGTGCTGCTGGGCACCGGGTTCGGCTACCAGCCGCAGCGGCGGGCGGTTCAGGCTGCGCTGCTGGCGCGGATGCTTCCGCAGGTTCGTGATGTCCGCAGGTTCGGATCCGCCGCGCTGGACCTCTGCCACGTGGCCGCCGGGCGCCTGGACGCCTACTACGAGCACGGTTTGAACGTGTGGGACTGGGCCGCCGCCGCACTGATCGCGAAGGAAGCCGGTGCGGTGGTGCGTACACCCGCCGAGCCGGAAGACGTGTTGATCGCCGCCGCGCCCGGGGTCGCCCACGAGCTTCGCGAAACCCTCTGCAGGCTGGGTGGGTTGGCGCCGCTGCCCTGACCGCGGCCAGGGGGCCTTGACCGGACGATCACCCCGCTCAGCAGGTGCCGTTGTGAATCTTGGTGAGCAGAGCGGAATCGGCGGGTTCGACGGCGCCGGGCCGGAGTCCGGAAAGCACCGCGGCGATGTCGTCGCTGTTGGACAACGACGAGAAGTCGGTGCCGATGACGAGATCCACCGAGTCGTCCTCGCGGTCGTCGCGGTAGAGCTCCACACAGGGCGCCACGAGCCAGGCCGTCGCGGCATTGGCCTTGCCGGACTCGCCGAACCGGATCTGGCCCTGGCAGGCCAGCCGGGTCCCGGCGTAGATCGGATCGTTGGCGGCGGTCGGCGCGGCGAATCCAAGGTCGCGCAGCGCCCCGGCGACCTCGCCGGCCTGCCCGCCCATGCCGCTGGCGTTGAGCACCCGGATCTTGGTCTCCGCCAGCTTGGCGGGCGCGACGTCGATCAGCACCGAACCCGACACCCGCTGGCCCAGCTTGGGGGCCGCCGCGTCGGTCGTCGTCGGGGGCGCGTTGCAGGTTGCCGTATCGGCGATGGTCACCGGGCGGGTCAACACCACGCCCCATGCCACCGCCGTCATCGCCGCAAGGACCGCCACCGCTACCAGGGCCGGCCGATAGTTGCGCCGCCGGAACGGTTGGCCGTCCTTGTCGAGCGACGAGCCATCGGTGATGAGAGCGACCACGATCTGCACTGTAGTGGCCCGATCTCGTGCCAGGTCCGGCACACTCCATCACGATAGTGACGGAAATCACACAGCGGTTATCGCGATCCGGGCAGTAATTGTTTGGCGGAGGCGTTCGACGCTGATACAAACCTCTGCTGGGGCTCAGCACGAGGTCCTCACTGAGGGAAGTGGATATGGCAACTGACTACGACGCCCCCCGGCGTACAGAGACCGACGAGGTTTCCGAAGACTCGTTGGAAGAGCTCACCGCGCGCCGCAATGAGGCGCAGTCCGCCGTCGTCGATGTCGATGAGACGGAGTCTGCCGAGTCCTTCGAACTCCCCGGCGCGGACCTTTCCGGCGAGGAACTTTCGGTGCGGGTTGTGCCCAAGCAGGCCGACGAGTTCACCTGCTCGAGCTGTTTTCTCGTACATCACCGCAGCCGCCTGGCCAGCGAGAAGAACGGGATGATGATCTGTACCGACTGCGCAGCCTGACGCGGCACTGCGCGTGAGCGCCCGTGGTTCCGGAGTCGGTTCAGCTGCGCAGCGCTGACAGGACCCGCTCGGGGTGGCGGGTGCTGATCAGCCAGTACGGAGTCGGGTCGTCCGGGTCGTCGAGAACGATCAGGACCATCGGGCCGACCCAACTCCGGTGCAGCACGAATGCGGCCGGGTCGAGTTGACGCCCCAGCGCAGCCGACTTCGCGGTCCGCGGAACGGCGGCTGACTTGCTCACCACCGACGTGGGTAGATGTGCGGGGCCGGCTAGGAGTTCGACTCCCGTAGGGGTGCTCACCACCTGGATCTCGGTACGGCTGAGCCACAGCAGCACCCCGGCCGCGGCGATCGCCAGAACCGCGTACGGGATCCAGTCGGGAAGTGGGCGCACGCCCAGGTTGACCTCGTAGGCGAGTACCGCCGATGCGCCGATTCCGAGCGGCCACCACCACCAGGGCACCCGTAGTCGTTCGCGATAGCGCACGGTTTGCGAGGTCACGCGCGGGGCAGACACCGGTCCAAGGGTAGTCTTTGCCCTCGTGCTCATTGATCTCCCGGTGGTTCGCCTCGACCGCGAACTCCCGATGCCCGGCCGCGCCCACGAGGGCGATGCCGGCGTTGATCTGTTCAGCGCCCAGGACGTCGAACTTCGGCCGGGTCAGCGCGCGCTGGTGCCCACCGGCGTTGCGGTGGCAATACCGCACGGCATGGTGGGCCTGGTTCACCCCCGCTCGGGTCTGGCTGCGCGCGTTGGGCTTTCAATCGTCAACAGTCCCGGCACGATCGATGCGGGCTACCGTGGCGAGATCAAAGTGGCACTGATCAACCTCGACCCGACCGAGCCGATCATCATTCGGCGCGGCGACCGCATCGCCCAGTTGCTGGTCCAGCGGGTCGAGTTACCCGAGCTGGTCGAGGTGGCTTCTTTTGACGAGGCTGGACTGGCTGACACATCCCGTGGCGACGGTGGCCACGGTTCCTCCGGCGGACATGCGAGTTTGTGATGGCATTCGGCAGACGTAAAAAAGACCAGCAGCCGGCCGACCAGGCGCAGGCGAAGCCCGGCGATGCGGTCGAGGATGTCGGTTCGGCGAGTGCCGGCCCAACGTCGGACCCGGCTCCTGCGGTCAGAGCTGCCCAGAGTCAGCCCGCCGAGTCGGATGATTCCGATGAGGGTCCGTTCGATATCGAGGACTTCGACAACCCCGAGGATGCTCTCGTCGCGCGCCTCGATCTCGGGTCGGTTCTCATCCCGATGCCGGCCGGTGGCCAGGTCCAGGTGGAACTCAGCCAGAACGGCGTGCCGAGCGCGATCTGGGTGGTCACCCCCAACGGCCGGTTCACGATCGCCGCCTACGCGGCGCCGAAGTCCGCGGGTCAGTGGCGCGAAGTGGCCGGCGAACTCGCCGAAGCGTTGCGCAAGGACAATGCGTCGGTGTCCATCCAGGACGGCCGGTGGGGCCGGGAGGTGGTCGGTTCTGGCGCGGGGGTGGTTCGCTTCATCGGGATCGACGGCTATCGGTGGATGATCCGCTGCGTCGTCAACGGCAACCCGGACTCGATGGAGGCGCTGGCCGCCGAGGCCCGCGAAGCACTTTCCGACACGGTTGTCCGGCGCGGCGAGACCCCGATGCCCGCGCGGACTCCGCTCCCGGTTCAGTTGCCCGAGCAGTTGGCCGCTCAACTGCGGGCGGCCGCGGCCCAGCAGGCCCAGCAGGCCCAGCAGGCAATTCTGGCGGCTCAGCAGGCTCAGCAGGCTCAGCAGGCCATGTTGGCCGCCCAGCAGGCTCTGCTGGCCCAGCAACAGCAGCAGGCCGAGCGGTCGCCGGCACCATCGGAGCCTCGTGACGCTGACGAACGGCGCAGCGCAGCCGGGTCGGCCATGCAGCAGTTGCGCGGGACGGGCAGCGGCGGCTGAATCCGGGTCACCCGGCGTCGGTGTTCGTCGTTGCGGCCGCGATGAGCGCGTCGACGCAGGCCGTTCCCAGGATCTCGGGATCGCGGCCGAACTGATCTAGTTGAACCGTTCGCAGCACCGCCCGGGGTGCTGCGCGGACCCATTCGCGGGCCACGGCGATCGGATGAAGCAGGTCATCGGAAGCCGCCGCGACACCCATCGGTGGCTGCAGTCGGCTCAACTGGTCCACCGTGGGGGCGACGTACTCGGACGCCGCGTCGAGCGCGTCAGGGAGATCGGGCCACTGCCGTAGCCATGACCTGCTCAGCTCGGCGGCCAGCCAGTCCGGACTGGAAGCGCGCATCTGTGCTGTCACCGCAGCCAGGCCGCTACGCCGCAGTTCGGCGGCGGTGTGTCTGGCCGAGACGGCGGCCGGAGCGGCGCCGGGCACTCCGGTCCACGGTGGCAGCGCGGCCAGCACCCCGAGCGTCCGGTCCGGATTGGCCAGTGCCCAGACAGCGGCGACCACGGCCCCCAACGACACTCCGCCGACGACGATCCGCTGGTCGGCTGCGGCGTCGGAGAGCGCGTCCAGATAGCCCGTGACGAGATCACGGGGGACCGGACGAACCGGACTGGCGACGGCGCCGACCCGGTCGAGAGGTTCGGCGAACACCCGCCGTAGGTAGTCCTCATCTGACCCCGTCCCCGGCAGGAGGACGGTCAACACACCCTGAAGCGGTACCGACACCAGACGATGGTGCCGGACGAACGGTCTAAGTCCGGGCAGGTGGGTACGCCTCGTGGCGCAATGGAACCGCAAGGTCTACCGTGGCGTTGCACAGCGCTCCAATTTCAGGGCACCAAATTTCAGGGCACCAATTCAGGAGAGTCATGGCCCCGGCCGAAGGTTTTGCCCGCCGCCTCACCCGTCGGCGTACCGAGAGCCCCGAGCAGCGCGAGGCCGAGGAATGTACCGGTGAGTCCGCTGCCCAGCGGGCGGTTGACTGCCGTCGCGGCCAGGAGGTGACCATGGTGGGCGAATTGCGCAGCGTGGACACCAACGCCAAGGGCTGTGGCTGTGGTGTGCGGGCGGAGTTCTTCGACGGCACCGAGATGGTGACACTGGTATGGATGGGCCAGCGCCGTATACCGGGCATCGAATGCGGACGCACGTTGCGGGTGCGCGGACGGTTGGGGACGCTCGACAACGGAGGCAAGGCGATCTACAACCCGCACTACGAGATCCAGCGTTGACCGAAGCCGATACCGGGACGGATCGCGACGATCCCCCCACAAGTACCACCCCCGGCCAGGCTCTCCTCGGCCAGATGGGTGGGGTCAGCGGTCTCATCTACTCCGCATTGCCGGTGGCGGTACTCGTTCCGGTCAACACGGCGTTCGGCCTGCTGCCGGCGATTCTGTCCGCGCTGGCCGCCGCCGCCGCGATCCTGGTGTGGCGACTGGTGCGCAAGGACTCCGTCCAGCCCGCGGTCGCCGGATTCGCCGGTGTCGGCATCAGCGCGCTGATCGCCTGGTGGGTGGGCGAGTCCAAGGGGTATTTCCTCCTCGGCATCTGGATGTCATTGTTCTGGGCGGTGGTCTTCACCCTGTCGGTGCTCATCCGCCGTCCCGCGGTGGGTTTCGTGTGGAGTTGGATCAACGGGCATGACCGGGCCTGGCGGAAGTCCCGCCGGGCCGTGCTCGCCTTCGATCTGGCCACCCTGACCTGGGTGCTGGTCTTCGGCGCGCGCTTCGTGGTGCAGCACCACCTCTACGACGCGGACAAGACCGGCTGGCTCGGGGTCGCCCGGATCGCCATGGGGTGGCCGTTGGCCGCCATCGGGGCTCTGGTGACCTACCTCGCCATCCGGGCGGCGCAACGCTCTCTGCGCGCCTCCGAGCAGGTCTGACCGGGCCCGAGCAACTCGACCCGCGCGGGACGCCGCTACTCGCCGCGCAGCAGCAGCCCGCGCAACTCGGTCTCCACGTCCGGGGATGCGACGAAGAGCAGTTCGTCGCCCCCCTCGAGGGGCTGGTCTGGCTCGGGCACGATCACCCGCTGACCGCGCAGAATGGTGACCAGCGCGGTATCCCGCGGCAGGGTGAGTTTGCGCACCGGCCGCCCGCCCCACGGGGTGTCGTCGGGCAGCGTGACCTCCACCAGATTGGCATTGCCCTTCCGGAATTCCATCAGCCGGACCACGTCACCGACGGCGAACGCCTCCTCGACGAGGGAGGCCAGCATGCGGGGTGTGGAGACCGCGACATCGACACCCCAGTTGCCGTCGAACAGCCACTCGTTGCGCGGGTCGTTAACCCGGGCCACCACTCTCGGCACCGCGAACTCGGTCTTGGCGAGCAGCGACAGCACCACGTTGACCTTGTCGTCACCGGTCGCGGCGATCACCACGTCGAATTCTTCGAGGCGCGCGGACTCCAGCAGGCTCAGCTCGCAGGCGTCGCCTAGGCGCCAGTCCGCCGCCGGGATGGCGTCCGGGTCATAGTGGCCGGGGTTGCGCTCGATCAACGTCACCTCGTAGGAGTTCTGCACGAGCTCGCGGGCGATCGAGCGGCCGACGGCTCCCGCGCCGGCGATGGCCACCTTCATTCCCCGGTCCCTTCGGCCGGCGGCTGGGCCGCGATGGCCAGCGCTTCGCCGGCGCGGCCGGACACTGCGGCCAGGTAGACCTGATCACCGGCCTGGATGACGGTCCTGGGGTCGGGCAGCACCCCCGCGCCGAATCGGATCACGAACGCCACCCGGCCGCCGGTCGCAGCCTCGAGGTCGGTGACCCGATGACCGACCCAATTCTCGTGCAGGTCGAGTTCGCCGACGGCGACGGTTCCGGTCGGGTCGCGCCAGCGCGCAGTCTCCGCGTCACGCACCAGGGTGTTCAGCAGTCGGTCGGTGGTCCACGGCACGGTGGCCACGGTGGGAATCCCCAACCGCTCGTAGACGGCGGCGCGTTTGGCGTCGTAGATGCGGGCCACCACCCGCTGGACACCGAAGTTCTCCCGCGCGACCCGGGCCGAGATGATGTTCGAGTTGTCCCCGGAGGACACCGCCGCGAAGGCGTCCGCGCGGTCGATGCCGGCACGCAGCAGTACATCCCGGTCGAATCCCATGCCGAGGATCTTCTCGCCGTTGAACTCCAAGGACAGCCGGTTGAAGGCGGTGGGATCTCGGTCGATGATGGCCACTTCGTGGCCGATCCGGCCCAGAGCGTCGGCAAGCGACGCGCCGACCCGACCGCAGCCCATCACCACAATCCGCACCAGAAGTCCTCTCGGCCGTACCAGCGCCGACCCGTACCGGTCTCGGGGTCACGTTACCGCCAGGGCCGGGAAGGCTTAACCTTGGCTACCGTGCCCAAGCTATCGTCCGGCCTGCGCAGGGTGTTGCTGGGACAGCCGTTTCGCAGCGACACACTGGCGCACACGCTGTTGCCGAAGCGGATAGCGCTGCCGGTGTTCGCCTCCGACGCCATGTCTTCGGTGGCCTACGCCCCCGAAGAGGTCTTTCTGGTGCTCTCGGTGGCGGGTTTGTCCGCCATCACGATGGCACCGTGGATCGGGGTGGCGGTCGGTCTGGTGATGCTGGTGGTCGTCGCCTCCTACCGGCAGAACGTCCATGCCTACCCCTCCGGGGGCGGCGACTACGAGGTCGTGACCACCAACCTGGGGCCGACCGCGGGGCTGACGGTGGCGAGCGCCCTTCTCGTCGACTACGTGTTGACGGTGGCGGTGTCGATGGCATCGGCGATGTCCAACATCGGCTCGGCGGTGCCGTTCGTGGCCCAACACAAGGTGCTGTTCGCGGTGACGGCGATTCTGCTGCTGACCGCGATAAACCTGCGCGGGATCCGGGAGTCCGGCACCGCGTTCGCAGTTCCCACCTACGCGTTCATCGCCGGCATGTTCCTGATGCTGGGCTGGGGTTTCTTCCAGATCCATGTCCTGGGCCACGACCTGCGCGCGGAGTCGGCCGGGTTCGAACTGCAGTCCGAGCACGGCGACATCATGGGCCTTGCCCTGGTGTTTCTGGTGGCCCGGGCGTTCTCTTCCGGGTGTGCGGCGCTGACCGGTGTGGAGGCGATCAGCAACGGGGTGCCGGCCTTCCGGAAGCCCAAGTCGCGCAACGCCGCAACCACGCTGCTGATGCTCGGCGGTATCGCCGTCACGCTGCTGATGGGCATGATCCTGCTGGCCATGGACACCGGGGTGAAGATCGCCGAACGGCCGGCCGAGCAGCTCATCGGCGCCCCGGCGGACTATCAACAGAAGACGCTGGTGGCGCAGCTCGCCGACGCGGTGTTCCACGACTTTCCGGTCGGCCTCTACCTGATCGCCGGGGTCACCGCGCTGATCCTGGTGTTGGCCGCGAACACCGCGTTCAACGGCTTCCCGGTACTCGGGTCGATCCTGGCCCAGGACCGTTTCCTGCCGCGCCAACTGCACACCCGCGGCGACCGCCTGGCCTTCTCCAACGGCATCCTGTTCCTGGCCTTCGCCGCAATCGCCTTCATCGTGGCCTTCCGCGCCGAGGTCACCCAGCTGATCCAGCTCTACATCGTCGGGGTGTTCGTCTCGTTCACACTCAGCCAGATCGGCATGGTGCGGCACTGGAACCGTCTGCTGAGCAACGAGGACGACCCGGCCGAGCGTCACCGGATGATGCGCTCGCGGGCCATCAACACGGTCGGGTTCATCGCCACCGGATCGGTCCTCATCGTGGTTCTGGTCACCAAGTTCCTGGCCGGCGCCTGGATCGCCATCGTCGCGATGGGTGCACTCTTCGTGCTGATGAAGGCGATCCACCGGCACTATGAGACGGTGTCGAAGGAACTCACCCCCGCCGAGGATGAGCGCGGCGAGATCGTGTTGCCGTCCCGCAATCACGCCGTGGTCCTGGTGTCGAATATGCAACTACCCACGCTGCGGGCGCTGTCCTACGCTCGGGCGACCCGGCCGGACGTGCTGGAGGCGCTGACCGTCAACGTCGACGACGTGGAGACCCGCAAGCTCACCCTCTCCTGGGAGAGCAGCGACGTCTCGGTTCCGCTGAAGGTGGTGTCCTCGCCGTACCGTGAAGTCACCGGGCCGGTGCTTGACTACGTCAAGCGGATCAGCAGGGAGGCGCCGCGGACGGTGGTGACGGTGTTCATCCCCGAGTACGTCGTCGGACACTGGTGGGAGGGGTTGTTGCACAACCAGAGCGCGCTTCGGCTCAAGACCCGCTTGCTGTTCATGCCCAACGTCATGGTGACCTCGGTGCCGTGGCAGTTGCACTCCTCGGACCGGGTCAAACAGCCCGAACAGCAGAGCGCCCCCGGCGACGTCCGCCGGGGGTTCGGGGAATGACGGTCCGGCGGTGACGACTCCGCTGGAACTTGAGCTGACCACGGGGTCTGCTGCCAACGGCGGCAGTTGCGTGGCACGCCATGAGGGGCGCGTGGTGTTCGTGCGTTACGCGCTACCCGGTGAGCGGGTCCGGGCACGGGTGACCGCCGAGAAGGGCTCCTACTGGCATGCCGAGGCGGTCGAGGTGCTCGACGCCGCGCCGGAGCGGATCCCGTCGTTGTGCCCGATCGGTGGGGTCGATGGTGCCGGGTGCTGCGATTTCGCTTTCGTCGATCCCGTTGGCGGGCGGTTGATCAAGGGCCAGGTGGTCGCTAATCAGCTTGCGCGGCTGGGCGATTGGCACTGGGAGGGAACCGCCGAACCGGTCGGCGACGGCGATGCTCGCGGCTGGCGTACCCGGGTGCGGTTGGACACCGACGCCGAGGGCCGGGCCGGGTTCCACCGCTACCACAGCGCCGAACTGGTCACCGACCTGCGGTGCGGGCAGTTACCCGACGGCATGCTGGCCGGACTGGACGGCCCGCGCTGGAGCAACGGCCAGCAGGTGCACGTGGTGGTTGATGACGACGGTTGCCGGCACGTGGGCGTGACCTCGGCCGACCGGCGCGGGGCGGCCATTGCCGAAGGTTCCGGCGAGGTGCTTCAGCGGGTGGGGGAGCGCGAGTGGCGACTCCCGGTCGACGCGTTCTGGCAGTCCCACCGGGACGCTGCGGCCACCTACAGTGCGCTGGTGCGGCAGTGGGCCGGTGACCTGCCCGGCGCTCGGGCCTGGGACCTCTACGGCGGCGCCGGGGTGCTGGCTGCAGCTCTGGCCGACGCGGTCGGCGAACGCGGCCGGGTGCTCAGCGTGGACACTTCGTGGGCTGCTTCGGCGGCCGCGCGGGTGGCCCTGGCCGATCTACCCACGGTGCGGGTGGTGACCGGATCGGTGCGTGCGGTGCTGGCAGACCAGCGCCACCCGGCCGATATCGCGGTGCTCGACCCGCCCCGGGCCGGTGCCGGAAAGGCCGTCATCGACCTGGTCGCCGCGGCCGGAACCTCGCGGGTCATCCATATCGGCTGCGAGGCGGCCGCGTTCGCCCGTGATGTCGGCCTGTACCGCTCCCGCGGCTACCAGGTGGAGCGGATTCGGGTGTTCGACGCCTTCCCGCTCACCCACCACGTGGAGTGCATCGCGCTGCTCACCCGGTAGGGGCGGCTTTGTAAGATTGGCCACAGGCGTGCCGGGAAGTCTGGTCGGCAGCGATCCACCGACCCGTCGACCGCTGAGGACAAGCCCGTGAGCCAGCCCGATCCGCCGACGCCCAGCCGTACCGGGCGAGCGCTGCGCACCTTGCCCACCCGTATCCTGCCGAACCGCATCTTCACCCGCGGATCCTGGTCGGAATCCCGGCGCATCACGACGATTCTCCGTAAGGAGACCATCGGCGGGGCGGTGCTGCTGGCCGCCGCCGCAACGGCCCTCATCTGGGCGAATTCGCCCTGGGCGGAGTCCTACCACGCTCTTCGCGATCTGCGCGTCGGCAGTGACGATTTCGGTCTGCACCTGCGGCTGTCGATGGGCGGCTGGGCGGCGGACGGCCTGTTGGCGATCTTCTTCTTCGTGGTCGGACTGGAACTCAAACGCGAGTTCGTCGCCGGTGACCTGCGTGACCCGGGCCGCGCGGCGCTGCCGATCGCGGCCGCGGTCGGCGGCATGGTGGTGCCCGCGGGCATCTTCGTCGCGTTCACCGCCGGGGTGGGCGACGGGGCACTGCGCGGCTGGGCGATCCCGACGGCGACCGACATCGCGTTCGCGGTCGCGGTGCTCGCCGTTATCTCCACCCACCTGCCGGCAGCGCTGCGGACCTTCCTGCTCACCCTGGCGGTGGTGGACGATCTGCTGGCGATCACGGTGATCGCGCTGTTCTACACCGCCAAGATCAACGTCATCGCGCTACTGCTCGCGATGATCCCCCTGGCACTGTTCGCCATCCTGGTGCAGCGCCAGGTCCGGTCCGGATGGCTGTTGATCCCGTTGGCGGTGGCGACCTGGGCCCTGGTCCACGAGTCCGGGGTGCACGCCACGGTCGCCGGCGTCCTCCTCGGTTTCATGGTGCCGGTCATGCGTCACGACGGAGAGCCCGGACCAGGTCTGGCCGAGCATTTCGAGCACGCCATCCGGCCGATCTCGGCCGGCTTCGCGGTCCCGGTGTTCGCCTTCTTCGCCGCCGGGGTCACCTTCGGCGGCTATGACGGATTGGTGACGGCGCTCAGTGACCCGATCGCCCTGGGCATCGTCTTCGGACTCGTCGTCGGCAAGGCCGTGGGAATCTTCGGCACCACCCGGATGCTGGCCGCCTTCACGCGCGCCTCGCTCGATGCGGCACTGCGCTGGATCGACGTCCTGGGTGTCTCGATGCTGGCCGGCATCGGATTCACCGTATCCCTGCTGATCGGCGAGTTAGCGTACGGATCGGGCTCGCACCGGGAAGACGTGGTCAAGGTCGGCGTACTCGCCGGCTCTTTGCTGGCGGCCCTGTTCGCCGCGGTTCTGCTGCGGATCCGTAACCGGCATTACCGGGCGGTCTGCCAAGCGGAGAGCACCGATTCCGACCGCGACGGCGTACCCGACGTCTATCAGTCGAAGGAGCCGACCGGCGGCGGCGCTGCGTAGACTGAGCCAATGCTTGAACAGGTCCGCGGCCCCGCCGATCTGCAGCACCTCTCGCAGGATCAGCTGACCGAACTGGCCGTCGAAATCCGGCAGTTCCTGATCCACAAGGTCGCCGCGTCCGGGGGACATCTTGGGCCCAACCTCGGCGTCGTGGAACTCACGCTGGCGCTGCACCGGGTGTTCGACTCCCCGCACGACCCCATCATCTTCGACACTGGCCATCAGGCCTACGTCCACAAGATGCTGACCGGACGCTGGCCCGATTTCGACACGCTGCGCAGCAAGGGCGGGTTGTCGGGTTACCCGTGCCGGGCCGAGAGCGACCACGACTGGGTGGAGTCCAGCCACGCTTCGTCGGCGTTGTCCTACGCCGACGGTATGGCGAAGGCCTTCGAATTGACCGGGCAGCGCAACCGCCACGTGGTCGCTGTCGTCGGCGACGGGGCGCTCACCGGCGGGATGTGCTGGGAGGCACTGAACAACATCGCCGCCGCGAAGCGGCCGGTCGTCGTCGTGGTCAATGACAACGGGCGCAGTTACGCGCCGACCATCGGCGGTTTGGCCGAGCACTTGGCTGGTCTTCGGTTGCAGCCCGCCTACGAGCGGATGCTGGAGCGCGGGCGCAGTGCGGTGCGCGGCATTCCGTTGATCGGCGAGGCGTGCTTCCAGGCCATCCACGGGATGAAGGTCGGGATCAAGGATGCGGTTGCCCCGCAGACGATGTTCACCGATCTCGGGCTGAAGTACGTCGGCCCGATCGACGGTCACGATGAGCATGCGGTGGAGAATGCCCTGCGGCACGCCCGCGGATACAACCGCCCGGTGATCGTGCACGTGGTCACCCGCAAGGGCATGGGCTATGCGCCGGCGGAGAACGACGTGGCCGAGCAGATGCACGCCTGCGGGGTGATCGACCCGCAGACCGGGCTGGCCACCAAGGAAGCGGCTCCGGGCTGGACTTCGGTGTTCTCCGAAGCGCTGATCGGGTACGCCGCGAAGCGCCGCGATATCGTCGCCATCACCGCGGCGATGCCCGGCCCGACCGGTCTTGCGGCGTTCGGCGAGCGCTATCCCCACCGGCTTTACGACGTCGGGATCGCCGAGCAGCACGCGGTGACGTCGGCGGCCGGGCTGGCGATGGGCGGCCTGCACCCGGTGGTGGCCGTGTACTCGACATTCCTCAACCGGGCCTTCGACCAGGTGATGATGGACGTCGCACTGCACAAGCTGCCCGTCACCCTGGTTCTGGACCGTGCCGGGGTCACCGGGAACGACGGCGCCAGCCACAACGGCATGTGGGACCTCTCGATACTCGGCATCGTGCCCGGTATGCGGGTCGCCGCGCCGCGCGACGGCGCGCGGCTGCGGGAGGAACTGGGCGAGGCACTCGACGTCAAGGACGGACCAACGGCTCTGCGCTTCCCGAAAGGCGAACTGGGCGAAGATATTCCGGCGCTGGAGCGGGTTGGGGTCGTCGATGTGCTGGCGCTTCCCGATGACGGTCTGGGTCCCGATGTGCTGCTGGTGGCGGTGGGTTCGTTCGCGCCGATGGCACTGAAGGTCGCCGAGCGGCTGCGCACTCAGGGCATCGGCGTCACGGTGGTCGACCCTCGCTGGGTACTGCCGGTACCGCGGGAACTGGCTCCGCTGGCCCGGTCGCACAAGCTGGTCGTCACTATCGAAGACAACGGGCTCAGCGGCGGTGTCGGTTCCGCGGTGTCGGCCGCGCTGCGGGCCGAAGACATCGACACACCATGCCGGGACCTCGGTGTACCTCAGCAGTTTCTGGACCACTCCTCGCGCAATGAGGTACTGGCCGATGTGGGCCTCACCGACCGCAACATCGCCCGTCAGATCACCGGGTGGGTGGCCGCGCAGGCCGTCGACGAACCGGTCGGCGAGCGCGTCGACTAGCTCGGCTGCTGGTTGGCGCCCGGCTGATCCCGGTTCAGCGCCTCGGCCAGCACCGGCCCGACCAGTTCCTGCTGCCAGTTCCGGGCGCCGCCTTCGCGCAGGAAATCGGCCACTGCGGCACCCACGTCGGACGCCGGCTGCCAGTCCCAGCACAGCCTGCGGACCAGATCGGGGGAGACCAGGTTCTCCGCCGGCACACCGACCCGGGCGGAAAGTCCGCCCAGCGCAGTCCTGGCAGCCTCGAGTCGGGCTGCGGCCTCCGGATTCCGCCGCGCCCAGCGGACCGGCGGCGGCGGCCCATCCAGCGGTTCGGTGATGTCGGGAAGGTCGGTACAGCTGCGCGCGTCGCGTAGCGCATCCAGCCACACCGTGGCGCTGCGCTTCTGTCTGCTGCCCCCGAAGACCGGAAGGGCGGTGATCTCCTCGACCGTGGTGGGCTGGGACAGCGCCGCGGCGATGATCGCGGTGTCCGGCAGAATCCGGCCCGGGGCGATATCGCGGCCCCGGGCGATCCTGTCCCGCACCGTCCACATCTCCCGAACGGCTGCCAGCCCCTGCTGGGTTCGGACCTTGTGGATGCCGGAGGTCTTGCGCCATCGGTCACGTCGGGTCGGCGTGGGGTCACTGCGCCGCAGATACTCGAATTCCTCAGCAGCCCAATGGCTCTTGTTCTGCTGATCGAGTATCTCGGCGACCGCCTCCCGCAGTTCGAGGAGCACCTCGACGTCCAGGGCGGCGTAATTGAGCCAGTCTGCGGGCAGCGGCCGCGTCGACCAGTCGGCGGCGCCGTGTCCCTTGGCCAGGCCCAGCCCGAGCAGTCGCTGCACCATCGCCGCCAGATTGACCCGGTCGAAACCGGCCAGGCGGCCGGCCAGTTCGGTGTCGTAGAGGGCGGGCGGTCGCAGACCCACCTCGGCCAGGCAGGGCAGATCTTGGTCGGCGGCGTGCAGAATCCATTCGTCGGATCCCAGCACTTCGGCTAGTGGGGCCAGCACGTCGATCGGGCTGCCGCCGTGGTTCACCGGGTCGATCAGAACCGTTCCGGCACCCTGGCGGCGAATCTGGATCAGGTAGGCGCGGTTGGAGTAGCGGAAGCCCGACGCGCGTTCGGCGTCGACGGCAAAAGCGCCGCTGCCCGCTGCCAGCGTCTCGGCGGCCCGGGCGATGTCCTCCGCGGTGACCGAGATCGGCGGCACGCCGCCGGTGGGACAGCGCAGCGGAGTGGGTTCAGGTTCCGGCGGCGGCACGGCATCGACGTGGACGTCGTTGTCCTCGGTCATGTCAGGCGCGAGAACGGGTACTGAGGTCGGTCACGCCCACCGGCGGGAGGCCGGCCGCATGTTCGAGCACCTCGCAGAACGCCTGGACGTGTGGTCCCAATGCCAGCGTGGTGGCGGTCCAGGAAGCGCGCAGCTCCAGTTGGTGGGCGCGCGGCGGCCCGGAGATGTCGCCGTACCGGACCGAGGATGTCGCCGTCACCGTTCCACCCAGCGCGGTAACCTCGTCGGAACGGGACTCCAGCGCCTCCACCAGCCAGCTCCACGCGACCTCCGGCAGCAGCGGATCGACCGCCTCATGGGAGTCCAGGTCCGCCTGAATGAAGGCGACCAAGCGCATCGTGCCGTCCCAGGCATCCGCACCATCCGGGTCGTGCAGCAGGATCAGCCGTCCGAAGGCGTCGCTCAGGCCCGCCGCCCCAGGGGCTCCAGGGCCATCGGCGAGGACGGTCGACTCGTCCCGCTTGACCTCCGCGCCGAGCGCGTAACTGAACGGCGCCAGTCGCTGAGGTGGGCGAATCGGGCCCAACTCGATCTCCGGCCGCACCCCGGCGGCATTCATCGCCGCCACGGCCTCCCGGAACTGCGCGGGCTCGACGGTGGTCACACCCTGCGACGCTAGCCGCATCCGGCAGACCCCGCAGGCAGGCGCGCCGTGCCACCCGCGCCGGTGCGCGAGGGGAGTCCGACACCGTGGCAGCATGGTGCCGGTGAGTAACCGTCGCCACCTCCCCGAGGCGCCCTACCTGGCGGCGGCCACCGGCCGCACCCCGACCCGTGTCCCGGTCTGGTTCATGCGGCAGGCCGGTCGTTCGCTGCCGGAGTACCGCCAGTTGCGCGCACAGAACACCATGATGCAGGCCTGCTTCGACCCGGCGCTGATCTGCGAAATCACCCTGCAGCCGGTGCGCCGGCACGGTGTCGACGCGGCGATTCTGTTCTCCGACATCGTGGTGCCGCTGCGCGGTGCCGGGGTGGACGTCGACATCGTCCCCGACGTCGGGCCGGTGATCGCCCACCCGGTGCGCACCGCCGCAGACGCCGAAGCGCTGCGGAACCTCGACTTGCACTCGCTGACACCGGTTGCCGAGGCGGTCGGCCTCCTGGTGAGCGAGCTCGGCCAGGTCCCGCTGATCGGTTTCGCGGGGGCCCCCTTCACGCTGGCGTCGTACCTGGTGGAGGGCGGCCCCAGCAAGCTTCATGAGAAGACCAAACGAATGATGCTGGCCGATCCGGCCGCCTGGCACGCGTTGATGGCGGCGTTGACCGATCTGACCATTGCCTTCCTGCGGCTGCAGATTCAGGCCGGCGTCGACGCCATTCAACTCTTCGATTCGTGGGCGGGCACGTTGTCGCCGGCCGACTACCGCAGCCATGTGCTGCCGCACAGCGCCCGGGTGTTCGCCGAACTGGCGGACGCAGGGGTGCCCATGACGCATTTCGGGGTCGGAACGGCCGAACTGCTCGGCGCCATGGCCGAAGCCATCGGCGGCCCTGGTGTGGTCGGCGTGGACTGGCGGACCTCGCTGAGCGACGCCGCCACGCGGGTCGGGCCCGGAAAGACCCTGCAGGGCAACCTGGACCCGGTCGTCCTGCTGGCCGGGTGGCCGGTGGTGGAGCAGGCCGCTCGGACCGTGGTCGACGACGGTCGTCGAGCGATCGCCGCCGGAGCGGCCGGGCACATCTTCAACCTGGGGCACGGTGTCCTGCCGGCCACCGATCCGGACGTGCTGACCGACCTGGTGGCGTTGGTGCACTCGCTGTGACGCAGAGGTTCTGCGTCGCCGGCGCGGGCATCTCGGGGCTTGTCGCGGCCTATCGGATCCGGGCCGCGGCCGGTCCGGACGCCGAGATCGTGCTGTTCGACCCGGCGGACCGGCCGGGTGGGGTACTCCGTACCGAGACACTCGGCGGCCAGCCCTTCGACATCGGGGCCGAGGCGTTCATCGTGCGTCGCCCGGAGGTGCCCGCCTTGCTGGCCGAGTTGGGTCTGGCCAACCGGCAGATCAGCCCGACCGGGGTGCGCACCACGATCTTCAGTCAGGGCCGGTTGCACCCCCTGCCGCCCGGCACCGTCAACGGCATCCCCGGGTCGGCCGCCTCACTGGCCGGACTGGTCGACACCGCCACCCGGGAGCACGTCGCGGCCGAACCGGCACGGCTGATGCAC
>JAUPLT010000135.1 GCA_030836785.1 Actinomycetota bacterium
CCGCGACCGCCTCCGACGTCTGCTTTGTGCATGTGCTCGACGACACCAACCGGTCGCTGACCCTGGCGGGTGCCACCCCTCCGTTCGATGAACAGGTCGGCCGGATCCGCCTTCCGCTGGGATCCGGGGTGTCGGGTTGGGTTGCCGCACATCGGGAACCGGTGGTGATCGCCTGTGACAAGGAAGCAGACCCGCGCTACCTGCCGATTGCGGGGCTGCGCGGCAAGGACTTCACCTCGATGGCCTCGGTGCCGATGCAGACCGAACTCGGCGGGCTGGTGGGGGTGCTCAACGTGCACACCATCGAGCGCCGTGACTTCACCGCCCGCGATATCCAATTGCTGGGGGTGATCGGTCAACTGATTGCCGGGGCGCTGCACCAGGCCCGCCTGCACCGTCAGCTGACGGCCCGCGAGCGGGCGCACGAGAACTTCGCCGAGCAGGTGATCGCCGCCCAGGAGAGCGAACGACGGAGATTGGCCGGCGATATCCACGACGGCATCTCCCAGCGGCTGGTGAGTCTGACCTACCGGCTCGACGCCGCCGCGCGTGCCGTCGACGAAGCCGAACAGGCCTCGGCCGCGGAACAATTGGAGAAGGCCCGCGACCTGGTCGATCTCACCCTTGCCGAAGCCCGCTCCGCGATCAGTGGTCTGCGCCCGCCGGTCCTCGACGACCTCGGGCTGGCCGGCGGGCTGGCGAGCCTGGCGGCCTCAACACCCGAGGTCGACCTGGAACTGGCGTTGGAGGACCGGCGGCTGCCCGAGCACATCGAGGTGGCGCTGTACCGGATCGCCCAGGAGGGTGTGCAGAACGTCGTCAAGCATTCCCGTGCGCTGGTGGCCGCGGTCACCTTCGCCGTCCGTGACGGGGTGGCGCGGCTCGAGGTGGCCGACGCGGGCGTCGGGTTCGATCCGGCCGCCTCCGGTGACGGGTACGGGATGCTGTCGATGGCCGAGCGCGCCGAACTCGTCGGCGGGGCGCTGAGGGTGCATTCGGCTCCCGGCGCCGGGACGACCATCGCGGTCACGGTTCCCCTCGAGGATGCCTGACTCGCGCGGCGAAAAGGATGCTTTCGGAGCCTGGGAGGTCTACCGTCGAAGCCATCGGATGGTTCTGAGAGGAGTGTCCACATGGCGTCTGTTCTGTGGTTTCAGGGAGGGGCCTGCAGCGGGAACACCATGTCTTTCCTGAACGCCGTCGAGCCCAACGTCGTCGATCTGATCGTCGACTTCGGACTGGACCTCATCTGGCACCCGTCGCTGGGTCTGGAACTGGGCAAGAACGCCCAGAAGCTGTTCTGGGACTGCGCGAAGGGCGACCGTCCGCTGGACGTTTTCGTGTTCGAGGGCAGCGTCATCGAGGCTCCGAACGGGACCGGACGAATGGATATGTTCGCCGATCGCCCGATGAAGGACTGGGTGACTGATCTGGCTGCCCAGGCCGGAATCGTCGTGGCCATCGGCGATTGCGCCTGTTGGGGCGGAATCCCCGCCATGGAGCCCAATCCGTCATCGTCGACCGGGCTGCAGTTCCACAAGCGCAACAAGGGCGGGTTCCTCGGCCCGAACTTCACGTCCAAGGCCGGCCTGCCGGTCATCAACATTCCGGGCTGCCCGGCGCACCCGGACTGGATCACCCAGATCCTCGTCGCGCTCGCCACTGGCCGAACCAGCGACATCGCCCTCGATGAATTGCAGCGCCCGGAGACGTTCTTCAAGACCTTCACCCAGACCGGCTGCACCCGGGTGCAGTTCTACGAATACAAACAGTCCACGATGTCCTTCGGGGAAGGCACCCGCACCGGCTGCCTGTTCTACGAGTTCGGCTGCCGCGGGCCGATGACGCACTCGCCGTGCAACCGGATTCTGTGGAACCGTCAATCGTCGAAGACGCGCGCCGGGCAACCGTGCTACGGCTGCACCGAACCGGAGTTCCCGCACTTCGACCTCGCCCCCGGGACGCTGTTCAAGACGCAGAAGGTGGCCGGGGTGATCCCCAAGGAGACCGGGACTGGCACCAAGAAGCTGTCCTATATGGCTGCCGCCGCCGCTGCGCGACTGGCCGCCCCCGACTGGTCCAAAGAGGACATGTTCGTCGTCTGACCGCGACGCTCCACCACCACGCCGACTTCCGGAGGATCACGTCATGACGTCTCTCGACCTACATGTCAGCCCACTCGGACGCGTCGAGGGTGACCTCGACGTCCGGGTCACCATCGAGGACGGGGTGGTCTCCTCGGCGTGGACCGAGGCTGCCATGTTCCGCGGCTTCGAGATCATCCTGCGCGGGAAGGACCCGCAGGCCGGCCTCATCGTGACCCCGCGCATCTGCGGCATCTGCGGTGGCAGCCACCTGTACAAGTCCGCGTACGCCCTGGACACCGCGTGGCGCACCACCATGCCGGACAACGCGACTCTGGTGCGCAACATCGCCCAGGGCTGCGAGACCCTGCAGTCCATCCCGCGTTACTACTACGCCCTGTTCGCCATCGACTTCACCAACAAGAACTACGCCGGTTCACCCATGTACGACGAGGCCGTCCGGCGGTACGCGCCCTACGTCGGCACCAGCTACCAGAAAGGTGTGGTGCTGTCCCAGAAGCCGGTCGAGGTCTACGCCATCTTCGGCGGTCAGTGGCCGCACTCCAGTTTCATGGTGCCGGGCGGCGTGATGGGGGCGCCGACGCTGTCGGACGTCACCCGTTCGATCGCGATTCTGGAGAACTGGAAGGACAACTGGCTGGAGTCCGACCTGCTCGGCGGCAGCGTCGATCGCTGGTTGGAGAACAAGACCTGGTCGGACGTGCTGGCCTGGATGGACGAGAGCGAATCCCACTACAACAGCGACATCGGCTTCCTCATCCGCTATTCCCTCGACGTCGGGTTGGACAAGTACGGCAAGGGGGTCGGGAACTACATCTCCACCGGCACGTACTTCGATCCGTCGCTCTACCGCAATCCGACCATCGACGGCCGGAACAAGGCGCTGATCGGACGCGGCGGGGTATTCGCCGACGGCCAATGGTTCGAGTTCGATCAAGCCAACGTGCGGGAGGACGTGAGCCACTCGTTCTACCAGGGGAGCCGTCCGCTGCATCCGTTCGAGGGCGAGACCATTCCGATCGACCCGGAGAAGGCCAAGGCCCAGGGCAAGTACAGCTGGGCGAAGTCGCCGCGCTACGAGGTCGGCGATCTCGGTGCGATCCCGTTGGAGACCGGCCCCCTCGCCCGGCGAATGGCCGCCGCCGCCCCGAACGCCGCACCGCACCAGGACGCCGATCCGCTGTTCCTCGATATCTACAACACGATCGGGCCCAGCGTGATGGTCCGTCAGCTGGCCCGGCTGCACGAGGCGCCGAAGTACTACAAGTGGGTACGGGGCTGGCTTGATCAGATCAACCTCAAGGAGAGCTTCTACAGCAAGCCCACCGAGTATGCGGAGGGCAGAGGTTTCGGCTCCACCGAGGCGGCCCGCGGTTCGCTCTCGGACTGGATCGTCATCGAGGACAGCAAGATCAAGAACTATCAGGTCGTCACGCCGACGGCGTGGAATATCGGTCCTCGTGACAGCGCCGACGTGTTGGGTCCGATGGAGACGGCCTTCGTCGGTTCTCCGATCGTCGACCCGGAGGACCCGGTGGAACTGGGCCACGTCGCCCGCAGCTTCGACTCCTGCCTGGTGTGCACGGTGCACGCCTATGACGGCAAGACCGGCAGGGAGCTTTCGAAGTTCGTCATCAACGGCATGGTGTGACCGAACGTTCGGAGATCGACATCGCGCCGGATGATCTCGAGCCGCCCGGGTGCGATGTTCTGGTGATCGGCTGCGGAAATCTGCTGCGCGGTGACGACGGAGTGGGTCCGGTGCTGGTCCGTCACCTGTGGGACCGGGGCGTCCCCGACGGCGCCAGACTGGTCGACGGCGGGACCGCCGGGATGGACGTCGGTTTCCAGATGCGTGGAGCCCGCCGGGTGGTCATCGTCGACGCCTGTCTTACCCGGGACGACCCCGGCGCAATCCCCGGCACGATCTACCGGGTTCCGGGGCAAGAACTGTCCGACCTGCCACCGTTGCAGGGGCTGCACACCCACTCCTTCCGGTGGGACCACGCCATACCGTTCGCCCGCTGGGCACTGGGTGCGGCCTGCCCGACCGACATCACGGTGTTCCTCATCGAGGCTGCCGCCGTCGAGTTGGGCGCCGAACTGTCCGCGCCGGTCGCCGCGGCCATGGAGCAGGTCATCGGTCTGATAGAACGGGACTTCCTCGCGCCGCTGCGGCCGCCCGCCGCAGATTCGGTCGGCGTGGAGATCAGTGCCGAGGGCTACCTGCGAATGGATGCCGCGCTCGCGGCCGGACGCTTCCCGTCCGACGCGGTAGCGGCCGTGCCCCGCGGGGATGAACTGTGGATATTCCCGCTACGCGGCCCCAGCAGCGGTGGACTGTTGCTCAAGCAGCGCAACCCGAACGGGGACCGTGCGGTCCTGGTGCGGGAGATACTCGGCGATGATTTCCCGGTCGGCGTTCGTGCGGCATTCTGGGACGATGAGCACCGGGTGCTGCGAATCCCGTTGAGAATGAACACCCCGACCGCTCTACGTCCGGACGGACCGCCGACCTGATCAGGGGCCGTTGGCGGCGGCCTCGGAGTTGGGTCTGGCAGCGGATGACAGCGTCTCGATGAGAGGAAGTTTCGTGACCGACCTGTTGGATCCGACGGCTCTGGCGGTCCGGCCCCAGCCGCTGGGCGCCTTCCCGCTGCCGTTGGGCTACATGTTGATCCCGGCGTCCACCGAGACCGAGGATGCCCGCAGGGACCTGCTGGCCGGCCGGTTGCCCGAATGGCCGGCCGCCATGCGCGCCCACGAATATGCGCTCGACGGCGAGCGTGACGCGGCCCTGGCGCAGTTGGCCGCTGCCGACCCGATCACGCGCTACAACCGTTTCGTCATGGACCCCGACTCCTATGCTGCCGAGGAAGCCGCCGAACTGCGCTCCGCGCTCGGCGAATTCGGCGTGCTGGTCGACGTGGTGCTCTACTCCCTGGGTCGCATTGACGATGCGCCCGCGGTCGGTGACGCGACCGGAGAACTGGCCGCCGTCGTGCGTTCGACGGTGGCCAGCACGATGCTGCAGGACGGTGATGTCGCCGCCGCGGTCGACGAACTCGACCGCGCCGCACAGGATGCCGCGGAGGTGTCCGAGGCCCTGTCCGGGGTCCTGCTGGGTGCGGCTGC
>JAUPLT010000136.1 GCA_030836785.1 Actinomycetota bacterium
CCCTCCCCGACGCTCTTCCGATCTCGCGACCCGGTCGCCGGCATCGAAACAGGACAGGAACGCCAGCAGGAAGCCGCCGGAGGAACCGGTGGTGAGCACGACATCGTCGATACCGACATCGATCCCGTAGCGGTCGGAGTATGCCCCGGCGATCCGGGACCGCAACTCCGGAATCCCCAGCGCGACGGTGTAACCGAGATTGTCGCGGGCCAAGGCCGCCGCCGCGGCCACCCGGACCGGCGCGGGCGCCCCGGCTCCGGGCTGGCCCGCCGACAGGTTGACCAGGTCGCCGTGAGTGCGCTGACGCTCCGCGGCTGCCAGCCAGACATCCATGACGTAGAACGGCGGAATCCCGGCCCGCAATGCGACGTGATCGTTCACCGCTGTGAGGCTAGCGTTCCCGCGAACACCGCTACAGCACCTGATTTTCCAGTCGGCGCAGCACCTGAGCAGGCGGGTCCAGCAATTGGGCGCTGGTATGGGCCCGCTTGAAGTACAGCTGGATGTCGTGCTCCCAGGTGATGGCGATCCCGCCGTGCATCTGGATCGCCTCGCCGGCCACGGCGCAGAACGTCTCGGTGGCGGCAAGTCGGGCCAATGCGGCAGTCGTCGCGCCAGGATCGGCGATCGCCTCGGCCAGCACCGCCCGGGCGGACTGAACGCAGACATAGAGATCGGCCATCCGGTGCTTGAGGGCCTGGAAGCTGCCGATGGGCCGGCCGAACTGCACCCGCTGCTTGGTGTAGTCGACAGTGAGTTGCAGGCAGCGCGCCGCCGCACCGACCTGCTCGGCGGCCATCAACATCGCGGCAGTGGCGGCAAGGCCGGGATCGGAGCCGATCACCTCGGTGCGGCCGGGGCGCAGCCGAGCCAGTCGCCGGGTGGGATCCAGCGGCGTGAGCGGTTCTGCGACGACCTGTGTCCATCGCTCGATCCGACCCTGCCGGACTGCGACGACGATGTCGGCGACGTCACCGTGCACGACGTGGTCGGGGTCGAACACCAGGGCGCCGACCACGCGTCCGCCGGCCAACCGCTCCAGCGCGGCGGCATCGGGCGCGTCCGCGGCCAGCAGCGCCATTTCCGTCAGGGTGGTGCCGAGCAGCGGGGTGGGCACGAGCGCACGGCCCAGTTCTTCGAACACCACTGCCGCGTCGGCCAGTTCGCCGCCGGCTCCACCGAACTCCTCGGGAACCACCAGCGCCGTCGCACCCACCTGCTCGCAGAGCAAGGCCCACAGTGACTCGTCGTAACCGCGGTCCGATGACATCGCCCGGCGGACCGCGTCGGGCGGTGCATGCCGATCGACCAGGGCGGCGACGGTCCGCCGCAACATCTCACGCTCTTCAGTCACGATTCACCCTCCGATGACGAGTCCGCCGCCGCCAGCGCGGCCAGCACCCGGCGCCGATGCGTCGTCGGATCACCCCAGGCCGAATGCAGCGCCTGCACGCGCAACAGCCACTGCGACAGGTCGTGCTCAGCGGTGTAGCCGATCGCCCCGTGGGTTTGCAGCGATGCGCGTGCCGCGAGTAATCCGGCGTCGGAGGCGGCGGCCTTGGCGGCACTGACGTCTCGTGGCGCCTCCGGAGAGCGATCGGCCAGCGCCAGGGCCGCCCCGTAGACCAGCGGCCGAGCCAACTCGAGCGCGATGTGCACGTCGGCCAGGGTGTGCTTGATCGCCTGGTAGCTGCCGATCGGCCGGCCGAACTGGCTGCGTTGCCCGGCGTATTCGACAGCCATGTCCAGCAGCGCCTGCCCCGCGCCGATCAGTTGCGCGGCCGTGGCGAGCACACCGAAGTCGAATGCCAGGCCGACGTCAGCCTGACGGGGGCCGCCCTGCGCGGCGACCTCGAAGAGTCGGCGGGTCGGATCCACCGAGGCATGCCTGATACCGGTCGAGGCGTCGCTGACCACACCGTCAGCGGCCACCAGCACCAGGCCCGCGAACTCGGCGCCGACGGCTCTCGGCACCGTCGGCGGCAGCGCCACCGTGGCGATCAGGTTCCCGGAGGCGAGCGCTGCGGATCGGTCGTCCTGCGCAAGCAGGATCGGCGCCACCGCAATGGACTCGGTCACCGGACCGGGCACACACCAGCGGCCCAAGCGCTCGCAGGCCAGCGCGAGGTCGACCGGGTGCGCACCCACCCCGCCGAACCGCTCCGACACCGCCAGTGCGGTGACCCCGAGATCGCCCAACATCGACCAGATAGCGCGACCGCGCCCGGCATCCCCTTGTGCCCAAGCCCGATTCGCGGCGGGCACGTCCGCTACTCCCATCGCCGCGTCGATGCTGGCGGCGAAGTCCCGTTGTTCGGCGGACAAGCTGAACTTCACGATCTGCCTTCCCTCGGCAGGCCCAGCAGTCGCTCCGCGATGATGTTTCGCTGCACCTCGTTGGTGCCGGCGTAGATCGGGCCGCCGAGCGCGAACAGCAGGCCGTCGGTCCACGGACTCGTCAGTTCGGCCTCGGCTCCGCGAATATCGCACGCGGTCTGGTGCAGGACGACATCGAGCTCCGACCAGAACACCTTGGTCACCGAGGATTCCGCCCCCAGTTCGCCACCCTCCGCCAGGCGGCTGACCGTTCCGAAGGTATGCAACCGGTAGGCCTGTGCCTTGATCCAGATGTCGGCCACCCGGTCGGCGATGGCGGGATCGGAACCCGCCTCCCGCCACAATCGCACCAGCCGTTCGGCCGGTGCGACGAACCGGGCCGGGCTGCGCAGCGACATGCCACGTTCATTGCTGGCGGTGCTCATCGCCGCCCGCCAGCCCTCGCCGGGCTTGCCGATGACGTCGTCATCGGGGACGAATACGTTGTCGCAGAAAATCTCCCCGAAACCCGTCTCCCCGCCGAGCTGGGTGATCGGACGCACCGTCACCCCGTCGGCGTCGAGGTCGAACATCAGATACGTGAGGCCGCGGTGCCGCTGGGCGGCCGGGTCGGAGCGGAACAATCCGAAAGCCCGGTCCCCGAACGGTGCGCGGCTGCTCCAGATCTTCTGGCCGTTGAGCAGCCACCCGCCGTCGGTGCGGGTGGCCGTCGAGCGCAGCGACGCGAGGTCGCTGCCGGCTTCCGGTTCCGACCACGCTTGGGCCCAGATCTCCTCTCCGGATGCCATTCTCGGCAGGATGCGGGCGCGTTGCTCCTCAGTGCCGTGTGCGAACAAGGTGGGGGCCAGCATCGATGTCCCGTTGGCGCTGGCCCGCCCGGGGGCGCCGGCGCGGAAGTACTCCTCCTCGAACACAATCCACTGCAGCAGGGTCGCGTCCCGGCCGCCGTACTTATCCGGCCAGGCGACCACCGACAGACGGGCGTCGAAAAGCACCTGATCCCACTGCCGGTGCTGCTCGAACCCCTCGGCGGTGTCGTAGGACCGGGTCGGGATGTACTGCCTGTTGGCAGCAAGGAAGGCGCGCACCTCGTCGCGGAAGGCGCAGGTCGCCTCGTCGTAGTCCAGATTCACGGGGTCATCTCTCGCAAGGCGGGTTTGACGACCTTTCCGCCGGCATTGCGGGGCAGTCCGGTCACGAACACCACGGATCGCGGAACCTTGAAGTTGGCGAGGTGCTTTCGGGTGTGGGAGATGACGGCGGTCTCGTCGAGATCAGCCTCCGGACGGGCCACCACGAAGGCGCGGCCCACTTCACCCAGCCGTTCGTCGGGAACTCCGATCACCGCGACGTCGGTCACCCCGAGCAGACGGGCCAGCACCTGCTCCACCTCGGCGGGATAGACGTTGAACCCGCCGCAGATGTACATGTCCTTGAGCCGGTCGGTGATTCGGAGGTTGCCGGCGTCGTCGACGGTGCCGATATCGCCGGTGTGCAGCCACCCGTCGGGGTCGATGGCAGCGGTGGTGGCGACCGGGTCGTCGAGATACCCCAGCATCACGTTGGGTCCCCGCAACAGCACCTCCCCGATTGCCCCGCCGGTGTCAGCGCCCTCGGGGGAGTCGATGCGCAATTCGAAATCGGCGATCGGTCGACCACACGTGGCGGCCACCGTGGCCGGGTCGTCGTCGGGCCGGCACATGGTGCCGAACCCGCTGGCCTCGGTGAGCCCGTAGGCGGTCAGGACGATGTCGAAGTCGAGGTCGCGCTGCATGCGTTCGATCAGGACCACCGGCACGGTAGCCGCGCCGGTCACCGCGAACCGAAGCGAGCTGAGGTCAAAGTTCTTGCGGGACGGGTGATCCAGCAGCGCCTGGTAGATCGTCGGCGGGCCCGGCAGCACGGTGATCCGGTGCTGCTCCACCAGGCGCATCGACTGCTCCGGGTCGAAGGTGAGCTGAGGTATGAGCGTGGCACCGGTCTGCAGGCAGGCGAGGATTCCGGCCTTGTAGCCGAAATTGTGGAAGAACGGGTTGATGCAGAGATAGCGGTCGGCGCTGCTGAGCTGACCGCACTCGGCCCAGGACGCGGACGCCGACAGCGATTGCCGGTGGGCGCACAGCACACCTTTGCTACGACCGGTGGTGCCGGAGGTGAACAGGATGTCGGCGACGTCGTCCGGGCGCACCGCCGCCGCGCGTCCGTCGATCTCGGAAGGCGGAATCTGCGGGCCGGCCAGGAACTCCTCCCAGGTGCCGTCGGCGGCGTCGACCGGTATCCGCACGATATGCCGCAGGGCCGGCAGTGCCTGGCGGTCGAGTTCGCCGACGCGATCGGCACCGAGGAATCTCCCCGACCCGAATAGCAGTGGTGTCTGGGTGCGGGCCAGGATGTCGGTGGCCTCTTCGGCGGTGTAGCGGGTATTCAGTGGCACCAGCACGGCGCCGGCGTAATGAGTGGCCAGACACGCGACGACCCAGTGCCAGGTGTTGGGCGACCAGATCGCGACCCGGTCGCCGACGCCCACTCCTGCCCCGGCGATCGCCGCGGCCGCCCGGCGCACCTCGTCGCGCAGATCGGCGAAAGTGAGGCAGCGGTCGGGGGTGATCAGTGCGGGATGGTCGGCGAGGTCGAGGGCCATCCGGTCGAGCACCGCCGGGGTGGTGAGTCGGACGCGCGACGTCATCGCTGCTCCCTGTGCACGATGCCCGATCCGAACGCCGTGCTGTGCACGGCGAATCAGCGAGCGGAGTCAACAAAGCAAGTGCTTGGTAGGTTAGCCTACGGGGGTGATCACGGTCGAGGCGTTCCGGGCGGAAGTCCGGGACTGGCTGGCCGAGAATCTCGTCGGCGAGTTCGCCGCACTGAAGGGTCTGGGTGGGCCGGGTCGCGAGCATGAGGCCTTTCCCGAACGGCTGGCCTGGAACCGGCACCTGGCCGCGGCCGGACTCACCTGCCTGGGCTGGCCCGTCGAGCACGGCGGCCGCGGACTCTCGGTGGCACACCGGGTGGCGTTCTACGAGGAGTACGCCCGCGCCGACGCCCCGGACAAGGTCAATCACCTCGGTGAGGAACTCGTCGGCCCAACGCTGATCGCATTCGGAACGCCTGCGCAGCAGCAGCGGTTTCTGCCGGCTATCCGCGAGGTCACCGAACTGTGGTGCCAGGGCTACTCCGAACCCGGGGCAGGGAGTGATCTCGCCAACGTGGCGACCTCGGCTGCCCTGTGTGGCGATCCCGAATCGGGCGACTGGATCATCAACGGCCAGAAGGTATGGACGTCACTCGCGCACTGGGCGCAGTGGTGCTTCGTGCTGGCCCGTTCCGAGCCGGGTTCCAAGCGGCACGCCGGCCTGTCCTATCTTCTTGTCCCACTGGATCAGCCGGGTGTCGAGATTCGTCCGATCGTTCAGTTGACCGGCGACTCGGAGTTCAACGAGGTGTTCTTCACCGACGCCCGAACCGACGCCAATCTGGTGGTGGGTGACCCCGGCGACGGCTGGCGGGTGGCGATGGGCACCCTGCAGTTCGAGCGGGGCGTTTCCACGCTGGGCCAGCAGATCCGTTACACGCGTGAGCTTTCCGGGCTGGTCGAGCTGGCCGGGAGGAACGGTTCGATCGACGATCCGAGCATTCGGGAGCGCCTCACCCGGGCCTGGGCGGGCCTGCAGAAGATGCGTTCCTACGCACTGGCCACCATGGACGATGAATCGCGCTCGAACCAGTCGCCATCGAGCCCGGGCTCATCGAGTGGGTGGGTCGGAGATATCAGGGCGGGGCAGGACAGTGTCTCCAAACTGCTCTGGGCGAACTGGCACCGCGACCTGGGCGAGTTGGCCATGACGATCAAAGGCACTGGCGGACTGGTCCTCGACGGCGATGAATTCGACGAGTGGCAGCGGCTGTTCCTGTTCTCCCGCGCCGACACCATCTACGGCGGGTCCAACGAGGTTCAACGCAACATCATCGCCGAGCGGGTGCTCGGCCTGCCCCGGGAGGCTCGAGGGTCGTGACGGTATTGAACACACCGCCCGAGGAGGTCGGCGGCCACGGGCTGTTGGCCGGCAAGGTCGTCGTGGTCACCGCCGCGGCCGGAACCGGAATCGGTTCGGCGACGGCCCGCCGCGCCCTGCTCGAGGGCGCCGACGTGATGATCTCCGACCACCACGAACGCCGACTGGGCGAGACCCGCGCCGAACTGGCCGCGCTGCGACTCGGCCGCGTCGAGAGTGTGGTGTGCGATGTGACCTCGACAGCTCAGATTGATGCCCTGGTTGATTCGACGACCGCGCGGCTGGGCCGACTCGACGTGCTGGTCAACAACGCCGGACTGGGTGGGCAGACCGCAGTGGTCGATATGACCGACGAGGAATGGGACCGCGTCCTGAACGTGACGCTCACCTCCGTGCTGCGGTCGACCCGCGCCGCACTGAACTATTTCCGCGACGCCGGCCACGGCGGTTCGATCGTCAACAACGCCAGCGTGCTGGGCTGGCGCGCCCAGCACTCCCAATCGCACTACGCCGCAGCCAAAGCCGGTGTGATGGCGCTGACCCGGTGCAGCGCGATCGAGGCCGTCGAGTACGGTGTGCGGATCAACGCGGTGTCACCGAGCATCGCCCGGCACCGGTTCCTGGAGAAGACGAGTTCGGCCGAACTGCTCGACCGACTCTCGCAGAACGAGGCGTTCGGGCGGGCTGCCGAACCGTGGGAGGTGGCGGCCACCATCGCCTTCCTGGCCAGCGACTACTCCAGTTACCTCACCGGCGAGGTGATCTCGGTGTCGAGCCAGCACCCATGAGCCAGTCGCCCGCCACCCGTCGCGACGAACTGCTTGGCCTCGCGGCGACGATGTTCGCGGAGCGCGGACTGCGTGCCACCACGGTCCGCGACATCGCCGACTCCGCGGGAATCCTGTCCGGCAGCCTCTACCACCACTTCGCCTCGAAGGAAGCGATGGTTGACGAGGTACTGCGTGGATTCCTCGACTGGCTGTTCGAGCGCTACCAGCAGATCATCGACACCGAGTCCGACCCGATGCAGCGCCTCAAGGGCCTTTTCATGGCCTCCTTCGACGCGATCGAACACCATCACGCCGAGGTGGTCATCTATCAGGACGAGGCCAAGCGGCTCGCCGGCCAGCCACGCTTCTCCTACATCGAGGAGTTGAACCGCCGGCAACGCACGATGTGGGTCGACGTCCTCAACCACGGTATCGAGCAGGGCTGCTTTCGCCCGGATATCGATGTGGACCTCGTGTACCGGTTCATCCGCGACACCACCTGGGTATCGGTGCGCTGGTATCACCCTGGCGGTCCGCTGACTGCCGAACAGGTGGGCAGGCAGTATCTCGCCATCGTCCTCGGCGGAATCGCCGCCGGCACTGATAACACTGACAACCACTGACAACACCGACAAGGAAGGCCGACATGCCTGAGGCTTATGTGATCGACGCGGTGCGCACGCCTGTCGGCAAACGCAATGGTGCGCTGGCGAGCGTGCACCCGATCGACCTCGGCGCGCACGCGTTTCGCGGCATCTTCGACCGCAACGACGTCGACCCGGCCGCCGTCGAGGACGCGATTGTCGGATGCGTCGACGCCATCGGCGGGCAAGCCGGCAATGTCGGCAGGCTGGCCTGGCTTGCGGCCGGCTACCCCGAGGAGGTTCCCGGCGTCACCGTCGACCGGCAATGCGGATCCAGTCAGCAGGCGATTTCCTTTGGCGCCCAGGCGATCATGGCCGGTACGGCGGATCTGATCCTGGCGGGTGGTATGCAGAACATGAGCCGGATCCCGATCTCCTCGGCCATGATCCTCGGCAGGGAGTTCGGTTTCTCCACCCCCACCGCGGAGTCCACCGGCTGGCTGCAGCGCTACGGCGACCAGGAGATCTCGCAGTTCCGCGGCGCGGAGATGATCGCCGAGCGCTGGGACATCTCCCGCGAGGACATGGAACGGTTTGCGCTGTCCAGCCATGAACGGGCGTTCGCCGCGATCCGCGCCGGACACTTCGACAATGAGATCGTCCCCGTCGGAGACTTCGCCGTCGACGAGACACCGCGGCAGACGTCACTGGAGAAGATGGCCGGACTGCCCACCCTCAGCGAGGGCGGCCGGATGACCGCGGCGGTCGCGAGCCAGATCTCCGACGGAGCCAGCGCGGTGCTGCTTGCGTCCGAACAGGCGGTCCGTGACCACGGACTGACGCCGCGGGCCCGGATCCACCACATCAGTTGTCGCGGTGCCGATCCGGTGCTCATGCTCACCGGGCCCATCCCGGCGACCCGTTACGCGCTGGACAAAACCGGGCTGTCGATCTCCGATATCGACGTCGTCGAGATCAACGAGGCGTTCGCCCCGGTGGTGCTGGCCTGGCTCAAGGAGACCGGGGCCGATCCGGCGAAGGTCAACCCCAACGGCGGCGCCATCGCGCTGGGTCACCCACTCGGCGCGACGGGCGCGAAGTTGTTCGCCACCATGTTGTGCGAGCTGGAACGCACCGGCGGTCGTTACGGCCTGCAAACCATGTGCGAGGGCGGCGGGACGGCGAACGTGACGATCATCGAGCGGCTGTAGCGCTGCGGCTGTGGCTCAGGGGCAGGGCCCGCCTCACTCGATGAGGGCGGTGGCCGACTGAAGGTGGTCGACGGCCTCGCTCACGATGCTCTCGATCAACTCCGCGCAGGACGGCAGGTCGTCGATGATCCCGGCGACCTGACCGGAGGCGAGCACGCCCGCGCCGGTGTTGCCGTCGACCAACCCGGCCTTGAGCAGCATCGGGGTGTTGGCCGCCATGAGGACCTGCGCCCACGTCAGGTCCTTCCCGTGTCGCATCGCCAAGCCGTCGCGCACCAGGGATGCCCACGTCATTCCGGACATCTTCTTGAACTTCGCCGCATTGCGGACGGCCGCGCTGAAACCCCTTATGCGCGAACCGCTTTCCAGCTTCTCCACGAGCCCGGTCCGCAATACCCGATGGGGCATGCCGTCCACCCGGGTGGAGACGACGGTTCCGTCCAGGCCCGCTTCCAGGTAACGCTGTTTGACCGCGTCGGGGACGGTGGAGTCCGATGTCAGCAGGAACCGAGTTCCCATCGCCACCCCGGCCGCCCCGTAGGACAGTGCCGCGGCCAGGCCCCTGCCGTCGAAGAAACCACCCGCCGCGACCACCGGGATTCCCGTCCCCGCCAGCACGTCGAGGACCGACGGCAGAAGCAGTGTGGTGGCGACGGGTCCGGTGTGGCCGCCGCCTTCCCCGCCCTGGACGATCACCGCGTCGGCTCCCCAGGCCGCCACCTTGCGGGCGTGCTTGGCGGCACCCACCGACGGAACGACCACCGAACCGGCATCCTTGAGTCGGGCGATGAGTTCCGGTTTGGGCGCCAGTGCGAAGGACGCGACTTTGACGCCTTCGCGGATCATCAACTCCACCCGATCGGCCGCGTCGGCGGCGTCGGCTCGGATGTTGACGCCGAAGGGGCGGTCGGTGGCCGACTTCACCTTCGCGATCGCCGTGGCCAGTTCGTCGATGGTCATGGTGGCCGAAGCGAGGATGCCCAGTCCGCCGGCGTTGGCGGTCGCCGACACCAGCCGTGCCCCGGCGACCCAGCCCATACCGGTCTGGACCACCGGATGCTCGACGCCGACCAACCGGGTCAGCGCAGTCCGGATTCGCGGCCCGCCCGGTGTCACAGCTTGATTTCCCCGTCCCGCAGAGACTTCGGGTCGATTCGCTGGATCAGCTCTAGCTCCGGGCCGTTGGGGAGACGGGTCGCGGGAGCGTCATCGACGCTATGCACCTCGAACGAGGTGTTCGCACGGACATCCTGTGCGGTGATGCCGGGATGCAGCGACACCGCCCGCATGGTGTGGCCAGGGCCGCCGAAGTCGAAGACGCCCAGATTGGTGATGACGCGGTACACATCGACGAACCGGTACGCCGGGTTATCGGGATCGACCTTGTCCCAGCCGATTCCACACACCACATCCACCCTGTCGCAGAAGACCCTCGGTGAATGGTTGCCTACCCAGTAGCTCGTGGTGTGGTTGATCGTGTTGCCGGGCGCCCCGCGGACACCGAACATCTGCCGGGTCGGGTGCTGCAGCGGACCGAAGGCCGACAGGTTCTGATTGCCGTACCGGTCAATCTGATTGGCGCCCATGACCACATGCCGACGTCCCCAGGCCAGCGTCTCGAAGACCCGCCCGAAGGGCATCCAGCCCTCCACCGCGCCGGGCTTACCGATGGCCGGCGTATCCGCCAGCAGTTGCGCCTCGCCGTCGGTCAGCAGGATGTCGGGGGCGAACGTCAGTCGTGCCAGCCGGGCCCCGATGGACACCATGGTCGTCATCGGGCTGACCATGATCTCCCCGGCGTCGCGGAACAACTCAGCGCAGGCGACGGCGCATACCTCGGCACGGCTCACCTGGATCACGATTTCGCCTCCTGCTCGGCGGTGAAGCGGCGAACCGCCGCCTGGTAGTCGGCCTCGCTACCGGAGAGGTAGGTGGCGACGAACTGACCCCAGCCGTCAACGTCGGTGGCGGCCCGGGCGTAGAAGCGTTGGAATTTCTCGTCGCGGCCGTAGTCCGCCGCCGCCGTGGTGAAATGGGCTCCGCCGGGGGCCTCGACCACGTGATCGACCATCATCCGGTTGACCAGGAGTGCCTGGGGTGGCACGGCCGCGACAAGCTCATCGGTGGACACCACCCGTTCGACCGAGAGGTAGCGGCGGTCGGCGGCCATCAGGAACAGGTCGTCGAAGTAGGGGTCGATGCCGGTGTAGGCGGCGTTGCCGTGTCTGTCGCCGAGGTTGAGGTGGACGAACGCGGCGTCGAGGCGCAGGGCGGGCATGGCGATGAGTTCCTCGTGGGCATCGCCCGGCCCGGACGGGTAGGGGGAGCGCACCGTCTTCAGTTCGCCGTCCCAGAAGTCCGGCACCGAACTGCCGAGACCCGCCCGCGTCGGCAGGAACGGAAGCCGTTGTGCCGCAGCCTGTAAGCCACAGCGCAGCATGCCCTCGTCCATCTCCCGCGCCACAATGGATCCAGTGGTGCGGGCACGGGAGAACCATGGGTCATAGAAGGGCGGGGAGTCCAGCGAGACGAATCCGTAGTAGACCTTGCTGACCTTGCCCGCGGAGCAGAGCAGGCCGACGTCGGGGCCCCCGTAGGACACCACGGTGAGGTCGGTGACATCGGTGCGAAGCAACGCCCGGACGAACGCCATCGGCTTGCGGCGCGACCCCCAGCCGCCGATGCCGATGGTCATGCCGGTCTCGATGTGGCTGACCGCCTCGGCGAGCGTGGTGCGCTTGTCCCTCATCAGGTCTCCGCCTTCTTCGTACCGACTTTCTTCGTGCCGGCGAAGTCGTCGCGCAGATCATCGGAGACGCCCGAAAGGTTCAGTTCGAACGTGAAGCCCTGCTCCATCCGGTAGCTGGCGTTGACCCGCTGGGTGTCGATGAAGTTGAGCGCCTCCTTGGCCGCCCGGATCACCCGGGTGTCCTTCTCGGCGATGCTGCGGGCGACCCGGAGCGCGGCGTCGTCGAGGCCAGCTCGCGGCACCACCTCGTGGACGGAGCCGAAGTGGTGCAGCGTCGCCGCATCGACGGTGGCGGCGGTGAAGAACAGTCGGCGCATCATGTGCTGGGGTACCAGCCGGGACAGGTGGGTGGCCGCTCCCAGCGCTCCGCGCTCGACCTCCGGCAGTCCGAACGTCGCATCGTCGGAGGCGACGATCACGTCGGCGTTACCCACCAGGCCGATCCCGCCGCCGACACAGAAGCCGTTCACCGCCGCGATCACCGGGACCGCGCATTCGTAGACCGCCTTGAACGCGGCGAAGCAGCCCCGGTTGGCGTCGATGAGCGCGGTGAAGCCGGAGGTGCGCTGCATCTCCTTGATGTCGACACCGGCGTTGAAGCCGCGTCCCTCGGCCCGCAGGATCACCGCGTGGGTGGTGGTGTCCCGGCCGGCGTCGGTGATCGCGTCGGACAGGTCGAACCAGCCGCGGGACGGGATCGCGTTGACCGGTGGATAGTCGACGGTCACAGCAACGATGCCGGGTTCGACGGTCCGCGACGTGATTGTCATGGCACTCCTGGGGCCGGTCACCTCAACCTGAGCAAGCACTTGCTTGGTACGCTAACACAATGCCTGGCCCGATCAGTCTCGGCTTGGACGGCCGGGTCGTCCTGGTGACCGGGGGCGTCCGTGGTGTCGGGGCCGGGATCAGCGAGGTGTTCGCCGCCCAGCGCGCTGTGGTCGTCACCTGTGCGCGCCGACCGGTGGCCGACCTGCCGTACGAGTTCCACCATTGCGACGTCCGCGACCCCGACGCGGTTGCCGCTCTGATCGCGGCGATCGTGGACCGGCACGGCCGCCTCGACGCGGTGGTCAACAACGCGGGCGGCTCACCGTACGCGCTTGCCGCGGATGCCTCACCGCGGTTCCACCAGAAGATCATCGAACTCAATCTGCTGGGCATGCTGCACGTCTCGCAGGCCGCCAACGCGGTCATGCAGAACCAGGCCGGGGGAGGGTCGATCGTGTCGATCTCCAGCCTCAGCGGCGTCCGGGCGTCGCCGGGAACGGCGGCTTACGGTGCCGCCAAAGCCGGCGTGGACAGTCTCACCTCATCGCTGGCCGTGGAGTGGGCGCCGAAGGTACGGGTGAACTCCGTGGTGGCCGGGATGGTGCGCACCGAGCAGGCGGAACTGTTCTACGGAGACGAACAGTCGCAGGCTGCCGTGGCGGCCACCATCCCGATGGGCCGACTGGCGTTGCCAGCTGACATCGGTTGGGCAGCAGCATTTCTCGTCTCCGACGCCGCCTCCTACATCAGTGGGGCCACACTGGCAGTGCACGGCGGCGGGGAGCCGCCGCCGTACCTGAGCGCCTCGAATGCGAACCAGCAGTAAGAACAGGTAAGGAGAAGTCATGGGTCTGGTGGACGGCCGCGTGGTCATCGTCACCGGTGCCGGCGGCGGCATCGGCCGCGCCCACGCGCTGGCCTTCGCCGCCGAGGGCGCCCGGGTGGTGGTGAACGACATCGGGGTTGGTCTGGACGGATCCCCGGCCGGAGGTGGTAGCGCCGCTGCGGCCGTCGTCGACGAGATCCGCTCGGCGGGAGGCGAAGCGGTGTCCAGTGGCGCCGACGTCTCGGACTGGGAGCAGGCCGCCGAGCTGATCCAGACAGCTGTCGGGGAGTTCGGCCGCCTCGACGTGCTGGTGAACAACGCCGGCATCGTCCGGGACCGGATGATCGCCAATACCAGCGAGCAGGAGTTCGACGCCGTCATCGCCGTGCACCTCAAAGGCCACTTCGCCACCATGCGGCATGCCGGCGCCTACTGGCGTGGGCTGGTCAAAGCGGGCACGGTGCCCGCCGGGGACCTGCACGCCCGGATCATCAACACCAGTTCGGGTGCGGGCCTTCAGGGCAGCGTCGGGCAGGGCAACTACAGCGCCGCAAAGGCGGGGATCGCCGCCTTGACGCTGGTGGCGGCCGCTGAGATGGGGCGCAACGGGGTAACCGTCAACGCCATCGCGCCGGCGGCGCGAACCCGGATGACCGAGACAGTGTTCGCCGACATGATGGCCAAGCCGGAATCCGGTTTCGACGCCATGGCGCCGGAGAACATCTCGCCATTGGTGGTCTGGCTGGGCAGCGTCGAGTCCGACGATGTGACCGGCCGGGTGTTCGAGGTCGAGGGCGGTGTCGTGCGGGCGGCTGAAGGCTGGCAGCACGGGCCCGAAGTCAACAAGGGTTCGCGCTGGCAGCCCGGCGAACTGGGGCCCGTCGTGCGCAGCCTGCTGGCCCAGGGGCGGCCACCCGTTCCGGTGTACGGAGCCTGAACCCTACGGCTCGCAGATCACCACCGGGATCACCCGGTCGGTCCAGGATTGGTAGTCATCGAAGCTGGTGTACATGTCGGTTAGCCGCGGCCAGTATTGGGCGCGCTCGTCCTCGGTGGCGTCCCGGGCCGTCAGGTGCAGGACCTCATCCTTGATCTGCACGGAGACTGCGGGATTGGCCCTGAGATTCAAGTACCACATCGGGTTGGTGGCGGCGCCGCCCTTGGACGCCACCAGAACGATGCGGTTTCCCTCCCGCAGATACAGCAGTGGGCTCACCCGCGGCTCACCGGTCTTCCGCCCGGTCGTGGTCAGCAGCGCCACCGGCGCGCCCTGCAGGAACGTGCCGCCGATCTTGCCGCCGGTCTTCTTGTAGAGAAAGCTCTGGACCCGCGACATCCACTTGATGATGGTGGTGGTCCGGGGGGAATTCAGGCCTTTCGGCGGCGGTTTGGCGGACATCGCACGGCTCCTAACATCAGCACGGCTCCTAACGACGGTCGGGTGAAATCTAACCCGGATCTGGTGGATGAGTCCGTCGGAGGCGGGGATCACGAACGTCTCATCCACCTCCGCCGCCGCTCGACGGCCCGCTACCGAAAGACTGGTCAGGACCGTGAACCGGGCTCGGACCCGATCTCCGTCGACCAGGTAGTGCGGGGGTGTGACGGCGCTGATGATGCGGTACTGCAGTCCCCGGCTCAGACTGCGGCGCAGATGATTTCCGGAGAACCCGTTCTTGACACCCTGCTCGACCCTGGTGCAGTCCGGGGCGAAGGGCACCGCGTCGCCGTCGTGGCTGACCAGCGCGTCGATGTAGGCCTGTGCGGCCGCGATCCGCGCCGCGTCGCTGGTCAGCTCAGATCCGCTCGATGATGGTGGCGGTGGACAGCGCCCCGCCGGCGCACATGGTGATCAGAGCGGTGGTCTGCCCGGTGCGTTCGAGTTCGTGAAGGGCTGTGGTGATCAGCCGACTGCCTGTGCTGCCCACCGGATGGCCCAGCGCGATGGCGCCGCCGTTGACATTGACCTTGTCCATATCGGCGTTGTGCACCTGGGCCCAACTGAGCACGACCGAGGCGAATGCCTCGTTGATCTCCACCAGGTCGATATCGCCCATCGTCAGCCCGGCCTTCTCCAGCACCCGCGCAGTGGACTGCACCGGACCGTCGAGGTGGTAGTACGGTTCGGCGCCGACGAGAGCCTGGGCGACGATCCGCGCGCGGGGCTTCAGGCCGAGGGCTCTGGCCTTCTCTTCGTCCATCCACAGCACCGC
This sequence comes from Actinomycetota bacterium, assembly GCA_030836785.1. Taxonomy (GTDB): domain Bacteria; phylum Actinomycetota; class Actinomycetes; order Mycobacteriales; family Mycobacteriaceae; genus Mycobacterium. The sequence continues at coordinate 15,475 of JAUPLT010000136.1, forward strand.
GGCCGCGCCGTCGGAGATCTGCGAGGAGGTGCCGGCGGTATGCAGTCCGCCCTCGATTACCGGCTTCAGCGCGGCCAACCCCTCGGCGGTGGTGTCCCGCAGGCCCTGATCGCGGCTCACGGTGTGGCGTTCGGTGGTGGGTTCCTTATTCCCATCGAGGACTGGTGCCTCGAGTGGGGAGATCTCCCGGTCGAATCGGCGCTCGTCCCAGGCCTGCCTGGCCTTCTGCTGGGAGAGCAGTCCCAGATGGTCGAGATCCTCGCGGGTGATCCCGCGGCGCTTGGCGATCCGCTCGGCGGCGGTGAACTGATCGGGCAGGTCGATATCCCAGGACGCGGACCGGATCCTGGATCGGTCCGGCCCGGCGTTGGCGCCCAGGCCGACCCGGCTCATCGCCTCGACACCGCAGGCGATCCCGACGTCGATGGCCCCGGTCGCGATCAGCCCGGCGATCAGATGGTTGGCCTGCTGGGCACTGCCGCACTGGCAGTCGACGGTGGTGGCACCCACCTGCTCGGGGAGTCCCGCGGTCAGCCACGCCACCCGGGTGATGTTGTTGGACTGCTCGCCGTACTGCGTCACGCACCCGCCGATCACCTGCTCGACGGTGCCCGCGTCGACCCCGGCCCGGTCCACCACCGCCTTCTGCACCGCGCCCAGTAGTTCGGTGGCATGCAGGCCGGACAGCCAGCCGTTGCGCTTCCCGATCGGGCTGCGGGTGGCTTCGACGATGACGGGATTGCCCATGTCGGTCAGGCTAGAACACGTTTCAGTCCCCTGACAAGCGAGGATGGCGTGATGCCTTTTGTCCAGGGTAGGGCCGTGTTTTACTGGCACTAGATCACGTCATATTGAGGAGTTCGTCACACATGTCCGATTCCGGCGCCGGCCCCCACCTGCCCCCAGGGTTCGACTTCCTCGACCCTGATCGCAATGTTGTCCGGCTGCCGGTCGACGAGCTCGCCGAGCTGCGCAGGATCGCCCCGATCTGGTGGTGCGAACAGCAGATCGGCAAGGGTGGCTTCAACGACGGCGGGTACTGGGTCGTCACCAGGCACAAGGACGTCAAGGAGGTGTCGCGCCGCAGCGACGTCTTCCAATCCGGGCCGAACACCGCGCTGCCGCAGTTCGCCGATGAGATGGCCCGGGAAGACATCGACATGCAGCGGGTCATCCTGCTCAACATGGACGGCGAGCACCACGATCGGCTGCGCCGGATCATCTCCCGCGGGTTCACCCCCCGCGCGATCGAGCGCCTGCGCGAGGAACTCACCCAGCGGGCGCTGTCCATCGTCAAGGCCGCCGCCGGCGACGGTTCCGGGGATTTCGTTGAGCAGGTGGCCTGCGAGTTGCCGCTGCAGGTGATCGCGGGCCTGCTCGGCGTGCCGCAGGAGGACCGGGCGAAGCTCTTTCGCTGGACCAACGAGATGACCGGCAACGAGGATCCGGAATTCGCCCACATCGACGCCCGCGCTTCCTCGATCGAGGTTCTTGCCTACGCCATGCAGATGGCCGCGATCAAAGCCAACGACCCCGGCGACGATATCGTCACCGCACTCATCAACGCCGACGTCGACGGCGAGAAACTCACCGACGACGAGTTCGGCTTCTTCGTCCTGATGCTGGCGGTGGCCGGCAGCGAGACGACCCGCAACTCGATCACCCACGGCATGATGGCCTTCATTGACAACCCCGACCAGTGGGAGCTGTACAAGCGGGAACGCCCGCCGACCGCCGCCGACGAGATCGTCCGGTGGGCCACGCCGGTTACCGCGTTCCAGCGCACCGCCGTCCGGGATACCGAATTGGCGGGTGTCCCGATCAAGGCGGGGCAGCGGGTGGTGATGTTCTATCGCTCGGCCAACTTCGACGACGAGGTGTTCGACACACCTCACAGGTTCGATATCCTGCGCGACCCCAACCCGCATGTTGGTTTCGGCGGTACCGGGGTGCACTACTGCATCGGGGCGAACCTCGCCCGCATGACGATCGACATCATGTTCAACGCGATCGCCGACAACATGCCCGACCTCTCATCGCTGGGCACCCCGGAACGGCTGCGCTCGGGGTGGCTCAACGGAATCAAGCACTGGCAGGTGGACTACACAGGCTCGACCACGTAATGACCGGCAGCCGGTAGCGCAAGGAGATTCTGGTGGACTTCACCCCCGAACCAACGCAGCAGGCCGTCGCCGCTGTGGTCAACGGCGTTCTGGACCGTGAGAACAGCTGGGAGGCAATGGTTTCCGGAGGCGTGACCGCTCTGGCGCTACCCGAGCGACTCGGTGGCGATGGAGTCGGTCTACCTGAGATCGGTACCGCGCTGACCGAGGTCGGTCGGCACGCCACTGTTTCGCCGGCGCTGGCCACCCTCGGTCTGGGAATGCTGCCGATACTGGATCTGGCCACCGAGTGGCAACAGGACCGCTATCTCGACGGGGTCGGAAAAGGGGCAATCCTGACCGCCGCTCTCAACGAACCCGGCGCCAGCCTTCCCGACCGGCCTGCGGTGACTCTCGACGGCGGTCGCCTCAACGGTGTGAAGGTGGGGGTGCCCTACGCGCGGCAGGCGAACTGGATGCTGGTGAGTACCGATGCGGGTGTCGTGGTGGTGTCTCCCGGCGCCGACGGCGTGCGTCTGA
>JAUPLT010000137.1 GCA_030836785.1 Actinomycetota bacterium
GTACCCCGCGTTGGGCGAGGACGTCGTCGTCCATACCGACGAACGCTTCGACGAGCGGGGATCCGTCGGAAAACCGCTGATAGTCAGGGCTTTCGGTCAGAAATGAGACCGGGGACAGGTCCCGATCCCAGCCGATCGCGTCGTGCTCGGCCTCCTGCGGCGTCAGGCGGTGGGTGAAGATCCGGCCCTCGAGCAGGGCCGGTAACCAGGCCCAGCGTCCGTCGGCCAGTGACATCACCGGCGCATCCTCCTCCTCGAGGAGGTCTGCGAGCGCGTCCTCGGAGTTGGGCGGCAGGTCGATGCCCGCCTCGCTCAGCGCATCGATCAGATCGCTCGCGGTGCTGGGGCCGCGTTCGGCGAGCAGTCGGTGAACCGCAGCGGCGAGGTCGTCCTCGGGGGTGTCGGGCACGGAGTGGACGTTACCGGGCGCTGGTGACAGGAACGGGGCAACGCATTCAGGGTCCTTCAGCCTGGCCGTTTCGACGCGCAGAGCGGGTGTCGCATCGGTGCTACAGTCGCGCAGATGAGCAGCGAGATCAGCCAGCGGGAGTTACGCAACAACAGTGGCGAGATCATGCGTCGGCTGGATCAGGGTGAGTCGTTCATCGTCACGCGCAACGGCGTGCCGGTCGGGGAGCTAGTCCCGCTGCGGCGTCGCCGCAGCGTGAACGGCCCAGCTTTGGCCCAAGCGTTCCGCGACGCCCCGCATATCGAATACGACAAGTTCCGCGCGGACCTCGACAGCTACCTCGACCAGAACATCACTCCGCGTGGCTGAGACGAAGGCTGGACTACTCGACACGTCGGTGGTGATCGACCTCGACACAATTGCTCAAGATCAGCTACCCGAGGAAGCCTCCGTCAGCGCCGTGACCATGGCCGAGCTGTCCGCCGGACCCCACGCGACCGATGAGCCCGACGAGCGCGCACGACGGCAGGACCGCTTACAGCGCCTTGAGTCATGGGTGGAACCCATCCCATTCGACGGCGACTGCGCGAGGGCTTTCGGTCGGATCTACGCCGCCGTACTTTCCACCGGGCGCCAACCCCGGCGGCGCATGGCCGATCTGCTTATTGCAGCGACCGCGCTGGCAGTGGGGTTGCCGCTTTACACCCGCAATGCCGACGACTTTCGGGGGCTTGAGCAAATCCTCACCGTCATTGCGATCTGACGACTGCATGTTCCACAGTTCATTCAGATCATGCACCGGAGTTGGTTGACCAACCCTGGTTGATCAACCCTGGTCAGCGCACTACGATGCAGGCATGAAGCTGGTCAAAGTGCAGTACGCGAAGACGCATCTGTCGGCACTGCTGGCCGCGGTGGAACGGGGTGAGGAGTTCGTCATCGCCCGCGGAGATCACCCGACGGCACGACTGGTCCCGATGGAGCCCCGGGAGTCGCGGGATTTGGGCTTCGTTGCCTATTCGGTGCCGGACGACTTTCTCGATGCCCTACCGGACGATGAACTCGCAGCCTGGGAGGGCAACGGTTGAGCTATCTGCTCGATACGCACGTCACGCTGTGGGCACTGACGGACCCGGCACGCCTCGGGCGCACAGCGCGAGAGGTCATCGAGAACCGCTCGTCGCGTTTGGTCGTCTCCGCGGTGTCGGCGTGCGAAATCGCCACGAAGCACCGACTGGGGAAACTGCCGCAGGCCGACGTTCTGCTGGGCGCCTATTCGAAGCACCTCGATCGGCTTGGCGTCATCAGACTCCCGGTGGACGAGGACCATGCCCTGCTCGCCGGGCGCCTGGAGTGGAACCACCGCGATCCGTTCGACCGTATGCTCGCGGCGCAGGCGATGATCGAGTCCCTGGTGATCGTCACCGGAGATCCCGCCTTCGCCGACTGCCGCGGTGTCCCCACCCTGTGGTGAGCCACCATAGGAGGCCCTCTCGGGTAACTGCGTCAATCCAGCGGGTGCGCGATTTCATCGCGGGGCATCCGCGCAGCGACCAGCGCGATCGCGGCCAAGACGATGGGCAGCAATCCCGCGGCGGCGAAGATTAACTCCACCGCAACGACTTTCGACAGCGGACCCGCCAGTGCCATCGACAGCGGCATGAACGACAGCGAGACGAAGAAGTCGAGGCTGGAGACCCGGCCGAGCATCTGCGCCGGCACCCGGCGCTGTAGCAGGGTGCCCCAGATGACCATGCCGGCACCGCTGGCCAGGCCCACCGCGAACAGCGCGGTCGCCATCACCGGGAACGACCACGTCACGCCGACGACCGCCAGTGGCAGCGAACCGATCCCCCACAGCATCATCATGACCGTCAGGTAGCGGCGAGGCAGCGGTCGCGTCGAGACCGCCAGCGCTCCCAGCGCTCCGCCGAGACCGTAGGCGGCGATCGCGAAGCCGTACATCTGCCCGCCGTGAACGAAGCGCTCCCGGGCGATGAACGGCAGCAACACCTCCATCGGACCCATCGCCAGCAGAACCCACATGCTGGCGAACAGCAGTGTCCACAGCAGCCACCGGTTCCGCAGGACGAACAGCAGTCCGTCACGTAGATCCGCCAGCGGATGCGGCTTGGCTCGATCGGCGTCGGTGACCAGATACTCTGCAGGCGCGGCCTTCTCGGGGCGCATGGCCACCAACAGGACCAGGCCGAGCGCGAACAGCACCGCCACCGCGGTGCTTCCCAGCGCGGGAAAAGTCGCACCGACCAGGACGCCGGCGCACGCCGGCCCCATCGCCTGCCCCAGGGTGGGACGGATCATCCCTTCAATCCCGTTGGCCGCCAACAGGTGTTGCGGTGCAACGATCCGCGGCAGGTACGCACTGTAGGCAGGGAAGAAGAATCCGGCACCCGCGCCGAGGATCGCCGAAGCAGCAGCCATGTGCCACAGCCGCAATGCCCCGCACGTACCCAGGACGGCCACCGCTGCTACGGCCGCGAGGTTGACGGCCTCGACGGTGATGATGATGGCGCGCTGGGAGACCCGGTCGGCCACGATGCCGCCGATCAGAATGCAGGCCAGCATGCCCCCGGCCAGGCAGGCCGCGACCAGGGACAGTGCGGTGGGATCGTCGACGAGCGCGATGACCTGCAACGCCATCACCACGGTCCACATGCCCTCGGCGAAGATGAACACCGAGACCGCCGCGATCAGCAGCCGGAACTCACGGATCCGCAGAGGCGCGAGAACGCGCCATCCGCCGGGGGTTCCCACCCGGGGTTCCACATCGAAAGGCGCACACACCCGTCCATGGTCTCCGACCGACCGGGGTGGAGTCGAACGATTAATGTCGCACGATTAATTCAGCGATGTTGGCGCTGTCAGTTGACCCAGTACATTGCCGACATCGGAGGATTTCATGTCCGTGACGCAGATCGACCTCGATGACGAGGCATTGGCTGAGGTCATGCGCATCGCCGGGGTCCACACCAGGAAGGAAGCCGCGCGGGCCGATAAGAAGTCCACCGGACGGTGATCTCGTATCCGGTTGACTCCTCGGCGGTCTGGCGGCTGCAACGCCATTCCGGACTCACCGAGGCCTAGAGCTCGGCACTGCTCGGCGGAGCCATCGGATCATGCGAACCGCAGCGCACCACGTTTCCGCCGATCCGCCCGCAAAGCAGCCGAATTCGATCAGATGAACGAGATGTTCACCGATGTGTACCCAGACTTCGACCCCGGCGCGGCGACCATCCTGCGACTCCAAGCCCGGCTGTCTTACTTCGTCGGAGGGTTGATACCGAGTTGCTTGACACAGCTCGCGCGCGCCATCTCGACCAAGACGGGTTGAGCATTGTCGAAGCCGGCCAGCGCGGGGGTGTCCTGCTTCATCTGATTGATGGAGGCATCGATGCAGCGCTGCAGCCGTTGAGCATCGGAGTCGCGCCACTGGGAGTAACCGATGAGGCCTGCCGCCACCAGGCCGACCACCAGGTAGATCCAGATGCGGGGATTTCTGAGCACAACCCAGTATCGCCCAGGATCGGTGACTCGGTTGCGGGCCAGAGCGCCCGGAAGTCTTCGACGGCGGTGGTCATGCGGGTCAGGTCGTGCGGCTCCCGGGGCGATGGCCCAACCCCGGTTACCGGCGCTGCACAGCACGCGGTCGGACCCCAGCACCGAGGTAGTCGTCTGAGCCTGCCTCCTTGACGATCCGGGCGATGGTGGCGAGTTCGCCGGCGACGCGGCCCGGGCGCAGGCCGAGCGCTCAGGAGAGACGTACCTGAACCGAAAGCTTCACCAAGGCGCACACTGGACGTTGCCGAAAGGGGTGGCCATGGCGCGTTACGTGACAACGGTGAGGACTGCGAGGACTCCACAGGAGGTGTTTGCCTACCTGGCCGACTTGCGCAACTTCGCCGAGTGGGATCCCGGCGTAAAGGCCGTCAGCCAGGTGCAGGGCTCGGGCGGCGGCCCAGACTCCGTGTTCGATGTCACCGTCGCTGGTCTGGTCGGCGACCTGACATTGCGGTACGTGACCGAGGACTACAACGCGCCACGCAACCTCCTCGTGGTGGCCCGCAGCGCCGTGTTCACATCGATCGACCGAATCACCGTTGAGCCGGATGGAACCGGATCGGTGGTCACCTATGACGCAGACCTGCGCCTCAACGGTGTGCTGCGCGTCGGCGATCTGGGCTTGCGGCTGGTGTTCGGCTATATCGGTGACCGGGCTGCCGCAGGTCTTCGCCGGGTTCTGGATGCTCAGCCAGCGTGAAGGCCGCGCGTAGATCCCACTGTGCAGGCATGCGCGCCATGTCAATGGGTGCCGATGAGGTGCGCAGTTGTCACGCCCAGCTGATGGCCGAGGCCGCCGACACACCGATCCTGACCGACCCGGAGATGGCCAAGCTCGCCAGCACCCAGGTCGGGAGCCACTTCGCCGGCTGGTTCAGCTTCCAGCCGCTGTTCGCCCGCATCAACCGCGGACAGCCCGATCTGTTCGACTGACGGATCATCCTTCCGAACGGGCCTGAGGGTCGTCACTATCCACTGACCGACAACCCGCGCGTAGACGAATCCGGCTGTCCACACATGCGTCTCAGCAGCCCGCGGCACGTTGCCAGTCTGTCCGACGAATCTCATCAATTCGTGCGGTCACGTTCGCTATCTCGCATGGTCGGGAGATCGAGATCGCGGATTCCGTTGCCGCACAAGGCAGCCGATGTGGACGGACTAGTTGTTGGTAGGTGGCGCTTGTGGTTGGAAGGGGTCGTACCACCACCAGTCGGCGCGTTCGCCGAGGGGACCGGGACAGGGTGGCACAGGTGGCGGAGGGGTACTGGGTGGTCGCGCCAAAGATCCGGGGTGGAGCTCCTCGCCGTCGGTGTTGGTGATGACGAGGCGGTCGGCTGGGCCGGTGATGGTGATGATGCCCCTGTGGTGCAGGCGGTGGTGGTAAGGGCACAGCAGCACCAAGTTGCTCAGTTCGGTTGTCCCGCCGTCTTCCCAGTGGACTATGTGGTGGGCGTGCAGGCCACGGGTGGCCCCGCAGCCGGGGACCGCGCAGCTCCGGTGACGGTGCTCGAGGGCGCGGCGCAGTCGGCGGCTGATGGTGCGGGTCGATCGACCACTGCCGATGACTTCGCCTTCGCGTTCGAACCACACCTCGCAGGTGGCATCACAGGTCAGATACTGCCGCTCGGAGCCGGTGAGCAACGGACCCAGATGTAGCGTGCCGACCCGCTGCTCGACGTCGAGGTGCACCACGACCGTGGTGCGCTGGCCGTGCGGGCGGCGTTGGGCTTCGAGGTCCCATCCCGTCTCGACCAGCCGCAGGAATGCGTCGACACTGGTGGGTATCGGGGGTGTGTTGTCGCCGGGGCCAACGGGATTGGCTTCCCGGTCGCGTTTCCACTCGGCCATCAGGGCGTCGCGATGGGACTGCAGCGCGGCCTCGAATGCCGCCGATTCGGCGTGCGGCAAGGTGATCCGCCAGAAGTCGAACCCGTCATCGCTGGTCTTGCGGATCGACGCCTCCACCTCGGGCCGCGGGTCGGGATCGGGTCGTGGTTCCAAACTGATGGCGGTCCGCAACTGGCTGACGGTGGCTACCGAAGCCAACTGCGCGTAGTGATCGTCGGATCCGTCGGCCGCACGGGCAGCGATAACCCCGACCTGGTCCAGCGACAGGCGGCCCTCCCGCATACCCTCGGTGCAGCGAGGGAACGACTCCGCCCGGTGGGCCACCGCCGCGATCGCCGCGGCGTTGGCCCGAGACGAGCCGGTCTTCCAGGCCACCAGCGCGGCCACCGAACGCGCCCCGGTGGCACCCCAGAGCTCGTCGCGGTCTATCTCGGCGACGATATCGACGATGCGCCCATCGATGGCATTGCGCTGACCGGCCAACTCCGCAAGCTCGTCGAAGAGGACGGCCAGTCGTTCGCCCGGGTCGACACCCTCCCTGATCGGGGTAGCAGGGGCGGTCGCGGACATAACACCAGCATCGCAGAGGCCACCGACACGTTTCAGCCCGCCGACTACACCGCCAGCGTGGTTCCGGTCTCGGCCTCGGCGAACGCGACAAGTTCCGCGGCGGCAGCGTAATCGCACGCCAGCACTGATCGGCCGGTCAACACCGGACCGCCGCGCAGGCCGAGTCTACCGCTGACACCGACATAGCTGCCCGGCGGGATCGGCTCACTGATGCAGTACAGGGTGGGCGCCGCCCCGGCGTCGATGTCGTTGGCCAGCCGGCGTGCTGCCGTCTGGATTGTCCTGTGCGCCAGGGCCATCAGCGGTGCTTCCGAGACTGCCGAGAGGTTCGAGGCCACCCAACCGGGATGGGTGAGCTGAGCGTGGACCGGGGATCCGGCGGCCCGTAGCCGGCGGTCGAGTTCCAGACCCCACAGCATCACCGCCAGCTTCGAGCGAGAGTAGGCACCCATCGGCGTCCAGCGATGACGGCGCAGATGCATGTCATCGGGCCGCCAGGTCGCCGAGCGGTGCGCGTCAGAGCCGACATTGATAATCCGCGAACGCACCCGACCCAGCAGCAGGTTGGTCAGCGCGAACGGCCCGAGCATGTTGGTCCCCAGCATCATCTCGAAGCCGTCGACGGTCTCGGTGCGGTGCTGGGTCACCACCCCGGCGTTGTTGACCAGGATGTCGACCTCGCCGTCGAGCAGACCCGGGAAGGCACGCACCGATGCCAGGTCGGCCAGGTCAAGCTTGATCACCGACGTCGAACCACCTATCTCGGCCGCCCGTTGCCTGCCGAGTTCGGTATTGCGCACCGCCAGGATCACGTGGGCGCCGGCCTCGGCCAGCGCCGCCGCCGTCCCCAGACCGACGCCGTTGGTCGCCCCGGTGACGATGATTCGCTGACCGGCGAGGTTGCCGAGCCGGTTCGGGGACCAGGGTGACGTCATGGCGTTCAGGGTAGTGATCGCGATTCGCAGATCCGGGCGACCGGACGATCACACCACCTGCGACGCCGGGTCGTCGTTGGTGATCGTGACCGTCTTGCGATAGCGCGACGGGTCGCTGTTGAGTACCCCGCCACTGACCCCGGTGAGTTCCACCCGGATGAGTTCGTCGGCTTCGTAACTGGTGTCGCCGTAGACGGTGACGTTGATGGTGCCCTGAGTCTGGCCGGGCTCGATGGTCACCGACCCGCTCTCCGGAACGAAGTCCACCCAGGGAGTCGCGGCCGTCGACAGTAACGGCTGTTCGACGACGCTGTAGTACACCGTGACCGGACTCTCGGAGACCGTCGACAGCTGTACCGTCACCGGCACCGTCGTCGTCCCGCTGTCGCCCTCTACACGGGACACTGAAGCACTGGTGAAGCCGACCAGCGCCCCGGCCGGCTGATCGTCGTTGAGGATCGTCACGGTCTGGCGGTAGTCGCTCGGGGACATGGCGATCACGCCGTTGTCGGCGCCGGTCAGTTCGACACGAACCAGTTCGTCCGCCTCGTACGCGGTGTCGCCGTACACGGTAACTTTGATGGTGCCCTCGGTCTGCCCGGCCGGGATGACCACCGAACCGCTCTCGGTACGGAAGTCCACCCCGGGAGTCCCCGCCGTCGACAGCAACGGCTGCTCGATCACGTCGTAGTACACCGTCACGGGGACGTCGGATGCCGCAGACAGCTGCACGGTCACCGGAACCGTCGTCGTCCCGCTGTCCCCCTCGGCCTGGGACACCGACCAGCCCTTGAAGCGGACCAGTGCGCCCGCGGGCTCGTCGTCGTTGCGCACCGTGACGGTCTGCCGGTAACTGCTGGGTTCGCTGGCCACCACCGCGCCGTCCGCTCCGGTCACCTCGACCCGGATCAGTTCGTCGGTCTCGTAATCGCTGTCGCCGTATACGGTCACGTTGATCGTGGCGTCCGTCTGCCCGGCCGCGATGGTGACCGAACCACTCTCGGTACGGAAGTCCACGCCGGGGGTTGCCGCCGTCGACAGCAGCGGCTGTTCGATCACGTCGTAGTACACCGTCACCGGCCGGTAGGTCGGCTCGGAAAGCCGCACCGTCACCGGCACCACCGTCACCCCGGTGTCGCCCTCCGGACGTGACACCGATGCGTTAGTGAACGCGACCGTGGGTTCGGGCAGTGCGGGGCTGATCGCCACCATGATCGGCACTGCCGTCGACCCGCCGTAACCATCAGTCACGGTCACGGTGAACGAGTCGGCCTTGTCCGCGGCGGTGGCGCCGGTGCGCGCGGCGGTCTGGCGGGCGCCGGCGGTCGGGGTGTAGGTGAACTCTCCCGTGGCCGTGTCGATGCTGACGCTGCCCTTCGGCGTCCACGCGGGGGCCGAATAGCTCAGTGCGTCGCCGTCGGGATCGGTACCGCTCACCGTTCCCGTGACCACTCCGGTGAACAGATCGTTGGTGCCGACGACCGCGGTGGCGGTGGGCGCGGTGTTCGTCCGGCCATAGGGTGCCACGGCGACCGACACCACGTTGGCGGTCTCGTGGCCGCTGTCGCCCAACAGTCCGAAGGTCAGCAGATTGAGCAGGCCGCTGATGCCGTGGATGTGGAACCCGCTGTCTGCGTCGCTCACGGTCACGGTGAACGCGTCGGTGAACCCGGTGCTCGACAGCGCGGAATACGGTGTGTAGGTGTAGCTCCCGTCGTCGGTGAGAAAGACCTGACCGCTGTATCCGTCGGTGTAGGTGATGCTGAAGGCTTCGCTGTCGGCGTCGACGGCCCACAGCAGGCCGCTCACCACGCCCAGGGAACTCTGACCGGTCTGGGTCCACAACACCGTGGGTGTCTGGTTGAAGAACAGCGTCGAGATCGGGTCGGCGCCGGTGGCCGCCGCCGATCCGGTGCCGTAGGTCACCGCCGACGTGCCGACCGTCTGACGGCGCGTCGCCGCCAGGACCACCGACGACACCGTCACACCGGCCGGGGCGGTCGGGGTGGGGTCCGGTAGTGACGACTCCGCCGACCAGATCGCGGCGGGCGGGGCGATCGCCTGCGGCACCACGGTCGACGGAATGGGCTGCACGGCAGGCGATGCGGCTGTCACGGGCAGCGTCACGACGCCGGCAGGGTCGTCGGATGCGGACTCGACGACGACCACAGCGGGGATCCGGACCTCCACACCCTGGGACGGCCGTCGCGGGGTGACGGTTCGTGTTGCCGATGGCGCGGGTGCCTGGTGGGCGGCCTCGTTGGCGGACTTACCGGTCACCGCGCCGGGCAGCTTGCCCGGCGCGTCGCCGGCGGTTCGGCCAGTCCGTTGCGGGCCGGCCGGCTTGTCAGCGCGGTTGACGTCCCTGCCCCGGTCTTCGGCTGATGCGGCAGAACGGGCGGGTTTCGTGTCGGCCCGGGATTCCTCCGGGTCGGCGGCCGCAATCCCCAGCCCGAAACCACCGGCCACGGCCCCGACACCCAGTGCCACCGATAGCCCACCGACCCGACCCACGAATGCCGAACTCTTCACCGATTCCCCCTGAATACTCAACCCCGGCCTCCCCGACCGGCGCATCATCATCGCACAGTTTGGGACGTGTCTCGGACCGAGCGTGCGCATACCGGAGTATGCAATCGTCTGCCGGCCAATATGATTCGCTGTTTACCCGCGTGGCACCGGCCGGCACCGCTCTATTCGAACGGCGGACGCCACTTCAGGTTGGGAAATTTCGCAAATCCGCGATTGTTGGTGATCCAGATCGCGCCGTGCTCCAGGGCGAGGGCGGCGTGGTAGGCGTCGGGCACATCGTTGGCCGTAGCCGATACTGCACGACAAAGCCCGGAGAAGATCTCCCAGTGCTTACCGCTGGGCCGCAACGGAATTGCAGCAGGCGCCGAGCGCACGGCCTGGCAGAAATCCAACGCCTCCGAGGTCGTGCTCGGTTGGCGGAACACCCGGTGATTGGTCGCCAACCGCACAACCCCGGACAGCACGAGTTCGCTGATGCCGATGGGCTCCTGGCCGGTCATTGCGTTCTGCAACCAGCGCGCGTACTCGGCATGATCGACGCTGTCCCTGCGGAACGCGTACAGCAGGACATTCACATCAGGGCAGAGCATTCTCACCCAATAGTTCGGCGAGGGACTCCCTGTCGTCCAGATTGACTCCCGGCTGAAGACCCCCGGCACCGCTGGTCGGAAAGGTCCACTCCACCGTCGGCGAATCCCCTTCCTCTCGCCTCAGCAGCA
>JAUPLT010000138.1 GCA_030836785.1 Actinomycetota bacterium
ACGCCGTCGCAGCCAAGGACGGCCTCGCCGGAATCCTCTGGGACGTCATTCCGTTCGACTGGATCAACGACTCCGACACCGCCGCCACCCGATGGATGCTGTTGACCCACATCAATCCCGGATCGGTGGTGCTGTTCCACGACACCTACTCGTCGACCGTCGACCTGGTCCAGCAGGTCGTGCCGGTGCTCAGGGCCAACGGCTACCACCTGGTCACCGTCAGCGAACTCCTCGGTCCCCGCGCACCCGGCAGCGGCTACGGAGGTCGGGAGAACGGCCCGCCGGCCAATCTGTTGCATGACATTCCCGCGGCGGACATCCCGTCGCTGCCCGCCACGCCGTCGCCCGCGCCGATGCCCAACTTCCCGATCACCGACATCCCCGGCGCCAACAGCGGCGGCCCCAACGGCGGCAAGTAGCAGTTCGCGTGCACCACTCGATCACCCCGCTGGTCCTGGCCGTCCTGGTGCTGGGCTATGCCGTGCTCTCCGAGCAGGTCAACCGCCGCTACATCGCGCCCGCACTGATCTTCATGCTGCTCGGAATGGCGTTGGGGCCGTTCGGCTTACACTTGCTGGAGGCCGGCCCGGCGACCGATGGCTACACCGTGCTGGCGCAGTTGGCACTCACGGTGATCCTGTTCAACCAGGCGGCCAAACTTCGCCTCAATCGCATCCGGTTGCACGGACCGGTGGCGCTGCGCCTGCTGGTGGTGGGAATCCCGGTGTCGGTAACACTCGGTGCGCTGACCGCGGCCGCGCTGTTGCCGGTGCTGCCGTGGTGGGAGGCGGTGTGCCTGGCCGCGATCGTCGCCCCCACCGAGGTGGCACTGATCGAGGCCCTGCTCGACGACCGGCGGATCCCCGACCGGGTCCGGCATGCGCTGTCGGTGGAGAGCGGCTTCTATGACGGGTTCGCCCTGGCGATACTGCTGATCGCGCTCGGCCTGGCCTCGCAACGATCCGACCCGGGCGCCGGCCGCTGGGCATGGTTCATCTTCAGCACCGAGATCTTTTCGCTGGTGGCCGGAGCGGCGGTCGGTCTGGCCGGCGGATGGGTGATCGCCCGGTCCCGCCAGCGGGGCTGGATGACCGACACCTGGGCTCAACTGGCCACTCTCGCCGTGGCGTTCATCTGCTTCCAGGTGGGTGAGCGGATCGAGGCCAGCGGCTTCGTGGCCGCCTTCACCGGTGGGCTGGCATTCTCGCTGGTGTCCCGGCGCGGAAGCGCCGATCCGCTGCCCACCCAGGTTTCCGACGCCACCGGGCAGTTACTGGAACTGCTGGTGTTCGCGATGTTCGGGGCGTTCGCCGTCATCGACGGCTGGCTGCACGCCGATTGGCGGGTGGTGGCCTTCGCGGTCGTTGCCCTGTTCGCCGTCCGCATCGTCGCGGTGTTCGTCGCGTTGGTGCGTACCGGCGTGCCGGTGCGACAACAGTTCTTCATCGGCTGGTTCGGTCCGCGCGGTATCGGCACCGTCGTGCTCGGTCTGCTGGTGGTCAACCGTGGAGAAATCCAGAGCGGCGGGGTGATGGCCACCGTGGTGGTCGTCGTCGTGACGCTGAGCCTGGTACTGCACAGCGTCACGGCGGGGCCGGGAATCCGGATGTTGGCGGCAGCGCGCTAGCGGCGCAGGGGAGAGTGCGCCGGCGAGAGTTATGCAACATCGAGACTGCGCTCAGATCACGAAATGTCTCGATAGCGCGATCTGTACGCAGTCTCGATGCGGGCGGCTAGGGCGTCTCGCGGACCTTCGCCATCGCCAGCACGTCGAGGCGGCGGTCGAGTTCCTCTTCGGAGAGCTTGTCGCCGATCAGACCGCGGTCGATGACGGTCTGCCGAATCGTCTTGTGCTCCTTGAGGGCCTGTTTGGCCACCGCGGCGGCCTCCTCGTAGCCGATCGCGGAGTTCAGCGGTGTGACGATCGAGGGGGAGGACTCCGCCAGTCGGCGCAGCCGGTCCTCATCGGCGACCAGGCCGTCGATGCAGCGCTCGGCGAACAACCGGGAGACGTTGGCCAGCAACGTGAACGACTCCAGCAGGTTGCGCGCCATCATCGGGATGTACACGTTGAGCTCGAAGGCGCCCGACAGGCCGCCGACGGTGATGGCCGCGTCGTTGCCGATCACCTGCGCAGCCACCTGGGTGACCGCCTCGGGGAGCACCGGGTTCACCTTGCCCGGCATGATCGAGGAACCCGGCTGCAGATCGGGCAGGTGCAGTTCGCCGAGGCCGGTCAGCGGACCTGAGCCCATCCAGCGGATGTCGTTGGCGATCTTGGTCAGCGAGGCGGCGATGGTCTTCAGCGCACCGGAGGCCTCGACCAGGCCGTCGCGGGCGGCCTGGGCTTCGAACGAGTTCTTGGCGGTGGTCAACTCGGCCAGGCCGGTCTGGGCCACCAGCACCTCGACCACCTTGGCGCCGAACCCCTCGGGGGCGTTCAGTCCGGTGCCGACGGCCGTGCCGCCGATGGCCAACTCGCCGAGGCGGGGGAGCGTCGCGCGCACCCGTTCGATGCCCGCCTCGACCTGACGGGCGTAGCCGCCGAACTCCTGGCCGAGGGTGACCGGGACGGCATCCATCAGGTGGGTCCGGCCGGACTTCACGACGGTCCGCCACTGCCGGGCCTTGTTCGCCAACGACTCGTGCAGCACCTCGAGCGCCGGAATCAGCTGGCGCACAGCGGCTTCGGTGGCCGCGATATGGGTCGACGTCGGGAACGTGTCGTTCGACGACTGCGACATGTTGACGTCGTCATTCGGATGCACCGTCACACCGTTGCGGGCGCAGATCGAGGCGATCACCTCGTTGGCGTTCATGTTGGAGCTGGTGCCGGAACCGGTCTGGAACACGTCGATCGGGAACTGGTCGTCATGCTGGCCGTCGGCGATCTCGTTGGCGGCGGCGATGATGGCGTCGGCCTTCTCGGCGGGCAGCTTGCCGAGGTCCTTGTTCACCTGCGCGCAGGCCGCTTTGAGCAGGGCCATGGCCCGGATCTGATTGCGGTCCAGGCCGCGGAAGGAGATCGGGAAGTTCTCCACCGCGCGCTGGGTCTGCGCCCGCCACAGAGCCTTGGCCGGCACCCGGACCTCGCCCATGGTGTCGTGCTCGATCCGGTACTCGCCGTCAGCCGAAACGTTCGAGGTCATGTGTGCCTTTCGGGTTTGCGTGCAGGTGTGCGTTCGGGTGTCTAGGGGAGGGGATGGGCGGCCGAGCTGTCCCCGGTGAAGTCGACCGCGGAGTACTCGTTGAGTTTGGAGAGCCGGTGATAGGCCTCGACCATCCGGACGGTGCCGGACTTGGCGCGCATCACGATCGACTGGGTGGTGCAACCGCCGCCGAAGTAGCGCACGCCCTTGAGCAGGTCGCCGTCGGTCACACCGGTGGCGCAGAAGAAGACATTCTCGCCGGACACCAGGTCGGTGGTGGTCAGCACCCGGCTCAGGTCGTGGCCGCGGTCGAGTGCCTTCTGGCGTTCCTCGTCGTCCTTGGGCGCCAGGGTGGCCTGGATCTCGCCGCCCATGCAGCGGATCGCGGCGGCGGTGATGATCCCCTCCGGGGTCCCGCCGATGCCGACCAGCAGGTCGGTGCCCGAGTCGGGCCGACAGGCTGAGATCGCGCCGGCCACATCGCCGTCGGAGATCAACCGGATCCGCGCGCCGGCGGCCCGGACCTCGGCCATCAGCTTCTGGTGCCGGGGCCGGTCCAGAATGCAGACGGTGATATCGGACACCGATGCCTTGCGTACCTTGGCGATTCGCTGAATGTTCGCCGCGATGGGCGAGGTGATGTCGATGAAGTCCGCGACGTCGGGCCCGGCGGCGATCTTGTTCATGTAGAACACCGCCGATGGGTCGAACATCGCGCCGCGTTCGGCCACCGCCAGCACCGAGATGGCGTTCGGCATGCCTTTGGCCATCAGCGTGGTGCCGTCGATCGGGTCGACGGCGAAGTCGCAGTCCGGGCCGTCGCCGTTGCCGACCTCCTCGCCGTTGTAGAGCATCGGGGCGTTGTCCTTCTCACCCTCGCCGATGACCACCACACCGCGCATCGAGACCGAGTTGACCAGTTGGCGCATGGCGTCGACGGCCGCGCCGTCACCGCCCTCCTTATCGCCGCGTCCGACCCAGCGGCCGGCCGCCATCGCACCGGCCTCGGTGACCCGGACGAGTTCCAGGGCCAGGTTGCGATCGGGGGCCTCTCGGCGCCGAGGAGGAGTCGGGCGATCGGTCTCCGCCTGACGACGATGCGGGACGGAGTCCCGAGGAGGAGTCGGGCGATCGGTCTCAGACATGGGTGAGATTGTCCCAGAGCCGCCTCGGAAGTCCGGACCTGGGATACACCTGGGATACTCGGTGCCATGACGGGCGGCAAACCACCTTCCGATGTCGCTGTTCCGGCCCCCCGGCCGCCCAAGCCCAGGGTCCTGCAGGACGGCCGCGATATGTTCTGGTCACTGGCTCCGCTGGTGGTGGCCTGCGTGATCCTGGCCGGTGTGCTGGGGATGTGTTCGTTCCAGCCGAAGGGCCCTGCCGACGGCACCATCCCGACCTACGACACGGCGGCCGCACTGCAGGCCGATGCCGATGCCCTGGATTTCCCGGTCCGGCTGCCGAAGCTGCCGGCGGACTGGAACGCCAACTCCGGCGGGCGCGGCAGCATCGAGAGCGGTCGTACCGACCCGCGGACCGGGCAGACCGAACGGGCCGTGACCACCCGGGTCGGCTATCTGGCCCCCTCGAAGATGTACGTCAGCCTGACCCAGAGCGACGCCGACGAGACCGCACTCGTGCGGTCCATCCACCGCGACGTGTACCCGACCGGAGTGGAGGATGTCGGCGGTGTGAAGTGGGTCGTCTACCAGGGCGGCGAGGACACCGAACCGGTCTGGACGACCCGGCTGGACAGCCCGGCCGGCACCGCCCAACTGGCGGTCACCGGCGCGGGTACGCCCGATGACTTCCGGGCGCTGGCGGCCGCGACGCAGAGCCAACCGCCGCTGGTTCCGGAGAAGTAGGTCTCAGCCCGGCCTGCGGGGTGACCGGGCTCCGGCCGTTGCGGCAAGATTGCCGTCATGTCGACGACCGCCCCCGAGGCCGATACCACCGGCTGGACCGCCAAACCGTTCACCGCCGCCGGGTACACCCACGACGTCTACTACAAGGGGTCCGGCCCCGGGGTGGTGCTCATCCCGGAGATGCCCGGCGTCCACCCGGGCGTATTGGCGCTGGGAAACCACCTGGTGGACAACGGATTCACCGTCGCGATCCCGTCGTTGTACGGGACGGTGGGGGCGCCGGCGCGCGGTCCGATGCTGGTGCCCACGTTGTTGCGTGGTTGTGTGGCGAAGGAGTTCGCCGCGCTGGCCACCAACACCGAGCGCCCGGTGGCCGACTATCTGCGGGCGCTGGCCCGGGATCTGAATGCCGCTACCCCCGGCAAGGGCGTCGGCGTGATCGGCCAGTGCTTCTCCGGTGGCTTCGCACTCGCGGCCGCCGTCGATGACAGCGTGCTGGCACCGGTGCTCAGCCAGCCGTCGGTGCCGTTGGCCCTGACGCCGGCGATGAAGCGAGATCCGGGCGTCTCCGAACGGGAGATGGCGGTCATCGAGAAACGCGCCGCCGACGAGGGCCTGTGTGCCCTGGGCCTGCGGTTCTCCGGTGACCCGATGGCGCCCGCCGAGCGGTTCGCCACGCTCAAGAAGCGGCTCGGCGACAACTTCGAGGTCATCGAGATCGACTCGGGCCGCGGCAACCCGGGAGGTTTCGGCCGGGCCGCCCACTCGGTGCTGACCGTCGAGGTCCGGGAGGTCGAGGGTCATCCCGCCTACGAGGCCCGTAAGCGGGTGGTGGAGTTCCTCAGGGAGAGGCTGGTGTAGCCAGCCCGGCCGGCGGTTCCGGTCCGGGTCCGGCCGAGGGTTCGGGGGCGGGGTTCGTGGACTTCTTGCGGCGGAAGCGGCGTTTGGACTGCTCGGGGTCGCTGTGGTCGGCCATCTCGACACCGCGGTAGACGAACAGGTACACCGAGATGGTGGTGACGATCAGGATCATCAGCACCGGGCCCAGGATGATCCCGAAGAAGCCGAACATCGCGATGCCGGAGAACACCGACAGCAGCATCAGCGCAGGATCCAATCGGGCCTCGCGCGGCACCAGTATCGGCCGCAGGAAATTGTCGATGTTGGTGATGCCGATGATGTGGAACAGCACCACGAAGAGCCCACCGGCGACGTTGTCGAAGAACATCATCCCGATGCCGAACGGGATCGTGACGATTCCGCTTCCCAGCGGGATCACCGACAGGGCGGTCAGGAAGATCGCGAAGATGAAAAAGCCGTCATGGAAGCCGGCGATGTAGATCGACGCCGCGCCAAGGGTGCCCTGGATGGTGGCAATGATGAACTGGCCCTTGACTGTTCCCTTCACCATGGCACCCGTCTTGGACAGGTAGAGGTCGGTGACTTCCTCGCCCAGCGGGTTGAGGCGGCGCAGCAGGACGACCACCTCGTTCTTGTTGACCAGCAGGGAGATCAGCACGTACAGGAAGATGATTGCCGACGTGATGAAGCCGATCGCGCCCCCGGCGGCTCCGCTCAGCGTGTGCAGCAGCCACTCCCCGATGGTCTGGGCCACTTTGCCGAGGTTGGCGCGCAGCGACTCGTCGGTGATGGTCGGAGTCTGGAACGGCAGTCGTTCGAGCAGGTGGTTGACCGCCGCGATCGCCTTGTCGCCGAGTTCGTTGAGGTCGGCGGTCTTGGCCCATGCGGCCACGCCGATGAGCATGTGCGAAATCTGAATGGTCGCAAGGGAAACGATGGCGATGATGGGGATGACGACGACGGCCAGGGCTGCCAGGACGGTCATCGTCGTGGCCAGGCCGCCGTTGACCTTCGCCCGTAGCCGGTTGTAGAGCGGGGAGAAGAGGAAGGCGACGACCGCCGCGATCACGATCAGCATGAAGTAGCGGCGCAGGAAGTAGGCGCCGAACAGCAGCGCAATGCCGGTGACGATGGCCAGTGCGCGCCGCTGGGACAGCGTGAACTCAGTCTTCACCGGACTGAACCTAGTGCTTCGACCGGTCCGGGCCTATCAGCTTGGGGCTATCGGCCTAGTCCTGTCGGCCTAGTCCTGTCGGCCTGGTCCTGTCAGCTGGGTTCCATCAGTTTGGTGAGGTGCTGGTGGATGTTCGGGTAGCGCTTGAGGTGTGCTCCGCCGTTGAGATCGAGCACCTCTCCGGTCAGCCAGGACGATTGCGGCGAGCACAGGAACACCACCGCCGCGGCGACGTCCTCCGGGGTGCCGGCGCGCCCCAGTGCGGTGTTCTCGACGTACTCGTCGATCACGCCCGGGATCGCCGCCGCGCCCTCGGTGAGCGGGGTGTGCACAAAGCCGGGTGCGACGGCGTTCACCCGCACCCCGTGCGGCCCGAGTTCCAGGGCCGCCACCTCGGTGAGCATCGACAGACCGGCCTTCGCCGCGCAGTAGGCGCTCATCCCGATCGCCGGCTGTCTGGCGTTGAGCGAGGTCAACGACACCACCGATCCTCCGTCGTGCAGGTGGCGGCCGGCGTGCTTGATCACCAGGAAGGCGCCGGTGAGGCAGACGTCGATGACCGAGCGGAACTGGTCGGCGTCCAGATCGGTGATCAGACCGAAACCGCTGAAACCGGCGCAGTTGACCACCACGTGCAGCCCGCCCTCCCGGGCCACGACACCGTCGAATAACGCCGCGACACTGGCCTCGTCGGTGACCTCGACCGTCGCCCAGGTGTGCGGTTCGCCGAGGTCGCCGGCCCGTTGGGCGGCCAGTTCGGTGTTGCGGTCGGCGATGACGACCCGACATCGGTCTGTGCTCTCTGGGGCCGCCAGCGCCCGCGCGGTGGCCCAGCCGATACCGGAGGCCCCACCGACGACGACGGCTACCCGCGCTGCCCGGTCACTCATGCGCCGCTCCTGTCTGCTTCGGGTGCGCCCCACTTGCGGCGCACCGCTTCCCACGGATCTGCGTAGCGGCCGGGCCGGCCGCGGTACGGCGAGCGACGATCGAGGAACGTCCGCGCCAGCGGGGCGATCATTCGCAGCGGATAGCGCTTCCAACCGGCCCGATCGGCGGTCTCGGCCAGCATCTGCGGCCAGGAATGGTGTTGATGTCCAAGCAGTTGCTGCGCGGTGGCCGAGTCCATCCAGTCGGTCGCGAACCAGGCGTCGTCGTCATCGGGATTCCCCGGCCGCCCGGTGGGCATCCCGCCCACCAGGCCGAGGGCGGCGGCGGTGGACGGGGCGATCTCGCCCTGCACCAGTCGGTGCGAATCATCACCGCCGATCAGCAGGGTGCGGCCGGTGACGTCCACGGTGGTGGCTGCGGCGAAGGCGTGCGCGACGTCGCGCACATCGACGGTCTGCAAGCGGCCGTCGATGGGCAGCAGGCCCTCGAAATAGAGCATGTCCGGGTCGATACCCAAACTCAACTCGACGGTCAGCACACCGCCGAGGCGCAGGATGGCCCAGTCCAGCGCCGAGTCCCGCACCACTGCTTCGGCTTCCACCTTGTGCCCGCCGTAGACGTCGTAGGGCCGCACCGGCGTGTCGGCGGTCAGTACGTCGCTGAGGCGATGCGGATTGCGGGGGCCGTACACGGCGATACTGGACGCCAGGATGAATCGCGGTGGATGTGCTTGTGCGGCAGCGGTGTTCACCAGATTGGCGGTGGCGTTGACGTTCACCGCGCGGGCCAGGGCCGGTTTGGCGTAACACAGTGGCGGGATCACCGCCGCCAAGTGGATGACCGACGCCGGGGTCGTCGCGGCGAGCAGTGCCCCGACCTGCTCCGGGTCGGTGAGATCGGCCCAGTGAACGCGCACGCCGGCGGGCAGCGTGCTGGCGGACCTCCGGTTGGCGGGCGTGTCCAGGTCGGTCGCTACGACGTGGCGGCCCTGTGCGGCGAGATGTTTGACCGTGGCGGTGCCGACGAGGCCGAACGCGCCGGTCACCAGTACGGCGTCAGTCATCTGTTCCCCCGTGCGTCTAGGACTCTGATCGGCAGTTCTCATCGAACCGTATCCCCAGTCCCGACTTGGTCCTCAGGTTGGGTTCGGTCGCGGTCATTTGTCGGATGGGCGGCGTAGGTTATCGAAGCGGTCGGCGGCTGGAGAACCCGAAAACTCGCCAACGGGGTGACAGCTTCCACCGGCCGATGAGCTCGGCGGCGGTGGCGGGCAGGGTCCGCACCCGTGTGGCCCACTGGGGTCCGCGCTGTCCCATCGCCAGCACGGCGGCGGGGATCAGGCCCGGCCGCCCTCGTCGGTGTCGCTGCCGATCACCTGCTCGATGCGGGCTCGCGCGCCGGCGAGATGCTCCTCGCATCGTTTGGCCAGCGCCTCGCCGCGTTCCCACAGGGTCAGCGACGCGTCGAGGTCCAGGCCGCCCTGTTCGAGTAATCGGACCACCTCGACGAGTTGATCGCGGCAGGCCTCGTAGCCGAGGTCGCCGACCGGGGTGTCGCCGCTCGTCTGGTCCTGCACTGAACTCATGTGTCCGGGCCCCCTCGTCCGACTCCATCTTCCGCACCGGTGCTCACGGCGCCCACTGCACCGTCGGAAAGCCGAATCCGCAGCGTCGTGCCCGCCGGGGCATCCCCAGCCGAACGCAATACGGCGGCATCCCCGGCGTCGACGTTAATCCGCTGGACCACCGCGTACCCGCGGGACAGGGTGGCCGCCGGCCCCAGGGTGGTCAGCCGGGCTGCTAGATGCGTCACCCGATCCGATTCCGCGGCGACCAACCGGGCGATTTCACGGCGAGCCGAGGCATGTGCGCGGGCCGTCTCCGCCGCACGCTCGCCGACCATCCGCATCGGCTCGGCGAGAACTGGCCGGCTGCGCACCGCGACGAGCGCATGTTCTTCGCGGGCCACCCAGCCGCGCAGGGCACGTGCGCACCGTTGCCGCAAATCGGTGACCAATGCCAGTTCAGCGGCGGTGTCGGGCACCACTTTCTTGGCCGCGTCGGTCGGGGTGGCGGCCCGCAGGTCGGCGACGAAGTCGCACAGCGGGTTGTCCGGCTCGTGGCCGATCGCGCTCACCACCGGCGTGCGGCAGGCCGCGATCTCCCGGCACAGCGTCTCGTCGGAGAAGGGCAGCAGATCCTCGACGCTGCCGCCGCCGCGGGCGATGACGATGACGTCCACCTCCGGGTGTCGGTCGAGTTCGCGCAACGCCTCCACGATCTGCGCCACTGCGTTGGTGCCTTGGACCGCGGTGTTGCGGATGGCGAACCGGACCGCGGGCCAGCGGGCCGCGGCCACCGTCGTCACGTCATGCTCGGCGGCGCCGCCCCGTCCGGTGATCAAGCCCACCAGGTTCGGCAGGAAGGGCAGCGGACGCTTGAGCCGCGCATCGAACAGACCCTCGGCGGCCAGCAGTTCGCGCAACCGGGCGATCCTGGCCAGCAGCTCACCCAGTCCGACCGCACGAATCTCGCGAATCCGCAGGGAGAACGATCCGCGCCGGGGCTCGAACTGCGGCCGGGCGCAGACCACCACCTGCACCCCCTCGGCCAGCGGAACCGGGGCGGTGCGCACGAGTTGACTGCTGCAGTTCACCCGCAGCGACATATCAGCGGCCGGATCGCGCAGCACCATGTAGGCGGTCGCACCGCGCAGTTTGATCTCGGTGAGCTGACCCTCCACCCACACCGTGCCCAGCCGGTCGATCCAGCTCTGCACCCGGGTGGCGACGGCCCGAACCGGGAACGGGTTCTCCGCGGAGGCGCCTGGGGCGCTGACCGACCCGTTGGTCACTTCGCGGTCGCGCGGGTGATCCTGTTGGCCAGCAGCGTCTGGAACGGGGCGCGGGCCTTTCCGGCCTCCTCGTAGGCGAGCAGGGCGTGCAGATCCTCGACACTCAACCCCGACAACCGGGCCCGAAGCTGCGCCAAAGTCAATCCGTCGTACTCCAGTTCAGCGGCTATTGGCGGAGCCACCGGGGGGTGGGTCGGGCCGGCAGCGGCCTTCCGGGCTTCTGGCTCGGATTTGCCGGCTGTGGCCGTCCCGGGATCCGCCACCGAATAGAGCGCGAACCGGCCCTCGGTGCGACGCTCGGCGCCGGCCTGCGGGCGCGGAGCGGACTGGTCGCTGAGATCCTCGTCGAAGGTCGCCCAATCCGGCTTCTCATCCTTGGGTGGGAACAGGCTCTCCAGCGCGGCGTCCCCCTTGATCGCCAGGTCAGCCAGGTCCTGCTGCACCTTCATCACGATCTGGGCGACCGTGCTCGCCACGGTGATCGGGTACATCAGGACCGTCTGCGGAAGCTTGCGGGTCTCCTCGATGGCGGTCACGGCGGCACCGACCAGCAGTCGGACCCCGTACGGTGCTGTTGCCATGCGGACAGCCTAGGCTGGCCGCGTCCCGGCGGCGGAACGTACCCTGAAACCATGCCGCCGACCGTCGATATGGGTATTCCGGGTGCCGGAGGAGATTGGGTCGCCTCCGCCGCGCACCAGACCGACAAACGGGTGCTGCTGGCCGAGCCACGCGGATACTGCGCGGGGGTGGACCGCGCGGTGGAAACCGTCGAGCGCGCTCTGGAGAAGCACGGCGCGCCGGTATATGTGCGCCATGAGATCGTGCACAACAAGTACGTGGTGGACACCCTGGCCCGCCGCGGGGCGGTGTTCGTCGCCGAGACCGACGAGGTGCCCGAGGGGGCCACCGTGGTGTTCTCCGCTCACGGTGTCGCGCCCACCGTGCACCAGACGGCGGCAGCGCGGAACCTCAAGGTGATCGACGCCACCTGCCCGCTGGTCACCAAGGTGCACAACGAGGCCAAGCGGTTCGCGCGGGAGGACTACGACATCCTGCTCATCGGCCATGAGGGCCATGAGGAGGTGATCGGCACCGCGGGCGAGGCGCCCGACCACGTTCAGTTGGTGGACGGCGTTGAATCGGTGGATCGGGTCACCGTCCGCGATGAGAACAAGGTGGTGTGGCTGTCGCAGACCACACTGAGCGTCGACGAGACCATGGAGATCGTGGCGCGGCTGCGTGAGCGGTTCCCGACCCTGCAGAATCCGCCCAGCGATGACATCTGCTACGCCACCCAGAACCGGCAAGGTGCCGTCAAGGCCATGGCGCCGGAGTGCGAACTGGTGATCGTGGTCGGCTCCAGAAATTCGTCGAACTCGGTCCGGTTGGTCGAGGTGGCCCGCGACGCCGGGGCGAACGCCGCCTACCTCATCGACTTCGCCGAAAACATCGACCCGGCCTGGCTCGACGGGGTGACCACCGTGGGCGTCACATCGGGTGCCTCGGTGCCGGAGATCCTGGTGCGCGGGGTGATCGACCGCCTTGGCGAGTTGGGCTACGGCACGGTGCAGACCGTGACCACCGCGAACGAGACCCTGGTCTTCGCGTTGCCGAGGGAGATTCGTCCGGCCCGCTCGGCCCGCGGCTAGCGGTCGCGTCGCGGCGGATGGTCCGGGTACTCCGGACGGTCCGGCTCGCTGCCCCGGTAACGCACCCGGGAGACCGGGTGATGGTCGCGCTCGCCGCGGCGGGTGGTCGGCTCGGGCCGGCGTCGCGGTGGATTGGGATCGGGCTGGTGGCCCCGTCGGGGATCGCCGCTGCGGCGAGGTTCGTACCCCCGGCGCGGCTCCCGGCCCCGAGGTTCGTAGCTCCGAGGTCCATAGTCCCGAGGTTCGTAGTCCCGAGGTTCGTAGTCCCGAGGTTCGTAGTCCCGAGGTTCGTACCCCCGGCGGGGCTCGTACCCGGTGAGCGGCGGAGCATCCGCCCCCCGGGCATGCCGAGGCGCATAGCCGTCGCGCTCCTCGCGCCCAGCGCCCCGGGGCGATTCGCCGCGGCCCGGATCCCGCACCGGACGCTGGCGGCTGCGTTCGCCGGGGCCTTCGGCGGACGGGCGGACGGGTCGGCGGGCGGACTGCCGCCGCGGCTGATCTGGCGCAATCCGTTCACCCCGGTGTGAACGGGCGGGGCGCTCCCGGGAGTCGCCGCGGCCGCGGGACGTACGTGATGCGCGGGTCCCGGCGCCGCTGCGGTCGATGCCGTGTCGGGGGCGACCTTCTTCAGCGGCGTCCGCGCGATTGAACAGCCGCGCAGCCAGGCCGCCGAACAGGCCGGTCCCCGCCCCGTCGTCGCCCGGATCCCCGGTCGGCTCGCCTTCGGCGAACGGCTGCGACGGGATGTACCGGCGTGCCACCCCGATCACCAGCACAGCCAGCGCGGTGAACAGCATCAGCGGGAACCGCTCGATCAGCGGGTAGCCGCAGGAGATCAGCAACCCTTTGAGTCCGCTGAGCTCCTCGCCGCGGAACAGGAAGTACGCCAGTGGCACCGCCACAAACAGCAGCAGCGGCGGCTGGATCACCGCCGCGAAGATTCCCGATTGGCGCACCGCCAGAACGGCGCCGACACAGCCCAGGACATAGCAGGCCGCGAAGGAGGCGCCCAGTTCGCGATGGCCACTGCCCGCTTCGATCGCGACACCGAGCAGGGTGCCTGCGATCGCGATCGCGACGGCGGCCCAGGGCGGCACCCCGGCGATCCCCGGGTACGCCGAACGCCGGGCGTCGGAGACCGCCGTCGTCCGCTGTGCTGGCATCCCTAGACCGTACCGGCTCACCTGCGGCGGATCGTGCCAGCGCGCCCGGCGTGGCTGCGGCTGGAGAACCGCTTTCGGTGGTTCTCCTAGACTTGGCAAGCTGTGAGCCTCAGCCTCGGAATCGTCGGTCTGCCCAACGTCGGGAAATCCACCCTCTTCAACGCGCTGACCCGCAATAACGTGCTGGCGGCCAACTATCCTTTCGCGACCATCGAGCCCAACGAGGGTGTCGTGCCACTGCCTGACCCGCGGCTCGTGCAACTCGCCGAGATCTTCTCCTCGGAGCGCACCCTGCCGGCCCCGGTCACCTTCGTCGATATCGCCGGAATCGTGAAGGGAGCCTCCGAGGGTGCCGGGTTGGGCAACAAATTCCTGGCCAACATCCGCGAATGTGACGCCATCTGCCAGGTGGTCCGGGTCTTCGCCGATGACGATGTCGTGCACGTCGACGGCAAGGTCGATCCGCGGTCGGACATCGAGGTGATCGAGACCGAACTGATCCTGGCCGATATGCAGACGCTGGAGAAGGCGCTGCCGCGACTGGAGAAAGAGGCCCGCACCAACAAGGACCGCAAGGGTGTTCACGATGCGGCGGTCGCGGCCCAGGCGGTGCTGGACTCCGGTAAGACACTGTTCGCCGCGCAGGCCGACACCACGCTGCTGCGGGAGTTGAACCTGCTGACCATCAAGCCGTTCCTGTACGTCTTCAACGCCGACGAGTCGGTGCTGGGTGACGAGGCCCGGATCGCCGAACTGCGGGAGATGGTCGCCCCGGCCGACGCGGTGTTCCTCGATGCGAAGATCGAGGCGGAACTGCAGGAACTCGACGACGAGTCAGCCGCCGAATTGCTGGAATCCATCGGCCAGCAGGAGCGCGGACTCGACGCCCTCGCCCGTGCGGGTTTCCACACGCTGAAGCTGCAGACCTATCTGACCGCCGGGCCCAAGGAGGCCCGCGCCTGGGTGATCCACCAGGGCGATACCGCGCCGAAGGCTGCGGGGGTGATCCACTCCGACTTCGAGAAGGGGTTCATCAAGGCCGAGGTGGTGTCCTTCAACGATCTGGTTTCCGCCGGCTCGATGGCGGCGGCCAAGTCTGCCGGAAAGGTCCGCATCGAGGGCAAGGACTATGTGATGGTGGACGGTGACGTCGTCGAGTTCCGCCACGGCGCAACGACCAAACCGAGCAAGTAGCTTGCAGCAAATACGAATCCAGGGAGGCTGTTCCACCATGAGCGCTGCT
>JAUPLT010000139.1 GCA_030836785.1 Actinomycetota bacterium
CGCCGGCCAAGAAGGCTGCAGTCAAGAAGGCTGCAGTCAAGAAGGCTGCAGTCAAGAAGGCTGCAGTCAAGAAGGCGCCGGCCAAGAAGGCTGCCGCCATGACGGTCGATACCGCCGGGCCGGGCGAGACACCACCGACTGAAGCCACGCCGACTGGGGCCCAGCCGAACAGCACACGAGTGAAAGGCCGCCGATGAGTCCCACCGACTACCTGACCGACTTGTCCACCACCGACGATGCGCTGGTGCTGGCATCGGTGTCGTCCAGGGCGGAATTCGACCTCCTCAACGACTGGCTGCGGACTCAACGCGCCGCCCACCCGGGAACCCGCGTCGAGGTGCTGCGACTGCCGCATGACGATCCGCCGCCGCAACTGGTCGAGCAGCTCGTCGGGGAACTCGGTGCCGACGAGGGCCGCGCCGTCATCCCGGTCCGGGTGTTCTGGGTTCCGGGCGGACTACCGACCCGAGTGAAGCTGGCCGGATTGATCTCCGGCCGGGACACCTACCGGCCGCCGCAGGCCCTGCAACGGGCGATTCTGCGCAAGGACCCGTCCCGTGCGCGCATCGTGGCCGGAGAGCCGGCCACGGTGTCCGAACTGCGCCAGCAGTGGCGGGACAACACGGTCGGCGCGACGCCGCAGGACTTCGCGAAATTCGTGCTGCGTCGGGCGGCACTGGCGGTCGAGCGCATCGAACTGCGTTTGCTTGGTCCGGCCTACAAGTCTCCGCGGCTCATCACCGACGAGTTGATGGCGTCCACCCGGTTCATCAACGGTATGGACGCCATCCCGGGCGCGAGCCCCGAGAAGGCCGAAGAGATGCTCAACGAGCTCGCGACGGGGTGGAGTCGTTTCTCGGTCGACCTCATCCCGAACCTGGGTCGCACCATCTTCAGCCGGGGTTTCGATCCCCGCATTGACTACGACTCGAACCAGATTGAGGCCATGCGACGCGGGCTGGAGGACCACCCCGCGGTGTTCCTGTGGTCGCATCGCTCCTACCTCGACGGCGTCATCGTCCCGGTGGCGTTGCAGGAGAACAAGCTGCCCCCGGCCCACACCTTCGCCGGCATCAACCTGTCCTTCGGGTTCATGGGCCCGTTGATGCGCCGATCGGGTGTCATCTTCCTGCGTCGCAAGCTCGACGACCCGCTCTACAAATATGTGCTGCGTCAGTTCGTCGGCTACATCGTCTCCAAGCGGTTCAACCTGAGCTGGTCCATCGAGGGGACCCGGTCGCGGACCGGAAAGATGTTGCCGCCCAAGCTCGGTCTGCTGTCCTACGTCGCGGACGCCTACCTGGACGGCCGCAGCGAGGACATCCTGCTGCAGCCGACGTCGATCAGTTTCGACCAGTTGCACGAGACCGCCGAGTACGCCGCGTACGCCCGCGGCGGGGAGAAGATCCCCGAGGGCGCCGAATGGCTGTTCAACTTCATCAAGGCGCAGGGCGAACGCAACTACGGCAAGATCTACGTCCGCTTCCCGGAGGCGGTGTCGATGCGGCAGTACCTCGGTGAGCCGGGTGGCCCGATCGCCGGGGACGAGGCCGCCAAACGCCTCGCCATGCAGAAGATGGCCATCGAGGTCGCCTGGCGAATTCAGCGGGCAACCCCGATCAACGCCACCAGCCTGGTGTCGACGGTCCTGCTGACGACCCGCGGCCGGGCTCTGACCCTGCGGCAGTTGCACCACACGCTGCAGGACTCACTGGACTATCTGGAGCGCAAGAAGACGCCCATGACCAACAGTGCGCTGCGCCTGCACTCCGCCGACGGGGTCCGGGCCGGAGTGGACGCCCTGTCCAACGGGCATCCGGTCACCCGGGTCGACGGCGGCCGCGAGCCGGTCTGGCGCATCGCCCCCGAACAGGAACTGGAGGCGTCGTTCTACCGCAACTCGCTCATCCACGCGTTCCTGGAAACCTCGATCGTCGAACTGGCGTTGCTGCACGCCTCCCGGGCTGCCGAGGGCGAGCGGATCGACGCCTTCTGGGCCCAGGCGATGCGGCTGCGCTCGCTGCTGAAGTTCGACTTCTACTTCGCTGATTCGGCAACCTTCCGCAAGAACATCGCCGAAGAGTTGGAGTGGAACCACAACTGGGAGGCCCAGCTTGATGCCGGGCCGGAGGCCGTCGCGGACCTGCTCCGCGCGAAGCGGCCGTTGATGGCCAACGCCATGCTGCGGCCGTTCTTCGAGGCCTACGAGATCGTCGCTGACGTGCTGTGCGATGCCCCGGTCGACGTCGGCGACAAGGAACTGACCCAGCGCGCGCTCGGGGTGGGCAGCCAGTACGCCGCACAGGGATTGGTGCGCAGTAACGAGTCGGTGTCCGCGCTGCTGTTCGCCACCGCCCGCCAGGTGGCAGCCGATCAGAAGCTGCTGACACCGTCGCCCGACCTGCGGGACCGGCGGCGGGCGTTCGTCCACGAGTTGCGGGAGGTGCTGGCCGATATGGATCGGGTGCACAGTGTGTCAACCGAGCAGTTCTACGCCAGGGAGGCCCAGCTTCGCGATCCCGGAGGGGCGCCGGTCGCGCGATGAGGCTGCCGGATTGCCAGGTCGGAGGGACGTCGCGTTGCTACTGTGCTGATCGTCACCTCGGTCCTTTCGATCCGGTGGGACTGCGCCCGGCCAATGGAGGACAGCGATGACAACCACCAACTTCACCGCGGGTGCAGCAGCCCTCGCCGCGTTCGGACTGCTCGGCGCCGGGCTGACCGGCTGTTCGGGCTCATTCAGCGTGGGGACGAAGAGCACACCGGCGGTCAGCGGGCCGGACCTGCAGAAGGAACTCACCGACAAACTGACCGCAGCCGGAAACGCCCCCCAGTCGGTGACCTGTAAGCAGGATCTGCCCGGCGAGGTGGGTAAGACCGCCACCTGCGATGTGGTGTTCAGCGACACCAACAGCGTCGAGGCGATCCTCACCGCGACAAGCGTGGAGGGTGACACCGTCAACTTCGATATCGCGCCGGCGCTCAACAAGGAGCAGTTGCAGAAGGCTGTGGCGGGGCTGGCATCCACACCCACCGTCCGCTGCGATGCGGGCCTGGCGGGAACGGTCGGTGCGAGTGCGACCTGCGAGGTGGACGTCAACGGCGCTGTGTTCAAGCGCATCGTGACCGTCAGCGCAGTCAGCGGCCTGGCCATGGACCTCGACGTGACACCGGTGGCCAGCAAGCAGCAGGTCGAGGACATGCTGATGGAGAGATTGGCCGCCGATGCCGCCGGCCCGCCGGACAGCGTCGCGTGCGTCGACGATGTCGTTGCCAAGGCCGGCAACACCGTCGAGTGCGTGGTCACCGCCGCCGGTACCGACCAGAACTTCCTGGTGACCGTCACCACGGTCGACGGGGACACCATCAACTTCGATTACGCCGCTCAGCCCTAGGCGCCCTGGGCTTCCTGGGCTGACCCGGTGACATCTTCGGCCGCCCGGGTGATCACCCGAGACGGCTTTAACGCGGTGTGGCCGGTGCTGACGGCGGTGGCCGTGGTCGCCGGACTGGTCGCCGCCGGAATCGCGGTGCTGTCGTTGGCCGACGCGCTCACCGCCACCGGTCTTCCCGATCCCGGACCGGTGACCACCGTCGGCCTGCCGTTCGTGCGGGCGGCCGGCGAGATCGCCGCCGCCGTCGCGGTCGGCGGCTTCCTGTTCGCCGCGTTCCTGGTGCCGCCGCAGACCACCGGAGTGCTCGACGCCGCCGGCTACCGGGCAGTGCGGATGGCCCGCGGTGCCGCGCTGGTTTGGGCGGCCTGCGCGGCGTTGCTGGTGCCGCTGACCATCTCCGATGTCTCCGGAGAGCCACTGCGCGAGCACCTCGACCCGGTGGCGATGTGGCGGATCGCCGGGCTGGTGGACACCGCCGACGCCTGGCGGTGGACGGCTCTGCTGGCCCTGTTCGTGGCGGTGGCCGCCTCGCCGGTGCTGCGCTGGTCGCCGACGCCGGTGCTGCTGGCCGGCGCCGTGATGACCCTGATACCGCTGGGACTGACCGGGCATTCCGCGGCGGGTGGTTCCCACGATCTGGCCGCCAACAGCCTGCTGATCCACCTGGTGGCCGGAGCGCTCTGGGCGGG
This sequence comes from Actinomycetota bacterium, assembly GCA_030836785.1. Lineage (GTDB taxonomy): Bacteria > Actinomycetota > Actinomycetes > Mycobacteriales > Mycobacteriaceae > Mycobacterium. The sequence continues at coordinate 4,085 of JAUPLT010000139.1, forward strand.
CGGATTGCTGGCGCTGCTGGCCTACACCCTCCGCGCCGACGCACTCCGCACCGATAAAGCCGGCACCGGCACGTCCGGCGATCACCAGTTCGCCGGCCTGGCGGCCCGGCGGTTCTCCGCCGTCGCGCTGTGCTGCTACCTCGCCATGGCGCTGTCGGGAATCATCAACGCGCTTATCAGGATGCGCCCCGCCGATCTGTTCACCACCCCCTACGGCTGGCTGGTGGCGGCGAAGATCGCCGCACTGGGGGCGCTCGGCCTGATCGGCTGGCGGCAGCGGCGTGTCGCGGTGACAGCCCTGCAATCGGACCCGGCCGCCCTCGGTCCACTGCTCCGGCTGTCCCTGACTGAGGCGCTGGTATTCGGGGTGGCCTTCGGCGTCGCCGTCGGACTCGGCAGGACGCCGCCCCCGCCGCCGGTACTGACCAACCCGTCGCCCGTCGAGGTGGCCATCGGATACGACCTCGGCGGTCCGCCGACACTGGCCCGGATTCTGTTGGACTGGCGGTTCGACCTGCTATTCGGTTCGGCCGCAATCATTGTGGCGGTGCTGTACCTGGCGGCAGTGATGCGGCTGCGCCGGCGGGGCGCCGGGTGGTCGCCCGGCCGGAGCTTCGCGTGGCTGCTGGGCTGCGCACTGTTGCTGTTCACCACGTCATCGGGTCTGGGTCGGTACATGCCGACGTTGTTCAGCATGCACATGACGGCCCACCTGCTGCTGTCGATGCTCATTCCGCTCCTGCTGGTGCTCGGGGCACCGACAACGCTGGCGTCGCGGGCGCTGCCCGCGGCGGGCGAGGGCAATCCACCTGGGCCGCGGGAGTGGCTGCAGGCCGGGTTGCACAGCCGGTGGTTGCGGTTCTTCGCCCACCCCGTGGTGGCCACCGTGATGTTCGTGGGCGGTTTCTGGGTGCTGTATTTCGGCGGGATCTTCGATGTCGCGGTGAGCAATCACCCGGCGCACATCCTGATGAACCTTTACTTCCTGCTCAGCGGGTACCAGTTCTACTGGGCGGTGATCGGTGTCGATCCGCCGCCCCGGGCCCTCCCCACGCTGGGCAAGATCGGGATGGTCTTCGCCGCGATCGCCCTGCAGGTCTTGCTCGGCGTGACGCTGATGGGAGTGGAGACCATTCTGGGGGAGCGGTTCTACCGCTCGCTGCTACTGCCGTGGCACACCGACCTGCTCGGTGATCAGCACGTCGGCGGGTTCATCGCCGGGGCCGCCGGTGTGATGCCCCTCGTGGTCGTGCTGATGGCTCTCCTCATCCAGCGGCGGCGCAATCCCGCGGCGGCGCACTGATCGTTGCGCTGACTCGATCCCCAGCGCGCACTTCATCCCCAGCCGGCGCTCTTAGTCGCTGCCGGCGGACGAATCCCGTCGGTGCCGTCGTGCCCACTGGTGGGTGCGGGCGCCGACGGTGGCGTCCCGCACGGGCGCCGACGGTGGCGTCCCGCACGTTGTCAGACACGCTCTCAGAAGGGACACCACACCATGTTCGAGACATCCATGACGGTCGTCGGCCGCATCATCACCGACCCGCGCCGGCGGTTGGTGGCGGGTCAGGAGGTGATCAGCTTCCGGGTGGCCGCCAACTCCCGGCGGCGGACCGCCGAGGGAACCTGGGAGCCGGGTAACACCCTCTACATCACGGTGAACTGCTGGGGGCGGCTGGTCACCGGGGTGGGAGCGGCGCTGTACAAGGGCGCGCCGGTGATCGCCACCGGGATCGTGCACACCAGTGAGTACGAGGATCGGGAGGGCGCAAAGCGTTCCTCACTCGAAATGCGGGCCACCGCGGTGGGCCCGGACCTGTCCCGGGTGATCGTCCGGATCGAGCAGCCCAGGCAGCCGGGGTCGGGCGACGCGGGGGAGGCCACTGACGGCGACGTCGGGGAGGCCACTGAGGGCGTCATCGGGGAAGTCCCCGAAGGCCACACCGAGGAGGCCGATTGTTCCGGGATCGTGGCCACCGACGTCGACGCCGACGACCTGGCCATTTCGGCGTAGGGCCGGAGGCGGTCACGCCGGGGCCGGCCGGCGTGACCGCCAACCTAGGATGGTCGCCGTGGCGGAATTCATTTACACAATGCGCAAGGTCCGCAAGGCCCACGGCGACAAGGTCATCCTCGACGATGTGACGCTGTCCTTCCTGCCGGGAGCCAAGATCGGTGTCGTCGGCCCGAACGGCGCGGGCAAGTCCAGCGTCCTGCGCATCATGGCCGGCCTGGATCAAGCCAACAACGGCGACGCCTTCCTGGCCCCTGGCGCCACGGTCGGGATCCTCTTGCAGGAGCCGCCGCTGAACGAGGAGAAGACCGTCCGGCAGAACGTCGAGGAGGGTCTCGGCGACATCAAGGTCAAACTCGACCGCTTCAACGAGGTCGCCGAACTGATGGCCACCGATTACTCCGACGATCTGATGGAGGAGATGGGCCGGCTGCAGGAGGAACTCGACCACGCCGACGCCTGGGATCTGGACTCCCAGCTCGAGCAGGCGATGGACGCGCTGCGCTGCCCGCCGCCCGAGGAGCCGGTCACCCACCTTTCCGGCGGCGAGCGGCGCCGGGTGGCGCTGTGCAAGCTGCTGCTGAGCAAACCCGACCTGCTGCTGCTCGACGAGCCGACCAACCACCTGGACGCCGAGAGCGTGCAGTGGCTCGAACAACACCTCGCCGACTACAAGGGCGCCATTCTCGCCGTCACCCACGACCGCTACTTCTTGGACAACGTCGCCGAATGGATCCTCGAACTCGACCGCGGCCGCGCCTACCCCTACGAGGGCAATTACTCGACCTACCTGGAGAAGAAGGCCGAACGCCTCGAGGTCGCCGGCAAGAAGGACCAGAAGCTGCAGAAGCGGCTCAAGGAGGAACTGGCCTGGGTGCGCTCCGGGGCCAAAGCCCGGCAAGCGAAGAACAAGGCCCGCCTGCAGCGCTATGAGGAGATGGCCACCGAGGCCGAGAAGACCCGCAAGCTCGACTTCGAGGAGATCCAGATCCCGGTCGGCCCGCGGTTGGGCAGCATCGTGGTCGAGGTCGAGCACCTCGACAAGGGTTACGACGGCCGGATTCTGATCAAGGATCTGTCCTTCACCCTGCCGCGCAACGGCATCGTCGGGGTGATCGGGCCCAACGGTGTCGGGAAGACGACCTTGTTCAAGACCATCGTCGGGCTGGAGAAGCCGGACAGCGGCACCGTCCGCGTCGGCGAGACGGTGAAACTCAGCTATGTCGACCAGAGCCGTTCCGGTATCGACCCCAAGAAGAACGTCTGGCAGGTGGTCTCCGACGGGTTGGACTACATCGAGGTCGGCCAGACCGAGATCCCGTCGCGGGCCTACGTGTCGGCGTTCGGCTTCAAGGGCCCCGACCAGCAGAAGCCGGCCGGGGTCTTGTCCGGCGGTGAGCGCAACCGGCTCAATCTCGCGCTGACCCTCAAACAGGGCGGCAACCTGCTGCTGCTCGACGAACCGACCAACGACCTCGACGTCGAGACGCTGGGTTCGCTGGAGAATGCGCTGGAGAAGTTCCCCGGTTGTGCGGTGGTGATCTCCCACGACCGCTGGTTCCTGGACCGCACCTGCACCCACATCCTGGCCTGGGAGGGCGACACCTCGAATGAGGCCAAGTGGTTCTGGTTCGAGGGCAATTTCGGCGCCTACGAGGAGAACAAGGTGGAGCGACTCGGTGCTGACGCGGCGCGTCCGCACAGGGTGACCCATCGTCGGCTCACCCGGGACTAATGTCGCACGGGTGACGGTCTCGGAGCGGTTGGCCCAACGGCGAAGTCCCGGCGAGACGCTGGTCGAGGTTGACGAGGATTCGTCCGGTCCGGTCCTGGTGGTGGTCACTGACCGGGCCAGCGCGCTGGTGGACTCGATCACCGTGCTGCTGCATCGCCTCGGCGTCGGCTACCTGACGCTGACGCATTCGTCGCCCTCGGTGACGCGCGACGCCGACGGTTTGCTGACCGGGGTCGACACCGGCGGGTCCGCGATCCCCGAGTCCTGGATCACCGCTGAGCTGGCGCCCCCGGTCAACTGGCGGGCGCTGGCCGAGGCGGTGCGCCTGCTGCCGATGGTCGTCGCCGACGCGCGGCAGGTCACCGCGGATTCCGCAGCGCTCACCCAGGTGATGCGCGACCTCGCCGATGCGATGGATGCCGACACCGGCGCACGTTTCCCCGGTCCGGACCGGGCCGACGTCGCCGCCGTGCTGCGCTGGCTGCTGGACGGGAACTTCGTGCTGCTCGGCACCCTGCGCTGCACCGTCGGCGGGGGAGAGGCCCGATCCGACGAGTCCAGCCGGTTGGGTGTGGCCAGGCTGCGCACCGAGGTGCTGCCGCAGCTGAGCGCTCCCGATGAGTTGTTGGTGCTGGCACAGGCCACCATGCCCAGCTTCCTTCGGTACGGCGCCTACCCGTACATCGTGGTGGTGCGGGAACATCCCGGCGGGCAGGAGCGCAGCGACTCGGGGAGGGAACCCGGCGGGCAGGAGCGCAGCGACTCGGGGAGGGAACCCGGTATCGAGCACCGCTTCGTGGGCCTGTTCACCGCCGCGGCGCGTAACGCCAACGTGCTGGAGATCCCCTTGGTGGCCGGGCGCGTGCAGGAGGCGTTGACGCTCTCGGAGAGCGACCCCGCCCATCCGGGGCAGCTGCTGCTCGAGGTGTTCCAGACCATTCCTCGCCCCGAACTGTTCGCCCTCGAACCAGCTCAGCTGTTGGAGATGGCGCAGGAGGTGATCGAACTCGGATCGCGCCGGCGTGCGTTGCTCTTCCTGCGCGCGGATCAACTCGGCCACTTCGTATCGTGTCTGGTCTACCTGCCGCGGGATCGCTACACCACCGCGGTCCGGCTCGCGATGCAGGACATCCTCACTCGCGAGTTCGGTGGCGAGGGGATCGACTACACCGCACGGGTCAGCGAATCGCCTTGGGCTGTCGTCCATTTCACCGTCCGACTGCCCGATTCGCGCGCACAACTTCCGATTGACACCACCGATTCCAACCGGATCCGCATCCAGGAACTGCTGACCGCGGCCGCCCGCACCTGGGCCGACCGGCTGTTGGGGTCGGTGCCCGGCGGGGCCATCGACCGTGTGGTCGCCGAGCACTACGCCGAGGCGCTGTCGGAGGAGTTCAAGCAGGCCGTCTCTCCCGAGGAGGCAATCAACGACATCGGGTTCATCGAGTCGGTGTCCCCCGACGGGGTGCGGCTGCAACTCGAACCCGGCCACGCCGACCGCGAGGCCTTCCTCACCTGGTACCTCGGCGGCTACTCGGCGTCGCTGAGCCGACTGCTGCCGGTGCTGCAGAGCATGGGTGTGGAAGTACTGGAGGAGCGACCGTTCACCGTCACCCGCCCGGACGGGCTCGACGTGTGGATCTATCAGTTCGTCATCCGGATGCACGAGACCATGCCGGTGGCCACCCCGCAGGGCTGGGATGCCATGGCGGAACGGTTCACCGATGCCGTCACCGCGGTCTGGCAGGGGTGCGCCGAGGTCGACGGGTTCAACGAGCTCGTACTGCGTGCCGGGCTGACATCCGACCAGGTCGTGATTCTGCGCGCCTACGCCAAGTACCTGCGGCAGGCAGGATTCTCCTACAGCCAGCATCACGTCGAGGCGGTGCTGAACGCCAACCCGCGTACGGCCGCGGCCCTGGTCGCGTTGTTCGAGGCGATCTTCGATCCAGACTCCGCGGTCAACGGCCGTGACGCCCGGGCGGCGGCCCGCGCCGTCGCCGCCGATATCGACGCGCTGACCAGCCTCGACACCGATCGTGTGCTGCGGGCGTTCGCGTCGATGATGGAGGCGACGCTGCGCACCAACTACTTCGTCACCGACCCCGGATCGGCGCGGGCCCGAAATGCTGTGGCGCTCAAGCTCAATCCGGAACTGATCGATGAATTGCCCTTGCCTCGGCCGAAATTCGAGATCTTCGTGTACTCACCGCGGGTGGAGGGCGTGCACCTGCGGTTCGGCCATGTCGCCCGCGGCGGGCTGCGCTGGTCGGACCGCCGCGAGGACTTCCGTACCGAGGTCCTCGGGCTGGTCAAGGCCCAGGCGGTCAAGAACGCGGTGATCGTTCCGGTCGGAGCCAAGGGCGGTTTCGTGGTCAAACAGCCCGCCGCCGATCCGCGTGCCGAGGGGGTCGAGTGCTACCGGCTGTTCGTCGGCAGCCTGCTCGACGTCACCGACAACGTGGACCGGACGACCGGGCGGGTGGTGCCGCCGGCGCGGGTCGTGCGCCGCGACGGTGACGACTCCTACCTGGTGGTGGCCGCCGACAAGGGCACCGCCAGCTTCTCCGACATCGCCAATGAGGTCGCCACCTCGCGCGGCTTCTGGCTGGGCGACGCCTTCGCCTCCGGCGGTTCGGTGGGCTACGACCACAAGGCGATGGGGATCACCGCGAAGGGCGCCTGGGAGTCGGTGCGCCGGCACTTCCGGGAGATGGGGGTGGACACCCAGTCCGAGGACTTCACCGTCGTCGGCGTCGGTGACATGAGCGGCGACGTGTTCGGCAACGGCATGCTGCTCTCCGAGCACATCCGACTGGTGGCCGCCTTCGACCACCGGCACATCTTCGTCGATCCCGATCCGGATGCGGCCCGCTCGTTCGCCGAGCGCCGGCGGCTGTTCGACCTGCCGCGGTCCAGCTGGGAGGACTATGACCCGGCCCTGATCAGCGCCGGCGGCGGGGTGTTCAGCAGGCAGCAGAAGTCCATTCCGATCAGTGAACCGATGCGACGCGCGCTCGGACTCGACGAGGGTGTTGCCGAGATGACCCCGCCCGCACTGATCCGCGCCATCCTGCGGGCGCCGGTCGATCTGCTGTTCAACGGCGGTATCGGCACGTACGTGAAGGCGGAGGTGGAGTCCGACGCCGCCGTCGGGGACCGCGCCAACGACACCGTGCGGGTCAATGCGAACCAGGTGCGGGCCAAGGTGATCGGGGAGGGCGGAAACCTCGGCGTCACCGCGTTGGGCCGGGTCGAGTTCGACCTGTGCGGGGGCCGGATCAACACCGACGCCCTGGACAACTCCGCCGGGGTGGACTGCTCCGACCATGAGGTCAACATCAAGATCCTGATCGACTCGCTGGTGCAGTCGGGCCGGGTAGATCCGGGCGACCGGACCGCGTTGTTGGCGTCCATGACCGACGAGGTCTCCCGACTTGTCCTCACCGACAACAGCGACCAGAACGATCTGATGGGTACCAGCCGGGCGAACTCCGCCGCACTGCTCAATGTGCACGCCCGCCAGATCAGCCAACTCGAGGAACAGCGAGGGCTCAACCGCCGTCTCGAGGCGCTTCCCGCCGATAAGGAGATCTTGCGCCGCGAGGAGATCGGCCTCGGCCTGACCTCACCGGAACTGGCAACCCTGATGGCCCATGTGAAACTGACGCTCAAGGACGACGTCCTGGCAGGCGAACTGCCCGACCAGGAGGTCTTCGCCGGACGACTGCCGCAGTACTTCCCGGTGCATCTGGCCGCCGAGTTCGCCGACGAGATCCGCCACCACCAACTGCGGCGGGAGATCGTCGCCACCATGCTGGTCAACAGTGTCGTCGACATCGGCGGCATCACCTTCGCCTACCGCGTCACCGAGGATGCCGGCGTCGGGCCCGTCGATGCAGTTCGCGCGTTTGCGGCGGCCGACGCCATCTTCGGTATCGAATCGACGTGGCGGCGAATCCGCGCCGCCGGCGCCGCCGGAGTACCGGCCGCCGTCACCGACCGGATGACGCTGGACCTGCGGCGGCTGCTGGATCGGGCGGCGCGCTGGCTGCTGAACTTCCGGCCCCAGCCGCTGGCGGTGGGAGCGGAGATCAGCCGGTTCGCCGCGAAGGTGGCAGACCTGGCGCCGCGGATGTCGCAGTGGCTGCGGGGCGACGACCGCGCGATCGTCGAGAAGGAGGCCGGCGAGTTCGCCTCCGACGGCGTGCCGGCGGATCTGGCGTACACCGTCTCCGCCGGGCTCTACTACTACAGCCTGCTGGACGTCATCGATATTGCCGATGTCACCGATCGCGAACCCGCGGAGGTGGCCGACACCTACTTCGCCCTGATGGACTATCTGGGTACCGACGGCCTGCTGACCGCGGTCTCCGGGCTGCCGAGAGACGACCGGTGGCACGCACTGGCCCGGCTGGCGGTGCGCGATGACATCTACGGCTCGCTGCGGGCGCTGTGTTTCGACGTGCTCGCGGTGGGCGAACCCGGGGAGACCGGCCCGCAGAAGATCGCCGAGTGGGAGCACAGCAACGCGTCGCGCGTGCAGCGGGCCCGCAAGACGCTGGCCGAGATCTACGGCAGCGACGCCCGCGACCTGGCCACGCTGTCCGTGGCGGCGCGGCAGATCCGGAGCATGACCCGGGCGACCGGCGAGGCGTCCGGCATGCAGGCGGGGAGCCGGACGGATGGCTGAAACCTTCACCACCGGCGTGCACGTGCGCTGGTCGGACATCGACATGTACCAGCACATCAACCACGCGACGATGGTGACCATCCTCGAAGAGGCCCGGGTGGACTTCCTCGCCGAACCCTTCGCCGACGACATCGCGACCATCGGCCTGCTGATCCACGAGGTGAAGGTTTTGTACAAAGGTCAACTGCGCCTTGCCGATTCGCCGCTGCAGGTGACCATGTGGACTGAACGGTGCCGGGCAGTGGACTTCACCATCGGCTACGAGGTCCGTCCGGTCGGCGCGGCCCCGGACACCAAGCCGTCGGTGATCGCCGAGACGCAACTCGCGGCCGTCCATATCGCCGAGCAACGACTGGTCCGGCTTTCGTCGGCGCACCGGGAGTACCTCCAGCGCTGGATGCGGTGATGTTGCGGGTCGATCCGGCCGGCCGCGGTGACCTGCTGGCCTTCACCGAACGGGCGCTGCGCCTCGACGAGGCCGCGGTCATCCGGTTGCGCGCCCGCGCCGACGGTCTGCTCGGCGCCTGGGCGGCCACCGGATTCGACGTGCTCGCGGTCCGAGTGGTGCCCGGGTCGATGCAACCCGCCGACATGACCTGCGCGGCCGACGCGTTGCTGAGGGGACTGCGCGACGGCGGTGCCGACGGCGCGGTGGAGACCGGGTTCCCGATGGACTCGGCCTGGCGGGGGGCGTTGCCGCCGGAGTCCGGATTCGTCCACGTCGATGACGTTCCGGCGCCGGTGGTCGGCGACCTGGCCCGTCAGGGTGCCGATCTGGCCCGCGAGTACGCCGGTGCGCACGGGCCGCCGTCGTCACTGCTGGATCAGCAGGTGCTGGAGGTCAGCGGCGGCGGTGCGACGGTGGGGGTGCCGATGCGCTGCGTGCTTGCGCTGACGACGATGGGGTTCATCGGCGATCTGCGTTCGGGGCAGCTCGGGGGCGATGTGGTCAGGGTCCGCGCGACGGCGGTCTGGCTGCGGGTCGACGCCCGGTATGGGTCGGTGTTCCGCCGCCGCGGCGGGCCGGACCTGTTCGTCCAACCGCGAACGTGACCGGGGTTGACTGCCCCGCGTCAGAACGCGGAGTTCACCGCCCCGCGTCAGAACGCGGAGTTCACCATCGCGTCGGCCGCCATCTCCAGGTAGGCCAGTAGCTCGCGGCGGTGGGCCTCGTCGAGGGTGGCGGAGTCGATCGAGGCAACAGCGGTGTGCATGCACCGCAGCCAGGCGTCGCGCTCGATCGGCCCGATCCGGAACGGATTGTGGCGCATCCGAAGCCGCGGGTGCCCGCGCTGATCCGAGTAGGTATGCGGCCCGCCCCAGTACTGCTCAAGGAACATTCGCAGTCGGTCCTCGGCGGCGGTCAAGTCCTCGTCGGGATACATCGGCCGCAGGATCTCGTCATCACGAACCTGCTCGTAGAAGCGCGCGACGATGGTGCGGAACGTGTCCGCGCCGCCCACCGCGTCATAAAAGGTCTGCGGAGCCTCACCCACGCCCCCTATTGAACACGACGCCAACAGCGCCGGAATTCGCGTGCGATCGACGCCGATCCGTGGTGCACTGTTGTGCGGAGGACCGATGGGCCAGCGCAGACGGAACGTGCCGAGCAACTCTGGCGCGCGCCCCGCTCTGCACCGCCCGGACTCCGGGCGTTCTGCCGATAGCCCGATCTGGGCCGAGAATTCGATCTGGGGCCGACGGCGGGTTCTGCTGCTGAATGCCACCTTCGAGCCGCTGACCGCACTGCCGATCCGGCGCGCCGTGGTGATGGTGCTCTGCGGGAAGGCCGATGTGGTGCACGATGACCCGTCGGGACCGGTCATCCACTCCGCAACCCGGGTGGTCGCGGTGCCGTCGGTGATCCGGCTGCGCAGCTATGTGCGGGTGCCCTACCGGGCCCGGGTCCCGATGACCCGCGCCGCGCTGATGCACCGCGACGGGTTCCGGTGCGCCTACTGCGGAGCGAAGGCCGACACCGTCGACCATGTGGTTCCGCGCAGCCGTGGCGGCCAGCACGCCTGGGAGAACTGTGTGGCCGCCTGTTCGACCTGCAACCACCGCAAGGCCGACAGGCTGCTGGCCGAATTGGGCTGGACTTTGAGGCTGGTGCCCACGTCGCCGAAGGGGCAGCACTGGCGGCTGCTGGCAACGGTGAAGGAACTCGATCCGGCCTGGGTGCGCTATCTGGGTGAAGGCGCGGCCTGAGTACCCCCTCCGGTGCGCTACGGTTCTCGGCGTGAGTACCGGTCTGACCCATGGGCTGCCCGTAGTCCTGCTCGTCCTGATCATCGTGATCTATCTGCGCACCGCGAAGCGGCCGACCCCGTATCGGATGTCGGAGAAGTGGAACCGCCCACCGGTGCTGTGGTCCGCCGTGGACGAGAAGATCCCCGGCAACGGCGGCGGCCCGGTCAACGTGGGAGGTGGCGCAAGTGGCGGTTGGTGACCATGCGGTGGCCCGGGTGTCCCCGGGCGAACTGCCTGCCGGCTGGGTCGTCTCGGCCAGTGGCCGCTTGTCCGTCGCCAGCGAGCCGGACAAACTGCCCCCTCAGTACCCGTTCGGGACCCGTGACCTGGTCGTCCTCGATGACGCGCTGACCCACGGCAGCCGCCAGTCCAAGGCCAGGTTCGCCGTGTACGTCGGCGACTTGGGGGCCGACACCGCGGCCCGCGCCCGCGAACTGCTGGCCGACGTTCCGACCCCCAACAACGCCGTGCTGCTGGCCGTCTCACCGGATCAACGGTGCATCGAGGTGGTGTACGGGTCCGACGTGTGCGGCCGCGGAATCGAGTCGGTCGCGCCGCTCGGTGTGTCGGCGGCGGCCGCGGCTTTCCGGGAGGGCAACCTGATCGACGGTCTGGTCAGCGCCATCCGGGTGATGTCCGCGGGGGTATCCCGGCCCTAGCGGTCCGGTTCAGCCGGGCTGAACGGGGTCTGCTGGGGCGATCCGCCACACCTCGCCGGCGCAGTCGGTCCCCTCGGCGATCAGTGCGCGTTTGAGAACCTTGAACGTTTCGGTGCGGGGTAGCGAACGGACCACCCGAACGAAGGTCGGCCACTGCTTGGCGCCGAGGTCCCGCTGTTCGGCGAGGAACATCCGCAGTGCGGGCGCGTCGAGACCGCTGCCGTCGGCCAGTACCATCGCCGCCATCACCAGGTCGCCGACATCGGGTGCCGGGATGCCGTAGACCGCCGCTTCCCGAACGTCCGGGTGACGCAGCAGGATCCGCTCGATGGGGGCGGTGCCCAGATTCTCGCCGTCGACGCGCATCCAGTCGCCCAGTCGCCCGGCGAAACGTACCCATCCGTCGGCGTCCCGGTACGCGAGGTCTCCGCTGTGGTAGCGCCCGCCGCGCATCCGCTCGGCGTCGGCCGCGGGATCGTTGTAGTACCCCTCGAAGCGTCCGGGACCTTCGACGTTGACCAACTCGCCGATCACCCCGGGCGGGCAGGGCTCACCGGTGTCGACATCGACGATCTCGACCTCGCCGGGTAGCGGGCCGAGGGCGTCCGGCGGCGTATCGGGAGTCCGGCTGATCGCCACGCCGCCCTCGCTGGAGCCGAATCCGTCGATGACCACCGTCGCGAACCGGCGTGCGAACGCGACGATATCCCTGGGGGCGCCTTCGTTCCCGTAGACGACCCGCAACGGGTTGTCGGCATCGTCGGCCCGCTCCGGGGTGGCCATCACGTAGGACAGCGGTTTGCCGACGTAATTGGCGTATGTCGCGCCGTAGCGGCGGACGTCGGGCAAGAACTGCGACGCCGAGAACCTCCGGCGCAGGATCAGCGAGCCCTGTGCGGCCAAGGCGACGCCCCAGCCGACCAGCACCGCGTTGGAATGGAACATCGGCATGGTCACGTAGCAGCGGTCCGCCGGTCCGAGGGCGAACCGCTGCGCCAGCATCATCGCGGCGCCGGCGACCTTGCCGTGACTGCACCGGACGGCTTTGGGGTCGCCGCTGGTGCCCGAGGTGAACACGAGCATGAACAAGTCGGCAGGATCCGGTGTGGGCGCCGGGAGCTCCGATCCGGAGTGGTGGGCGAGTTCTGTAGCCCACGACGGTGCATCGACGTCGATATGGTGCACGCCGGCCAGCGCGTCGGCGTCCGCCGCCTCGAAGACCGCTTCGGACAACACCAGCTGGCAGTCGGCGCGCTCGATATCGCGGGCCAGGGCCGCGCCGCGGCGCACCGGGTTCAGGCCCACCGGCACGATGCCCGACAGCGCGGCGGCGACCAGCACCGCCGAGTGCATCGGGGTGTTCTGCATCAGCACCCCGACATGCGGCGGTCGGGCCGGATCGAGACGGGCGCGCAGGGCGGCACCCACCGCCGCACCTGTTTGCAGGTGCGCGTGCCAACTCGTGAAGGAGTCCTCGAAGTGCAGGCCGCGGTCGGTGACGTCGGCCAATGGCGCCAGCAGCCCGCTGACCGTCGGCACGGCACCCCCGGCGGAGGTCACCGCGCGTCGAACTCCCGCGCCCGGAGTGCGCGTTCCACCCCGGCGCGGCCTTCCAGAACCAGTCGGTGCAGGGCGGGCGGTATGTGCAGCCCGCCGAGGAACCAGTCGGCGGCCGCCAGCGCCGCCGCACTGATGTCCCAGGACGGGTACAGCCCCACCACGACGGTCTGCGCCACCTCGCTGGAGCGACGGTCCCAGACCGCGGCCGCCACGTCGAAGTATCGCTGGGTGTACGGCAGCAGCAGGTCGCGCTGCCCGGGCTGGCTCCAGCCGCCGATGATGGCCCGCGCGGTGATATTGGGCAGGGTGTCGTCCTCGATCACCTCGCGCCAGGCGTGGGCCTTCACCTCGGCCTGCGGACGGGCCGCGGCGGCCGCGGCGGCGTGCCGCCGGCCTGCTGCGGTCGGGTCGCGCTTCGCCTCCGCGTCGATGAAGGGGGTGGTCGGACCGTCGGCGTCGATCCGCCCGCCCGCCGCCAACGCTGTCACGATCCGCCAGCGCAGATCGGTGTCCACCTGCAGTCCGGGTAGGCCGTGTCCAGCAGGGTCGCCGTCGAGGAGGTCACCGAGCAGGCCCAGATGCCGTTCGGACAGCACCGAGGTGCACACCGCGTTGACGAAGGCCAGTTGATGATCCGAGCCGGCCTCGGCGTCCCTGGCCAGTTCGACCAGACGGTCGGCGAAGGCCGGCCAGCCGCTCTCGGCCGCCCAGTCGGGTTCGGCGTACGAGTTCAGCGCCGCCTGAGCCTGTAGCAGCAGGCGCTGTGCGACACCGACCTCCGTCTCGGCATGCACCCCGCGCATCACCAGGGTGACGAAGTCGCGGGCCCGCAGTTCGGCGTCGCGGGTCATCTCCCAGGCCGCCGACCACACCAGAGTGCGGGGCAGCGGGTCGGCGATGTCGGCGATCCGCGTCAATGCCGTCCGTAACGAGTCGTCGTCCAGTCGCATCGAACAGTAGGTGAGGTCGTCGTCATTGACGAGAATCAGATCGCCGCGCGAAACACCCTGCAGCGCAGGAACTTCCGTCGCATCGCCCATGACGTCGAGTTCCTCGCGGTGCGCACGCACCAACTGGCCCGACCCGTTGTCGGTGTAGACCCCGACCGCCAGGCGGTGCACCCGGGTCTCACCCGCGCCGGGGGCGGCCCCGCCCTGCCGGATGGCGAACCGGGTGAACCGGCCGTCGGCGTCGACGTCGAAGTCCGGGCGCAGGGTGTTGAGGCCGGTGGTCTTCAGCCACTGCCGGCCCCAGTCGGACAGGTCGCGACCGGAGGCCTTCTCCAGCGCACCGAGCAGGTCGTCGAAGGTCGCATTGCCGAAGGCGTGCGCGGCGAAGTAGTCCCGCAGGCCGGCCAGGAAGTGATCCAGACCCACGTAGGCCACCAACTGCTTGAGCACGCTGGCGCCCTTGGCGTAGGTGATGCCGTCGAAGTTCACCTCCACGGCGTGCAGGTCCGGGATGTCGGCGGCCACCGGGTGGGTGGAGGGCAACTGATCCTGCCGGTAGGCCCAGGACTTCTCCACGTTGGCGAAGGTGGTCCAGGCCTGGTCGTACTCGGTGGCGTCGGCCTGGCAGAGCACCGAGGCGAAGGTGGCGAAGGATTCGTTGAGCCACAGGTCATCCCACCACCGCATGGTGACCAGGTCGCCGAACCACATGTGCGCCATCTCGTGCAGAACCGTCTCGGCGCGCCGTTCGTAGCTATAACGGGTCACCTTGCTGCGGAACACGTAGTCCTCGAGGAAGGTCACCGCCCCGGCGTTCTCCATCGCGCCCGCGTTGAACTCCGGGACGAACAACTGGTCGTACTTGCCGAACGCGTAGGGGATGCCGAAGTTCGCGTGATAGAACTCGAAGCCCTGCTTGGTCTCGGTGAACAGGCGGTCGGCGTCCATGTACTCCGCCAGCGAGGCCCGGCAGAAGATGCCGAGTGGGATCTCGCCGTGCTCGTCGTGATACGTGTCGCGCCAGACCGCGTAGGGCCCGGCGATCAGCGCCACCAGATAGGTGCTCATCTTCGGCGTGGTGGCGAACACATGGGTGACGACGTCACCGTCGTTGCGGGCGTCGATCGTTGCCCCGTTGGAGATGACCTGCCAGTGCGCGGGCGCGGTCACCACGACGTCGAAGGTGGCCTTCAGGTCGGGCTGGTCGAAACAGGCGAACATCCGCTTGGCGTCGGCGGTCTCGAACTGCGAGTACAGGTACACCTCGCCGTCGACAGGGTCGACGAAACGGTGCAGACCCTCGCCGGTGTTGGAGTAGTAGCAGTCGGCCTCGACCACCAGGACGTTGTTCTGCGCGCACCCGATCAGGGGGACGCCGGTGGATTCGTCGTAGCCGGAGACGTCGATCTCATGCCCGTTCAGCATGGCGCTGTGCACGGTGTGGGCGGCCAGGTCGATGTGGGTGTCGGCACCGGGCAGCGCCTCGAACTGCACCGTCGTCACGGACCGGAACCGGGTGTCCGACGGGCCGGTGAGATCCAGCTCGATGCGGTAGCTGTCGACGGTCACCAGAGCCGCGCGTTCAATGGCCTCATTGCGGGTCAGATTCGGTAGCACGCGCTCCAACCTATCCTTAGGCCATGACCGGCAGATCCCGCGTTGACTTTTGGTTCGACCCACTGTGCCCGTGGGCCTGGATCACCTCGCGGTGGATCGTGGAAGCGGAGAAGGTGCGCGATATCGACGTGCATTTCCGGGTGATGAGCCTGGCGGTGCTCAACGAGGGGCGCGACCTGCCCGAGCAGTACCAGGACCTGATGAAGAAGGCCTGGGGACCGGTGCGGGTCGCCATCGCCGCGGAGCAGGCGCACGGCGGCGCTGCGCTCGGCCCGTTGTACAGCGCGATGGGCACCCGCATCCACAATCACGGCAACAACGACCTCGACGACGTCATCGCGGGGTCACTGGCCGATGCCGGCCTACCCGCCGGGCTGGCCGCGGCCGCCGGCGACGACTCCCTCGACGATGCCCTGCGCGCCAGCCATCACGCGGGGATGGACGCCGTCGGCCCCGATGTCGGCACCCCGACCATCCACATCGACGGGGTCGCGTTCTTCGGCCCGGTGCTCTCCCGGATCCCGCGCGGGGAGGAGGCCGGCCGGATCTGGGACGCCTCGGTGACCCTGGCCGGCTATCCGCACTTCTGGGAACTCAAGCGCACCCGCACCGAACCGCCGCAGTTCGACTGACCGGCCTCAGTAGGGTGTCGACCATGCGCGTTTACCTAGGAGCCGACCACGCCGGCTACGAACTCAAGCAGGCCATCATCGAGCATCTCCGCAACGCCGGTCACGAGCCGATCGACTGCGGCGCTTTCGATTACGACGCCGACGACGACTATCCGGCGTTCTGCATCGCGGCGGCGGAGCGGACCGTGGCCGACCCGGGCAGCCTGGGCATCGTGCTGGGGGGATCGGGAAACGGCGAGCAGATCGCGGCCAACAAGGTTCCCGGTGCCCGCTGTGCGCTGGCCTGGAGCACCGAGACCGCGGCGCTGGCCCGGGAGCACAACAACGCCCAACTGATCGGAATCGGCGGGCGGATGCACAGCCTCGCCGACGCGCTGGCCATCGTCGACACGTTCGTCGGCACGCCCTGGTCGGAGGCCGCCCGTCACCAGCGCCGCATCGACATCCTCGCCGACTACGAGCGCACCCGCGTCGCTCCGCCGGTGCCCGGCGCCCCGGCCTGATCCGGCCCGGGACCCCATGCCGGAGGGGCACACCCTGCACCGGCTGGCCCGATTACACCAGCGCCGGTACGCCGGAAATCCGGTGCGGGTGTCCAGCCCACAGGGCCGGTTCGCGGAGGCGGCGCTGCTTGACGGCCGGGTATTCATCGAGGCGACCGCCTGGGGAAAGCACCTGTTCCATCACTACGCGGGGGAACACGGTGCCGGCGCACACGACACCGTCGCGTCGATCGTGCACATCCATCTCGGGCTCTACGGCACCTTCCGCGAACACCGCACGCCGATGCCCGAACCGCGGGGGCAGGTCCGGATGCGCCTGGTCGGCGGCGAATACGGAACGGACCTTCGCGGTCCCACCGCCTGCGCGCTGATCGACGCAGCCCAGGTGTCGGCCATCCTGGGCCGTCTCGGTCCTGACCCGCTCCGTCCCGACGCCGACCCGGACGCCGCCTGGAACCGGATCGTGAAGTCGCGCCGCCCGATCGGCGCGCTCCTGATGGACCAGTCGGTGCTGGCCGGAGTCGGCAACGTTTACCGCAGCGAACTGCTGTTCCGCCACGGTATCGACCCATACCGGGCCGGCCGGGACGTCGAGGAGGCGGAATTCAGTGCCGCGTGGGCCGACCTGGTCGAATTGATGAAGATCGGCGTGCGCCGCGGCCGGATCATCGTGGTGCGCCCGGAACATGACCACGGCGCCCCGGCCTACGGGCCGCGGCGCCCCCGCACCTACGTCTACCGCCGGGCCGGCGAGCCCTGCCGGCTGTGCGGCACGTCGGTTCGCCACGCAGTACTGGAGGCGCGCAACCTGTTCTGGTGCCCGACATGCCAGACCTGAGTGGTCCCGGGCGCGCGGCCGGGGCCGGCAGGCACCACAATGTCGTGCTAACGGGGGTGTCGTGATAACGGGGGTGTCGTGATAACGGGGGTAGTGATAGGGGTCGTCATGGAGTCGCTGGGATGGTGCTGATCCTCGCGGTCGTCGGGGCGATCCTGGTAGCCGCGATCGCCGACCGGCACGGCCGGGAACCTGCGCTGGTGATCGTCGTCGTCGGCATCGTGGCCTCCTTCACACCAGGTTTCCCGGGGCTCGACATCGACTCGGAGGTTCTGCTGTCGGTGGTGCTGCCGCCGCTGCTGTACTCGGCCGCGTTGGGGTTCTCGTTCCCGACGTTCCTGCGCAACATCCGCCCGATTCTCGGCCTCGGCGTCGGTCTGGTGGTGGTGACCGCTTTCGCGGTGGCCGCGGTGGCGTCCTGGTTGGTGGCGCCGCTGACCTTCGGTACCGCGCTGATCCTCGGTGCGGTGGTGGCTCCGCCCGACGCCGTGACCGCGGTGGCGGTCGGGCGCAAACTGGGTCTGCCCAAGCGGGTGATGGCGATCCTCACCGGCGAGAGCCTGGTCAATGACGCCGCCGCACTGACGTTGTTCTCCATCGCGGTGGCCCAGGTCGCCGGCACCCAGGCGTTCATCGCCAACCCGGTGCTGCTGTTCGGCTACAGCGCGGTGATCGGGCCGTTGGTGGGGGCGGCCCTCGGTTACGCCACACTCTGGATCCGGAAACGGCTCGACAACCCCGGACTGGAAACCGTGCAGGGCCTGCTGGTGCCGTTCGCGGCGTTCATGTGCGCCGAGCACCTGCACGCCTCAGGCGTACTGGCGGTGGTCGTCGCCGGTTTCGTCGTCGGCCACGGCACGCTGTCGGCGGGCTATCAGACCCGACTGCAGGAACGCTACGTCTGGAACTCGGTCGACGTGCTGTTGGAGGCCTTCGTCTTCGCCTACATCGGCCTGCACCTGCGCTTCGTTCTCGAAGATCTGCACGAGGCGCACGAGTCGCTGGTGCTGGTGGGGATCGCTGCGCTGATCGTGCTGGCGGTGGTGCTGGTCATGCGCCCGGCCTGGGTGTTCGTGATGTTCGGTCGCGGCCTGTTGTTCCGGCACGTTGAACGGACGTTGACAGCGCCCGCGCCGCCCCGCGCCCGCAGCGCGTTGGGCGCTCTGAGGCGACGCTCCGCCGCGCTCGGTCAGCCCTGGTTGTGCTGGCGGGAGAACGCGGTGGTGTCCTGGACCGGTATGCGGGGAGTGGTGTCGTTGGCCGCGGCGTCTGGAATCCCGCTCACCACGTCGACCGGTGAGGAGTTTCCGGAGCGGGCGACGATCCAGGCCATCGCGTTCGTCGTCAGCGTGGGAACTCTGCTGCTCCAGGGCGGCACCCTGCCGTGGCTGATCCGCCGGCTCGGACTGTCCGATGAGCAGGATGCGGCCTACGACCTCGCCGAAACGCAGAAGGCCGAGGAGGTGGTGCGCCGCGCTGCCGAAGAGGTTCTGGTCCGTTTCGACGCCGAGCCGCCTGCGGGTCTGGACCCGGCGGCCGTTGCCGAGATCCACCAAATCATCGCCCGCCATTCGCAGGATGCCGATGAGATGCCCGACCCGGAGGCGCACACGCTGCGCGCCGAGGTCTTCGCGGCCCTTTACCGCGATGTGCTGGCCCGACAGCGGGCGGCGTTGATCACCGAACGCGACGGTGGCCGGATCGACGATGAGGTGGTCCGCGCGATGCTCGAACGCCTCGACCTTCAGGAGGCCGGTGTCACCGCGCGTCTGGACAGCCGGTTCTGACCGGTACGGCCATCTGAACGGTTAGCGCTCATCCCTGACCGGTAGGGCTCAGAAGTCGCCGAACCCGCCGAAATCCCCGAACCCGCCGCCCATGTCGCCGCCCCCGCCATCCCATCCGCCCGGGTCGCCGCCGGCGTCCCATCCGCCCGGGTCACCGCCGGCGTCGACACCCTGATCCAACCCGGCATCCATACCGGCGTCATAACCCTGGTCGAAGCCGGTGCCGAAGCCGTCCTCGAACCCCGCCGCGCTGTAGCCCACCCCGGACATCCCGGAGAACAGCGCGTCGAACAACAACACCGAACCCAGTCCCCAGGCCCCGGCCACCAATGCAGGCTTCCACCAGGGCTCGGAGTACCAGCCTGCGGGCACCGGGCGGCCGGCAACCCGCCCGCCCGGGAAGTAGTTCGGCGTGCGCTGCGTCGGCGTCGGGGACGCCTCGACCTGTCGGCCCTCGAACTCGATCCGGCGGTCCTCGGTGACCACGCCGGCCGACTTCTGGCCGGAGATCGTCTCCAGTTCGGGGCCCGGATCCATGTTCATCGCCAACCGGGCCGCGCGGACGTAGTAGAGGCCCTCCAGAGCGCTCTCCTTGGCCAGCATGGCCTGCTTGGCCGTCGTCGCCTGCTCTATCTGGGACGAAGCGGCGGTGAACCGCTCGGAGGCGTCCGCCAGTGCCTGCTGCGAGGCGGTGTCGGTGCCGGTCAGATTGATCACCTGGCCGCCGAGGCGTTCGATCACCCGACGGGCGTCGGCCTTCGCGTCGGCGAGGCCGACGGCATTCCGATTGCCGGATGCGCGCGACGACGACCACATCGCCAGGGCGATCATGGCCACGACGGCGATGAGGAGCATGACCAGGACACCGTTCATGGCGTCCACAGTACCCAGCCGGGCCGGGCCGGTGGGTGCCTGAAAAGTCGCCGGACCCCGGAAAGAAGTCGAACAAAGAAGTCGAACTACGCGACTCCGAGAACCCGATAGACGGTGTCGGACAACGCGGTACTGCGCGGGTCGGCGTTGCACTTGGTGGCGTCGAAGTAGTTCATCACGTACGCGTACCCGATGCCGTGCTCGAGGTCGACGAAACCGTAGGAACCGCCGGACCCGCCGTGGCCGAAGCTGAGCGGGTTCGGGCCGGCCACCCTGCGTTGGTTGAGCATGTAGCCCAGACCCCAGCCATGGTCGGCCACCCGGGGGCCGAGGACGACATCCGGATCGAAGCCGCCCTGGGAGACCCGCACCTTCTCCAGGTGGGCGCGGGGGAGGATCTTCTCCTGAGCCAGCCCGTTGTAGAAGGTCGCCAGCCCCAGCGCGGACACGTGCCCGTTGGTGCCGGGGAACTCGCAGGTGCGCCATCGGGTGAGGTCGTGGGAACCCAGCTCGTCGTCGGGGACGAAGCCCATCGCCACCGACAGTCCGGCCATCGCGTGCTCACTGAGGGATTCTGGGGTCCCGGGTGCTCCACCGGCGGCCAGCACGTCGCGGATATGCGGTTTGTTGACCATCTCGGCGCAGCGGCGATGCTCCGAGTGGGCCAGCCCGATGTGGATGTCGACACCCATCGGCTCGGCGATCTCCGTGCGCAGGTACTCGCCGAGGGTGCGTCCGGTCACCCGCCGAACCACCTCGCCGAGGATGAAGCCGAAGCTCACCATGTGGTAGCCCTGCGCGGACCCGGGTTCCCACCACGGCCGTGCGGCGGCAAGGTGTCTGCAGACCAGATCCCAGTCGGCGACATCGGTGTAGTGCAGGCGGTCCTGCGGCGCAATCACCCCGGACCGGTGCCCCAGCACGTCGGCCACCGTCACGTTCTGCTTGCCGGCCTGGCCGAACTCCGGCCAGTACCGGGCCACCGGCGCGTACAGGTCGATCTCGCCGCGGTCGGCCAGCAGATGTACGCAGGTGCTGGTCAGAGCCTTGGTGCCGGAGAACACGCTGACCAGGGTGTCCTCCCGCCAAGGGCGGCGCCGGCGGGCGTCGGCCCAGCCACCCCAAAGGTTGACCACCAGGTCGCCGCGGACCCATACCGCGACGGCCGCGCCCACCTCGTCGCGCAGGCTGAAGTTTTGCTCGAAGGCGTCAAGGACCGGTTCGAACCCCGCGGCACACCGACCGCCGAGGGGAGTGGGGTTCGTCAACGCGCCTCCTGGTCGAGAATCCCGCTCGGGCTGGCGTCGGGAACCGAACCTGAATGTACGGCCACGGATGGTAGCCGCAGATTCTGAGGAAACTATTGGAGCCGAACTGAAACCGTGCCGTGACCAGGCGCAATGAACACCGCCGTGGCCAGTTCAGAGCGGGCGACGGGAATCGAACCCGCGTAGCTAGTTTGGAAGACTAGGGCTCTACCATTGAGCTACGCCCGCTTGCGTGCGTGCCTAATGTACCGGCGTCCGCCGATTCGCTTCCACCCGGACCCCAGTAGGGTCGAATTGCGGGTTCTGCGGTGCCTGGCCGTAGGATCGCGGACGCGAGAAATCACGAGCAGCGGGGTGTAGCGCAGCTTGGTAGCGCATCCGCTTTGGGAGCGGAAGGCCGCAGGTTCAAATCCTGTCACCCCGACGCGCCCGTACCGAACGATCAGCAAGGAGCACCGCCGTGAAGAGCACCGTCGAGAAGTTGAGCCCCACCCGGGTTCGCATCAACGTGGAGGTGCCGTTCACCGAACTGCAGCCCGACTTCGAACGCGCGTACAAGCAGTTGGCCCAGCAGGTCAGACTGCCCGGCTTCCGGCCCGGGCGGGCGCCGGCCAAGCTGCTCGAGGCCCGGCTCGGCCGTGGCGCCGTGCTGCAGCAGGTGGTCAACGACGTGCTGCCGACCCGCTACAGCGAGGCGCTCACCTCGACCGAACTGCGCCCGCTCGGCGAGCCCGAGATCGAGGTCACCAGGATCGAGGACGGCGAAGAGTTGGTGTTCACCGCGGAGGTGGACGTCCGTCCGGACATCGACCTGCCCGACCTGAGCACCCTGAAAATCACCGTCGACCCGGTCGAGGTGACTGATGCCGATGTCGAGGCCGAACTCGACGCCCTTCGGGCACGCTTCGGCACCCTCACGGCAGTCGAGCGTGCGGTGCAGAACGGTGACTTCGTGACGATCGACCTCGCGGCCGCCATCGACGGCGAGGAGATCCCCGAGGCGACGGCTGAGGGGCTGTCCCACGAGGTCGGCTCCGGCCGACTCATCGAAGGTCTCGACGAAGCTGTCGTCGGCCTGTCGGAAGGCGGGTCGGCGACCTTCCCCACCACCCTGGTCGCGGGTGCGCGGGCCGGCGAGGAGGCCGAGGTCACCGTGACGGTCAAGTCGGTCAAGGAGCGGGAGTTGCCGACTGCGGACGACGACTTCGCCCAGCTCGCCAGCGCGTTCGACACGCTTGCGGAACTGCGGGCCGATCTCACCGAGCAGGTTCGCCGGGTCAAGCGGATCCATCAGGCCGAGAAGATCCGCGACACCGCGCTGGAGTCGCTGCTGGAACTCGTCGAGGTCCCGTTGCCGGACAAGATCGTCAAGGCGCAGTTCGATGCGGCGTTCCACAACGCCATCCACCCGCTGGACCATGACGAGGCCAAGCTCGACGAGATGCTGGAAGCCCAGGGCAGCTCACGGGAGAAGTTCGAAACCGAGACCCGGGAAGCCGCGGAGAAGGCCGTGAAGACCCAGCTGCTGATGGATGCCATCGCCGACGACTTGGAGATCCAGGTCGGGCAGAACGACATCACCGAGCGGCTGGTGTTGATGTCCCGCCAGTACGGGATCGAGCCGCAACAGCTGCTCGGGCTGCTGCAGCAGAACAACCAGTTGCCGGCAGTGTTCGCCGACGTCCGGCGCGGGCTCACCGTCGCCGCCGTGGTCGAGGCGGCCAACGTCGTCGACACCGACGGGGCGGTGATCGATACCACCGAGTTCTTCGGTTCCCCGGATGCGAGCGGAGAAGGTGCTGAGGCTGACGAGGCCGCCGAGGCTGAAGCGGCCGACGAGGCCGCCGAGGCTGAAGATGTCGCCGAGGCCGAAGAGGCCAAGGACGCATAACGCCGAGAGCGAAAGTGCCCCGTGGCGGGCAAGGGTCGGGGCTCCTGGTTGGTTAGGGTCAGGTAGTACCCGGCGATAGTTCCCAGTCTCGAAGAAAGCAGGTAGGAAGTCGTGACTCAGATGCGTTCCGGCGCGGCAGGGCTGAACCTTCAGGATTCGGTGTACGAGCGGCTGCTCGCCGAGCGCATCATCTTCCTGGGTTCCCAGGTCGACGACGACATCGCGAACCGGCTGTGCGCTCAGATCCTGTTGCTGGCCGCCGAAGACCCGACCAAGGACATCTCGCTCTACATCAACTCGCCGGGCGGTTCGATCAGTGCCGGCATGGCCATCTACGACACCATGGTGCTGGCACCGTGCGATGTGGCCACCTACGCCATGGGCATGGCCGCCTCGATGGGCGAGTTCCTGCTGGCGGCAGGCGCGAAGGGCAAGCGTTACGCGCTACCGCACGCCCGGATTCTCATGCACCAACCGCTGGGCGGCATCACCGGTGGTGCTGCCGACATCGCCATCCAGGCCGAGCAGTTCGCGCTGATCAAGAAGGAGATGTTCCGGCTCAACGCCGAGTTCACCGGTCAGCCGCTCGAGCGCATCGAGGCCGACTCCGACCGTGATCGCTGGTTCACCGCCCAGGAAGCCCTCGAGTACGGCTTCGTCGACCACGTCATCACCCGCGCGCACATCTCGGGAGCGAACAATGCTTGATCGTCTGGGGCCTGATCCCGTGTCCTCTTCTCAGGCAGACCCGCGGCTCGCGCCGCAGGCGCGTTACATCCTGCCGTCCTTCGTCGAGCACTCCAGCTGGGGCGTCAAGGAGTCCAACCCGTACAACAAGCTGTTCGAGGAGCGCATC
Organism: Actinomycetota bacterium; assembly: GCA_030836785.1. Taxonomy (GTDB): domain Bacteria; phylum Actinomycetota; class Actinomycetes; order Mycobacteriales; family Mycobacteriaceae; genus Mycobacterium. Next base: position 28,211 of record JAUPLT010000139.1, read on the forward strand.
ATCTTCCTCGGTGTGCAGGTGGACGACGCCTCGGCCAACGACATCATGGCCCAGTTGCTGGTGCTGGAGTCGCTGGACCCCGACCGTGACATCACCATGTACATCAACTCACCGGGCGGCTCGTTCACCTCGCTGATGGCGATCTACGACACCATGCAGTACGTCCGCGCCGATATCCAGACGGTGTGCCTGGGGCAGGCCGCCTCGGCCGCCGCGGTGCTGTTGGCCGCCGGCACCCCGGGCAAGCGCATGGCGCTGCCCAACGCCCGGGTGCTCATCCACCAACCGTCGCTGGGTGGGGTGATTCAGGGGCAATTCTCCGACCTGGAGATTCAGGCAGCCGAGATCGAACGGATGCGCACCCTGATGGAGGAGACCCTCGGTCGGCACACAGGCAAGGATGCCGCGGTCATCCGCAAGGACACCGATCGCGACAAGATCCTCACTGCGGATCAGGCCAAGGAATACGGGATCATCGACACCGTGCTGGCGTACCGGAAGCTGTCCGCGCAGAAGGCGTGAGCGGGGGTGGCTGCCCCGGATCGGGTCACGGTGGCGACACGCTGACTTTCGTGTGAGCGCGCCGCGTCGCACCCCGCCAGATTTGGGGATATGTTCACCACGCGACTCACTAGAAACAATGTTGCTATCGGTCGCACCACGACGGATCGAGCAGGTAGCGTCGGAGCCGAACCGACACCGGACTGGAAGTAGGGCCCCCCACCATGGCGCGCATCGGAGACGGCGGTGACCTGCTGAAGTGCTCCTTCTGCGGGAAGAGCCAGAAGCAGGTCAAGAAGCTCATCGCTGGTCCGGGTGTGTACATCTGCGACGAGTGCATCGACCTGTGCAACGAGATCATCGAAGAGGAACTCGCCGACGGCGATGACGTCAAACTCGATGAGTTGCCCAAGCCCGCCGAGATCCGGGACTTCCTCGAGAACTACGTGATCGGTCAGGACACCGCCAAGCGGACCCTGGCGGTCGCGGTCTACAACCATTACAAGCGGATTCAGGCCGGCGAGAAGCGTGATTCCCGCTCGGAGCCGGTGGAGTTGGCGAAGTCCAACATCCTGATGCTGGGGCCGACCGGCTGTGGGAAGACCTACCTGGCCCAGACTCTCGCCAAGATGCTCAATGTTCCTTTCGCCATCGCCGACGCCACCGCGCTGACCGAGGCCGGCTACGTCGGCGAGGATGTCGAGAACATTCTGCTCAAGCTCATCCAGGCCGCCGATTACGACGTCAAGCGTGCCGAGACCGGCATCATCTACATCGATGAGGTCGACAAGATCGCCCGCAAGAGCGAGAACCCGTCGATCACCCGGGACGTCTCCGGGGAAGGCGTGCAGCAGGCACTGCTGAAGATTCTCGAGGGCACGCAGGCCTCGGTCCCGCCGCAGGGCGGACGCAAGCACCCGCACCAGGAGTTCATCCAGATCGACACCACCAACGTGCTGTTCATCGTGGCTGGGGCGTTCGCCGGGCTGGAGAAGATCGTCTCCGACCGGATCGGCAAGCGGGGCCTGGGCTTCGGCGCCGAGGTGAAGTCCAAAGCCGAGATCGACACCCAGGATCACTTCGCCGAGGTGATGCCCGAGGACCTGATCAAGTTCGGTCTGATCCCGGAGTTCATCGGCCGTCTGCCGGTCGTCGCCTCGGTCACCAACCTGGACAAGGAGTCGCTGGTCCAGATCCTGTCGCAGCCCAAGAACGCCTTGGTCAAGCAGTACACCCGGCTGTTCGAAATGGACGGTGTGGAACTGGAATTCGCCGATGACGCCCTGGACGCGATCGCCGATCAGGCCATCCACCGGGGCACCGGTGCCCGCGGGCTGCGCGCGATCATGGAAGAAGTCCTGCTGCCGGTGATGTACGACATCCCCAGCCGCGATGACGTCGCCAAGGTCGTCGTCACCAAGGAGACCGTGCAGGACAACGTGCTGCCGACCATCGTGCCGCGCAAGACCTCCCGCGCCGAGCGCCGGGATAAGACCGCCTAGCTGCCGGCCAGCGCCGCTGCCAGTTGACGCAGCTCAGGTGCCGCGAACGCCGGCAAATCACGGGTGGGCGGTCGTCGGTCCGTGGAAGTGATCGACTGGGACAACTCGCCGATCATCGCCAGGTACGCATCGGAATCGGTCGTTTCGAACAGTCGGGCCCGGCCTTGCTCAGACGCCCAACTTGCCGCGATGGTCGCAAAACCGAGATCCTCGGTGGCCTCGACGATCCGGCTCAGCCGGGCGGCGGTTGCCCGGTCCCGGGGATAGCCTTGGCGCGCCGCGTCTTCGGCTGCGTTGAGGTCGAAGATGCTCTCCTGGAGTTCGCGGCGCGCATGGCGGGCGGCCTGCGATGACGAGTCGCCCTGCGCCAAGAACTCTGTCATGGTGACGATGCGCCGCATCGTGCGACGCAAGCACTCGGGGACCCGGTCGGCTTCCTGAAGGTTCACCGCGATGAGGAAGACCAGGATGGCTATCCCGCAACCGATCAGCGTGTCCAGTGCGCGTGCGGTCAGGAGTTCGGCCACATCAACCGGGTGGGTGGCCGTCCCGATCGTTAAACCGGTCGCGGTGGTGAATACGGTCGCCAGTGCGTAGTTCCGAACGTTGGACATCTTGATCGCGTACTGCAGAAGTGCCAGGACGGCGACCAGCCACAGGCCCGATGGATGTGCGCTCAGAATCAACGCGGCCAGGCATAGTCCGGCGAATGTGCCGAGGATGCGTGCGGCGCCACGCCTGACGGTGGCGATCCGATGGTCTCCCTGGTGGAGCATCAGCACGGCGGCCGCCATCGCCCAATAGGCATGGCTGATGCCGAACAATGCCGCGCATGCGCCGGCCAGCGGTGTCGCGATCGCCACCCGCACCATCACCCGCCGGGAATGCGCGTTGGGCCCCAGCGCCCGAAGCAACTGGACCGCGGTCGCCGGCCGGCGCATCGGCAGTCGGTTCTCGTCCCGGTCGGCGATTACTGCCGGGTTGGTCTGAAGTGCTCCGATGCCGCGGGCCAGCGAGGCGGTGTCCGGGGGCATCGACATGCCACTGCTCGCAGCCGCCATCGTGTCGGTGAAGAGGACATGCAGGGCGTGGTTGGCCCGCCTGAGCCCGGCCAGCGAACGGTTGGTCCGAGTGTCCCGCGGTTGATAATCGATGAGAACGACCCAGGCGTTCACCAGTGCCGCAGCGGCGGCTCGGCGCGCCGCGATGTGGTCAGCGGCGGCTCGGCGCGCCGCGATGTGGTCAGCGGCGGCTCGGCGCGCCGCGATGTGGTCAGCGGCGGCGGCTTCCGCGTAGGCGGCGACGGCCTGACCGGCGGCGGCCACGGCGGCCTTCTCCGGGCCGCGGGGGTCCGTCAGCGCCTCGCTCATCGTCGCCATCCACGCCATGGCGCCGCCGGCCAGGACCAGCAGACCGACCTGCCACGCGGGCCGGTGCGAGGCCGAGACACCGACCCCGGCCGCGCACGCCAGGGCGAACACGAAGGCGCCCGGTGGTCCAACCGCGAGTCCTGTGCACAGCCACACCGCGACGACGGCCACCACCGAGACCGCCACCACCGCCAGCCAATCTGCTTGGGCTGACCAGACTCCTATCGTCACGGCGGCGGCAAGTGCCACGGCGATGAGCGCCGATTGCACAGCGCGGTTGATATACGGGCGCCGACTGCCGTAGTCGGCGGTGAACATCCCCAGTGTCGCGATCAGACCTGCGCCGATATCACCGGCCGCCCAGGCGATCCCGACCAGGACCGCGGTGCATCCGGCGACCCGGGCGGCGAAGGGCCAGCGCCGGGGGGCCGGGCGAAGGCTCAGGAGGCCGCGTAGCGCCGCGGGGCTGCGACGGTCGTCGGCGGACACGGGGCCACTCTAAGACGTGCCGGAGACCCGGTCGCCCCTGCTGTAGACGTTCATCGAATTCCCGCGCAGGAATGCGACGAGCGTCAGGCCGGACTGGGAGGCGAGGTCCACGGCCAACGACGACGGCGCTGACACCGCGGCCAGGATAGGAATGCCCGCCATCACCGCCTTCTGGGTCAGTTCGAACGATGCCCGTCCGCTGACGAGCAGCACGGCACCGCTCAGCGGTATCCGGCCGGCTTCCAGCGCCCAGCCGATAACCTTGTCGACGGCGTTGTGACGGCCGACGTCTTCGCGGGCCACCAGCATGTCGCCGTCCGCCCCGAACAACGCCGCCCCGTGCAGTCCGCCGGTGCTGGCGAAAACGGTCTGAGCCGTGCGTAACCGGGCCGGCAGCCCGGACAACGTCGCCGCCGAGACCGTTGCGGGGTCGTCACCGGGGGAGTAACGGCTGCTCAGCCGGACCGCCTCAAGTGAGGCCTTACCGCACACCCCGCACGAGGAGGTCGTGTAGAAGTTCCGGGTCACGTCGAGCACCGGCGCGGGCACGCCGGCCGCAAGGGTTACGTCCAGCACGTTGTAGCTGTTGACTCCGCCTTCCGGCGGGCTGGAGCGTAGCGACTCGGGATTTGACCGGGTTTCAGCCCCCCGGCAGTACCTGATCGCCGCGATGTCGTGACGCTGGCCGATCAGACCCTCGGTCAGCAGAAAGCCCTGTGCCAGTTCAAAATCCGCTCCGGGGGTTCGCATCGTGACCGTGACGGGGGAGCCGTCGATCCTGATCTCCAGGGGTTCCTCGACCACCAGGGTGTCGGCTCGTTCGGTGGTGCTACCGGCGGTGATCCGGTTGACCCGGCGCCGGGTTGTCACCCGGCCCATGCCCGCTCCAGACGTATCACGACCGCCTTGGACGCGGGCGTATTCGACTTGGCCGCAACATGATCCAGCGGAACCAGCGGGTTGGTCTCCGGGTAGTAGGCCGCGGCGTTGCCCGGCGGTGTCGGATACGGCACCACCTGGAAGTCCTCGGCGCGGCGCTCCTGCAGGACGCCGTCGGCGCCGGTGAACTCCGAGACGAGGTCCACCCGGTCGCCGGCGGTGATGCCGAGGGACTCGATGTCGTCGGGGTTGACGAAAACCACCCGCCGGCCGCCGCGGATGCCGCGGTAACGGTCGTCCAGGCCGTAGATGGTGGTGTTGTACTGGTCGTGGCTGCGCAACGTCTGCAGCACCAGTCGGCCTGGCGGCACCGGCACCCAGGCCAGTGGGGCGACCGCGAAGTTGGCCTTGCCGGTGGCGGTGGGGAATTCCCGGGTGTCCCGCGGCGGGTGCGGCAGTTGGAAGCCGTCCGGTTCGCGGACCCGGCGGTTGTAATCGGCACAACCCGGCACCACGGCGGCGATCTCGTCGCGGATGGCGTCGTAGTCGGGGGCGAAACGTTCCCACGACACCGGATGGTCGGGGCCCAGAACGGCGCGGGCCAGGCCGCAGATGATCGCCACCTCGCTGCGCACCTCGGGTCCCGGCGGTTCCAGGCTGCCCCGCGACAGATGCACCATGGACATCGAGTCCTCCACCGAGACCACCTGCTTGCGGCCGGACACGACATCGCGGTCGGTGCGGCCGAGGGCTGGCAGGATCACCGCGGTCTGCCCGGGCACGACGTGGCTGCGGTTGAGTTTGGTGGACACCTGCACGGTCAGGGCACAGTTCCGCAGGGCTGCCTCAGTGACCGCAGTGTCCGGTGTGGCGGAGGCGAAGTTGCCGCCCATCGCGACGAACACCGACGCCCGGCCGTCGCGCATCGCCCGGATCGCCTCGACGGTGTCATAGCCGTGCCGGCGGGGCGTGCTGATGGTGAACCGGCGGTCCAGTGCGTCCAGGAACGCCGCGGGCGGCTTCTCCCAGATGCCCATGGTGCGATCACCCTGCACATTGGAGTGCCCGCGGACCGGGCACACCCCCGCGCCCGGCTTGCCGATCATGCCCCGCATCAGCAGCACATTGGTGATCTCACCGATGGTGGCGACGGCGTGGGTGTGCTGGGTCAGGCCCATCGCCCAGCACACGATCGTGCGCTCGGATTCGGCGACCAGTCGGGCCACCCGATGCAGTTGCGCCATGTCGATCCCGGTGGCCTCGGCAACGGTGTCGAAGGACACCGCGCGCGCCGCGGCGGCGAAGTCATCGAACCCGTGGCTGTGCGCGGCGATGAAGTCGCGATCCAGCACAGATCCGGGATCGCGGTCGTCGGCCTCCAGCAACAGTCGGGCCAGACCGCGGAACAGCGCCATGTCGCCGCCCAGTCGGACCTGCACGAACTCGTCGGCGATCGGCACCCCGGTGCCGAGCACCCCGCGAACGGTCTGCGGGTCCTTGAATCGGATCAGCCCCGCCTCCGGCAACGGGTTGACGGCGATGATCCTCGCGCCGTTGGCTTTCGCCTTGGCCAGCACCGACAGCATCCGGGGGTGGTTGGTGCCCGGGTTCTGGCCGGCGATGACGATCAGGTCGGCGTGTTCGATATCGTCGACGGTCACCGAGCCCTTGCCGATGCCGATGGACTCGACCAGTGCGGTGCCGGAGGACTCGTGGCACATATTGGAGCAGTCCGGCAGGTTGTTGGTGCCGAAACTGCGCACCAGCAACTGGTAGAGGAACGCCGCCTCGTTGGAGGTGCGCCCCGATGTGTAGAACACCGCCTCGTCCGGACTGGACAGTGCGCGGAGGTGTTCGGCGATGACGGCGAAGGCCCCGTCCCAGCTCACCGGCCGGTAATGGGTGTCGCCCTGCTTTAGCAGCATCGGGTGGGTGAGCCTGCCCTGCTGGGACAGCCAGTACTCGGGCTTGCCGGCCAGGTCCGCGACAGAATGTGCCGCGAAGAACTCCGGGGTGACCATCCGGCGGGTGGCCTCCTCGGCGACGGCTTTGGCTCCGTTCTCGCAGAACTCGGCGAGTCGGCGGCCGCCCGGCGCCTCCGGCCAGGCGCATCCCGGACAGTCGAAGCCGTCGCGCTGGTTGACCTTGGCCAGTGTCTCGGCGGTCCGCAGCGGTCCCATCTGGGCGAGGCTGTGCCGCAACGCCACCAGGACGGCCGGAACGCCGGCGGCGACGCGCTTGGGCTGGTCCACCGGGATCGGCTCACGGGATTTCGGCTCACGGGATGGCATGGACACCAATCTATTGAGCACCGGCGGGCACCGGAGACAACGGTCCGAGTTCTTAAGAATCGCTGACCCCGGACGTGACGAAAACCACACAACTTCGGCCGGTTGGTCCGGGGCACCGCGATGACCTGGGCTTTCAGCGCCCGTGGCGCGGCGTGTCAAGCCGTCTGACGGCTTGGCTTGCCTAAGAAAGTGGCATGATCGGATTTACGAGTCTCAGCAACTGCGGTGGCCGTCCCCCGGTGGTGGGAGTTGGACGGCGAAAGGCGGACACGTGAGTCCGAACAGCGACGGCCCCAACAGCGGTGCCCAGGTGGGCCGGAGCGGCGGCCGGGAGAAACTCGAGAAGGTCGTCATCAGGTTCGCCGGGGACTCCGGCGACGGCATGCAGTTGACCGGAGACCGGTTCACCTCCGAGGCCGCGCTGCTCGGCAATGACCTTGCCACCCAACCGAATTACCCCGCCGAGATCCGGGCGCCGCAGGGCACGCTGCCCGGGGTGTCGTCGTTCCAGATCCAGATCGCCGACTATGACATCCTCACCGCCGGCGACCGCCCCGACGTTCTGGTGGCGATGAACCCCGCCGCGTTGAAGGCCAACCTCGCCGACCTGCCCCGCGGCGGCACGGTGATCGTCAACACCGACGAGTTCACCAAGCGCAACCTGGCCAAGGTGGGCTATGCCGCCAACCCGCTGGAAACCGGGGAACTCGGGGACTATGTGGTGCACCCGGTGGCGATGACCAGTCTGACGCTGGGCGCCGTCGAGCCGATCGGAGCTTCGAAGAAGGACGGACAGCGCGCCAAGAACATGTTCGCGCTGGGCCTGCTGTCCTGGATGTACGGCCGGACGGTCGAGACCAGCGAGAACTTCATCCGGGAGAAGTTCGCCCGCAAACCCGATGTCGCCGAGGCCAATGTGCTGGCCCTGCGAGCGGGATGGAACTACGGCGAGACCACCGAGGCGTTCGCGACCACCTACGAGGTGGCCCGGGCCAAGCTGGCGCCGGGGGAGTATCGGCAGATTTCCGGCAACACGGCGCTGTCCTACGGGCTTGTCGCCGCGGGCCAACTCGCCGGCGTGCAGGTGGTGCTGGGCAGCTACCCGATCACCCCGGCGTCGGACATCCTGCACGAGCTGTCCCGGCACAAGAACTTCGATGTGCTGACCTTCCAGGCCGAGGACGAGATCGCCGGGATCGGCGCGGCTATCGGCGCGTCCTACGGCGGAGCGCTCGGGGTGACCAGCACCTCAGGCCCTGGCATCTCGTTGAAGAGCGAGTTCATCGGGCTGGCGGTGATGACGGAACTCCCGTTGGTCGTCGTCGACGTGCAGCGTGGCGGGCCGTCGACCGGGCTGCCCACCAAGACTGAACAGGCCGATCTGTTGCAGGCGATGTTCGGCCGCAACGGGGAGTCCCCGGTCGCTGTCCTGGCCGCGTCCTCTCCATCGGATTGTTTCGAGGTCGCCGTCGAGGCGGCCCGGATCGCGCTGACCTACCGCACGCCGGTGCTGCTGCTTTCCGACGGCGCGATCGCGAACGGCTCTGAACCGTGGCGTATCCCCGATGTCGACGACCTGCCTGCCATCGACCCCGGCTTCGCCCGGCAGGGGGAGGATTTCGCGCCCTACGCCCGCGACCCGCAGACGCTGGCCCGGCAGTTCGCCGTGCCGGGGACACCCGGCCTCGAGCACCGCATCGGCGGACTGGAGAAGGCCAACGGGTCGGGCGACATCTCCTATCACGGCGGCAATCACGATCTCATGGTCCGGCTGCGCCAGGCCAAGATCGACGGCATCTCGGTCCCCGGTCTCGACGTGGATGACCCGACCGGCGACGCCGAACTGCTGATTCTGGGCTGGGGCAGTTCATTCGGGCCGATCGGGGAGGCCTGCCGGCGGGCTCGTCGGCGCGGGGTCAAAGTGGCCCACGCCCAGCTGCGACACCTCAACCCGCTGCCGGCCAACACCGGCGAGGTGCTTCGCCGGTATCCGAACGTGGTGCTGCCGGAGATGAACCTCGGACAGCTGGCTCTGCTGCTCAGGGGCAGGTATCTGGTCGACGTGCAGTCGGTCACGAAGGTGGAGGGGATGGCCTTCCGGGTCGATGAGCTGGAGGCGGCCATCGACGCCGCGCTCGACGGCACTCTGGGTGAGAAGGAAAGCGGCAAGGCGGAATTCGCCAGATCCGCGTCGGCGACCGTCGGCGACGTGCCGGTGGCAACTGTGACTTCGGGAGCGACGGCATGACGGATCTGATCGGTGCGGACCTGGGTCTGATGGTCGAACCGGCCGTCGAGGCGTTATCCAAGACCGCAGGTGTGCCACTCGCTGATGCGCTGCAGAAGGCGAGAGACTTCACCAGCGATCAGGAGGTGCGCTGGTGCCCGGGCTGCGGGGACTACGTCATCCTCAACACGATCCGCAATTTCCTTCCGGAGCTGGGGCTGCGCCGGGAGAACATCGTCTTCGTCAGCGGTATCGGCTGCTCCAGTCGGTTCCCGTACTACCTGGAGACCTACGGCCTGCACTCCATCCACGGCCGCGCGCCGACGGTTGCGACCGGGCTTGCGCTGGCCCGCCCGGACTTGTCGGTGTGGGTGGTGACCGGCGACGGCGACGCCTTGTCGATCGGCGGCAATCACCTCATCCATGCGCTGCGTCGCAACGTCAACGTGACGATCCTGCTGTTCAACAACCGGATCTACGGGCTGACCAAGGGTCAGTACTCCCCGACGTCGGAGGTCGGGAAGGTCACCAAGTCCACCCCGATGGGGTCGTTGGATCATCCCTTCAACCCGGTGTCGGTGGCCCTGGGTGCGGAGGCGACGTTCGTCGGCCGGGCGCTGGACTCCGATCGCAAGGGCCTTTCAGAGGTGCTGCGCGCCGCCGCCGAGCACCGGGGCGCGGCGCTGGTCGAGATCATGCAGGACTGTCCGATCTTCAACGATGGATCGTTCGACGTGCTCCGCAAAGAGGGCGCCGAGGAACGGTTGATCGCCGTGCGCCACGGCGAGCCCA
>JAUPLT010000140.1 GCA_030836785.1 Actinomycetota bacterium
GAGGCCGATACCGTGGCCCACTGCGGACCCACGTTGGTCGGCGAGTTCGCCCGCACCCTGACGATGACCGACATGGTGACCGGCTGGACCGAGAACTGCTCGGTGCGCAACAACGCCGCCAAGTGGATTCTGGCCGGGGTGGAGGCTCTGACGGGCCGGTTCCCGTTCCCGATGGTGGTTTTCGACTCCGACTGCGGCGGCGAGTTCATCAACCACGACGTGGCCGGCTGGCTGCAGGACCGCGATATCTCCCAGGCCAGGTCACGGCCCTATCAGAAGAACGATCAGGCCCATGTGGAGTCCAAGAATAACCACGTCGTCCGCAAACACGCGTTCTACTGGCGCTACGACACCGACGGAGAGCTGAAGCTGCTCAACGAACTCTGGGAGCTGGTTTCGCTGCGGTTGAACTTCTTCACCCCGACGAAGAAGCCGGTCGGCTACACCACCACCCGCGACGGCCGCAAGAAGCGGATATACGACGCCCCGGCTACCCCGTGGCAACGCGTCAAGGATTCCAATATCGTTGATTCCCAGCATCTCTCGGAGATTGAAGGGCGGATCGAAGGAATCAACCCTGCCGATCTGACCCGCCGAATCAACGCCGTCCAGATGCAACTGCTCGACCTGGCGCAAGCCAAGACCGAGGCCCTGGTCGCCGCCCGGCACGTCGACCTGGAAGCATTGCAACCGTCAATCAACCGATTGACCAAGACGTAGAGCGGGCCTACCTTACGCGCTCAAAGTACGTGAGGCACCGCCCACGCTTCGCGCTCACTTTTATGTGAGGCACCTCGATCCCGTTGTCGGCGGAAGAAGTCCTCCAGCAGCCCGGCGCAATCCTCCGCCAGCACCCCGCCGCGGACCCGCGGTCGATGGGTGAGCCGACGGTCGCGCACGACGTCCCACAACGAGCCGACCGCACCAGTCTTGGGTTCCCACGCCCCGAACACCAGGTTCGACACCCGGGCCATCACCAGTGCACCGGCGCACATCGTGCACGGCTCCACCGTCACCGCCAGCGTCGCGCCCTCGAGTCGCCAGCCGTCGCCGTGCACCCGGGCCGCCGCCCGCAGTGCGAGGATCTCGGCGTGCGCGGTGGGATCGCCCAGCAACTCCCGGGCATTGGCCGCCCGGGCGAGTTCCACACCATCGGAGCCGATGATCACCGCCCCGATCGGGACGTCGTCGGGACCAGTCTGGCGGGCGGCCGCGAGGGCCGCGCGAATCAGTTGTACGTCGCCGCCGGGACCCGCGGCATCGTCGTCGGCGGGAGACCTCACCGCTCGAGGTGTTCGAGGACCGCGGACAGCTCCTCGGCGAACCCCATCTCCCGGGCGATCCGGCCCAGTTGCTCGTCGGCGTACAAGTCGATCTCGCCCAGGATCACACCGAGCACCGCCTCGGGCAGGCCCACATCGGCGAGCACACCCAGATCGCCCTCCTCGAACGGATCGCGGTCCTCGAGGTCCTCGGGAGCGATATCGGCGTCGAGTTTCTCCAGCGCCTCCGCGGCGATGTCGTAGTCCAGCGCCGCGGTGGCATCGGAGAGCAGCAGACGGGTACCCGCCGGCGCCGGGCGGATGATGAGGAAGAACTCGTCGTCGATGTCGAGCAGCCCGAACACCGCCCCGGCGCTGCGCAGTTCCCGCAGTTCGGTCTCAGCTGTCGCCAGACTCGTCAGGGCCGCCGAACTCAGCGGTGAACACCGCCACGTCGCGTCCTCGCGCACGACTGCCACCGCGAATCCGAAAGGGGCATCATCGTCCTCCCGACTTTGCCCGCGCTCCGCCCGCTGTGGTGCCATGGGCGCTAACGCTAGTCGGTGAGTCGGCGAATTGACCAGCACGTGCATGTGCCGCTCAGCCGGAGGTGTGCCAACCTGGAACCGTGACGAAAAGACCGGTGTGCGTGCTGGGGTTGGGCCTGATCGGCGGATCGGTCTTGCGTGCCGCGGTGGCAGTTGGCCGGGAGGGGTTTGGTTACAACCGATCGTTTCAGGGCGCGGCGGCCGCCCGCGCCGATGGATTCGACGCCTCCACCGATCTCAATGAGGCGTTGACGTGGGCCGCCGCCAGGGAGGCACTCATCGTGCTGGCGGTGCCGATGCCCGCCCTCGGGGCGATGCTGGCCGGGATCGCCGGAATGGCCGCGGACTGCCCGTTGACCGATGTGATCAGCGTCAAAGGGCCGGTGCTGACGGAGGTGCGCGACGCCGGACTGCTGCCCCGCTACGTCGGGGGCCACCCGATGGCCGGTACGGCCCATTCGGGCTGGCCGGCCGGTAACGCCGGTCTGTTCGTCGGGGCGCCCTGGGTGGTCGCCGTCGACGAGCACGTCGACCCGGAGGTGTGGGCCGAGGTCATGCACCTGGCCCTGGACTGCGGGAGTTTCGTCATTCCCGCGAAGTCCGACGATCACGACGCCGCCGCGGCCAGCATCTCCCACCTGCCGCACCTGCTCGCCGAGGCGCTGGCGGTGACCGCGGCGGACGTGCCACTGGGCTTCGCGCTGGCGGCCGGATCGTTCCGGGACGGGACGAGGGTCGCCGCCACCGACCCCGACCTGGTGCGCGCCATGTGTGAGGCCAACGCCGATGAACTGCTGCCCGCGCTGGACCGGGCGCTCGAATTACTGCACCGGAGCCGCGATTCGCTGGCCGCGCATGGCTCGGTGGCCGAGTTGGTCGAGGCGGGTCATTCGGCGCGGAAGCGTTACGACAACTTCCCCCGCTCCGAGGTCGTCACCGTCGCTCTGGGCGCGCCGAGGTGGCGTGAGGAACTGGCCGCGGCCGGACGGTCCGGCGCGGTGATCAGATCCGCTCTGCCAGACCCGGATAGTCGAGGATGAAGCCGTCATCGTCGACGACGATGGTCGTCTCCGCCACCGGCGAGTGCACTTCGATGCCAGCACCGGGCCCGGAACTGCGATAGCTGATCGTGGCGGCCGTGACGGTCAACTCGGGCAGGTAGACGTAGACGACCGGCAGGGTGACCGACTCGGATCGCTGATGCAGACCCAGTCGCCGGATCGGCAGCGCGTTGAAGAACGGGCTCAACGCCATATCGACATCCACGGCGCCACCGTAAGCATGGCGCGAGTTTCCCTCATGGTCGGTGACCAGCCACATGTTCTCCTCGTCGCGGGCGATGGAGATTTGCCGTTCCCGTTCGGGGAGGGTGATGTTGATCGACAGCCGCTTGGTGGCACCGCTGTCGTCGGTCACCAGGTCATAGGAGGCGCTGAAAGCCGGGCGGTCTGGTGTGGCCGCGGTGACGATCCGGCCGTGCGCCTTGATTCTGTTGCGCACCAGTTGGACCCGTGCGGACTCCATCTGGGTGGCGGTATGCGAACGCCAGGTCAGCACCGCCGGCCAGTCCCTCGTCATACCGTCGCCATTAGTCGCCACACCCCTACGTTATGCGACGGGTCCCGGCGGCTTCGAGTCCGGCCGACCCGGCGGCGTCGAGTCGTGCCTCGTCGTCCAGTAGCGGCTGGGGCAGACGTCGGCGCATCCGGCCGGAACCCGGCACCGACGCCCACACCGCCACGGCCAGCAGTCCGTCGATGACCAGCGCCAGTGCGGTCACCAGCAGCGCGCCCACCAGCGCCAAGGCGAACTGCCGAACCTTGATCCCGTCGATCAGGTAGCGGCCCAGTCCGCCCAAACTCGCGTACGCGGCGATGGTGGCCGTCGCCACCACCTGCAGGGTGGCGGTGCGCAGCCCGCCCAGGATCAGCGGCATCGCCAGCGGTATCTCCACCCGCGTCAGGACCCGACGCTCGGTCATGCCCATCGATCGTGCGGCGTCGGTGATCATCGGGTCGACGTTCGCGATCCCGGCGTAGGTGCCGGCCAGCAGTGGGGGAACCGCGAGCAGGGTCAGCGCGACAGTCGGGGGTAACAGGCCCAGTCCCCACAACAGAACCCCCAGCAGCAGCACCCCGAGGGTGGGCAGGGCCCGGAGGCCGTTCACCGCGGTGACGATGAAGAACGATCCCCGCCCGGTGTGGCCGATGGCCAGCCCGATCGGAATCGCGATCAGGGCCGACACCCCCACCGCCACACCGGTGTACTGCAGGTGTTCGGCGATCCGCGCACCCAGGCCGGCTTTACCGTGCCAGTTCTCGGCGGTGAACAAGTAGGCCAGCGCCTGCTGCAGGAAGTTCATCCGGCCGCCCCCGCCCTGGCCCACGGCGTGATGAGCCGGCCGCCCAGCAGAATCAGCATGTCGACGATCAGGGCCAGGATGAAGATCACCATGATTCCGGCGACGATCTGGTCGCTCTTGTCGGCCTGGTACCCCTCGGTGAACCAGGTGCCGAGTCCGCCGATCCCGATCACCGATCCGACGGCCACCATCGAGATGTTGGTCACCGCCACCACCCGCACGCCGGCCACCAGGATCGGCACCGATAACGGCAGTTCCACTCTCAGCAACTGACCGATCCGCGTGTAGCCGACGGCGGTGGCGGCATCGCGGACCGGCGGCGGCACCGCGTCGAGCGCCTCGGGCACCGCCCGCACCAGCAGTGCGGTGGTGTACAGCGTCAGCGCGACGATGACGTTGGCCTCATCGAGGATGCGGGTCGGGATGATCAGCGGCAGCACCACGAACAACGCCAGCGACGGGATCGTGAAGATGATGCCGGCCAGCACGGTGGACAGCCGGCGCAGTGCGGTGCGGCGCCACAGCAGCGCACCCGCCGGCACCGCGATGAGCAATCCCAGCAGCACCGGGATCAGGGAGAGTCGCAGGTGTATCAGCGTGAGATCCCACGCGGTGTCCAGGTGATTCAGCAGGTAGTGCATGACCGGATCAATCCGCGGGGTGTTCTGCGGTCGCCCGGCGCTGGTCCTCGAGGGCGTCGATGACGTCCTCCACCAGAACTCCGCCGACGACGGCACCGGACTCGTCGACGGCGACTCCGGTTCCCGACGGGGAGGACAACGCGGAATCAAGGGCCGCCCGCAGGGTTCCGTCGGGGGAGAACAGCGAACCTCCCGCTGCCACGCTGTCATACAGCGAACCGCCGTGGCGGTGGACCTCAACGCCCCCGGCGTCGATCCACCCGAACGGCGACCCGTCGTCCCGCACCACCAGGCGCCACTCCTGCTCGGCCAGGTAGAGATCGTCGATCTGCTGTTCGGTGACCGTCGACAGGGGCTGCAGCGCAAGGCCGCCCGAGGTGAAGAACTGGAGGGCGCGGTAGCCGCGGTCGGCCCCGATGAACGCCGCGACGAAGTCATTGGCCGGGTGTTCGAGCAGCCGTGCCGGCCGGTCGTACTGCTGCAGTGTGCCGCCGCGGCCGAACACCGCCACGGAGTCGCCGAGTTTGACGGCCTCGTCGATGTCGTGGGTGACGAAGACGATGGTCTTGCGCAGTTCGCTCTGCAGTCGCAGCATCTCCGTTTGTAGTTCTTCCCGGACCACGGGGTCGACGGCCGAGAAGGGCTCGTCCATCAGCAGGATCGGCGGGTCGGCAGCCAGTGCCCGGGCGACGCCGACCCGCTGTTGCTGCCCGCCGGAGAGTTGAGCCGGATGCCGGTCGGCCAGTTTGGGATCGAGGCCTACCCGCTCAAGCACCGCATATGCCGCACGACGGGCGGATCGGCGGGACTCGCCCTTGAGGATCGGCACGGTTGCGACGTTGTCGATCACCCTTTGGTGCGGCATCAGGCCGCCGCTCTGGATGACGTACCCGATTCCCAGTCGCAGCGTCACGGGGTCGAGTCCGGCGACGTCGCGGCCGTCGACGCTCACCGTGCCCGAGGTGGGGTCGATCATCCGGTTGATCATCCGCATCGAGGTGGTTTTCCCGCATCCGGACGGTCCGACGAACACGGTGAACGCGCCGTCGGGGATCGCCAGCGTGACGTCGTCGACAGCGACGGTCCCGTCCGGGTACCGCTTGGTCACCCCGTCGAAGGTGATCATCGGGTCCCGATCGGTTTGTCGAAACCGTTGGCCCGCAACCAGTCCCGGGCCGCTTCGTCCGGGTCGACGCCGGAGTTGCCGGACACCGCGGTGTTGAGTTCGGTCAGGTCCCGGGTGGTCAGCCGGGCCGACACCGCGTCGAGCACCTTCTTGAGCGGATCGGACTTCTTCTGGGAATTCACCAGTGGGACGACGTTGCCGGGCAGGAAGTTGTGTTTCGGGTCGGCAAGGACGACGAGGTTGTTCTGCGGGATCGCCGGGGAGGTGCTGAAGATGTTGGCAGCCGTTACCGTCCCGTCCAGCAGTGCCCGTACCGTCGCCGGCCCGCCGCCGTCGCTGATGGAGACGAAGTTGTCCGGTTTGATGTCCAGGCCGTAGCTGGCCTTGAGACCGGGCAGACCCTGGGGCCGGTTGGCGAACTCCGACGGTGCCCCGAACGTGACCTCGGCGGAATGCGCCGCCAGGTCGGCGATGCTGCGCAGGTTCCACTTCTGTGCGGTGGCGGCGGTCACGGTGACGGTGTCGGTGTCGTCGGCCGGTGCCGGTGTCAGGATCGACAGGTCACCGGGCAGGGCCCGATCCAGGGCCAGTTCGACCTGCTCAGGCCGGGTGACGATGCTGGCCGGGTCGAAGTACTGCAGCAGGGTGCCGGTGTATTCGGGGATCAGGTCGATGGAGTGGTCCCGCAGTGCGGGGATGTAGGTCTCCCGGCTGCCGATCCCGAACTGCCGTCCCACCGTGAATCCGTTGGCGGTCAACGCATGGGCGTAGATCTCGCCGACGATCTTGGACTCCGGGAAGTCCGCCGAACCGATCACCACGGACTTCAGGTCACCCGAGATCGAACCCCCGCCCAGGGGGTCGGAACTGCCGCAACCGGCCGTCGTCGCGACCACGGTCGCAGCCAATGTGGTGATCACGGCCGCCAGCACGGTCGGGGCCGGCCGGCGCGGGGGCGCCGCCATCCGCATCATGGTCGTCCTTTCGCGCGGTCTGCTCGACCCTAACCAATGCGGCGCCTCCGTTACCGACCCGTTGCTGGTCTGGTTGTTTCCTTCCTGGCTGCGAAGGGCCAAGATGACCAGATGAGCAGCGATCCCAACATCGGAGCCGGTGATCAGCCGGTGCAGGCGGAGTCGCGCGGCGACCAAGTGCCGGCGGCGCAGGCCTCAGACGTGACGTTCACCCGGGCCGGGGCGCTGTGGGTGTCGTTGATCCTGGGCTTCCTGATTCTGACCGTTCTGCTGATCTTCATCACCCAGAACACCGAGTCGACCGAGTTCGCCTTTCTGGCCTGGCGCTGGAACCTGCCGCTGGGCGTGGCGATTCTGCTGTCCGCGGTGCTCGGCGGTCTGATCACTGCCCTGGTGAGTGCCGCGCGGATGTTCCAGTTGCGGCGTGCCGCTAAGAAGAACCTGCAGGCCGCTCTCAAGAGGTAACTCACCGTCGGCGCGTGCATAGCCGGCATCGATGATCGGCCGCAGGGCGCCGTCGATGCTGTCGACGACCGGGTCGGGAGCTCCCAGCTGCCGCAGCGGCATGGTCAGGGGCAACTGTTTGGTCGGCACCAGGTAGGTGGTGGTGACACCGCCCTGGCTGTTGACGGTCACCGAGATGTTCTCCGGGGGAACCGTCGTGAGGTCGCTGTTCTGGGCGAAGGGGTGGACGTAGGTCATCGCCATGATGGCGTTGACGACGGTCAGCACATTCGTGGGGTCGGCGATCGGGTCGGCCCAGCCGTCGTACTCGTTCGTCACCACGATGACGTTGAAGCGAGTCTCGGGAAGGGGCCGGGGCACGTAGTCGAGCACGGGCAGCGGATCGCCGTAGGGCTGGAACAACCCGAGGTTGGGATCGGCGATGATCACGTACACCGTGTCCGACGGCACCGCCGGATCCTCATTGAGGACCAGCATTGCGCTCTGCACCGCCACAGCGCCCTGCGAGACGCCGGCGACGGTCACCGGACCCGATGCCGACCGGACGGCCGTTTCGATGTTGGCGGCACCGATAGCCACCGACTCCCCGAAGCGGACATCCAGCGGGCCCGTCACCGGCCACATGGCACTCGGGTAGTCCACGACGGTGAACGTGGCGTTGCGATACGCACCGCCGAGGAAGTCATCCTGCGTGCCGTACGTGTCGTCGGCGACCAATTTGCCGAGCGAGCCACCCGTCCCGCCTGTGAACAGAACCATCGGCGTTTCGGCGAACGTATCTGCGGTGGCCCACGGGGCTGTCGCGAGCAGGCACCCGGACACCGCGGACATGAGTACACAACGAGACAACAAAGACTTCATCCGAATTCCCCCCGGAACCCCTCAAGTGAACGGGTACACCCTGCCCGTAACGTCCCTCAATCATACCCTGCCGGCCCCGGGCGGCCCCCCGGGTGGAATCAGTGCCGATGCCGGGGCAGTAGATCCCAGACGTGCTCTACGACGTTGACGCTGGCCACGGTGGTGGCACCGGTGCGCGAATACCGGAGTTGGGTCACCGAGGCGTAGTCCACCGGGAAGGACAACAACCTTGCGGTGCCGAGCACCTCGTGCAGCAGCACGTTGATGACGCCGCCGTGGGTGAA
>JAUPLT010000141.1 GCA_030836785.1 Actinomycetota bacterium
CGCCGCCCCGGCCCCCCCGCTGTCGTGCTCGAGCACCCCGGCGTGCGCATCTGCGGCCGGCGCCGGCGGCACCACGATCGACGGGACCCCGACCGGCCGGGCAGCCAGCACCGCCACGGCGCCGGACTCGATCGCCGCGGCGGCGAAATCGTGCCCGTCGCTCCGCGCCCCGGGCAGGGCGAGAAAGAGCCCGCCGGGCGACACCGCGCGGGAGTCGAACTCGACCGTGCCGGTGACGCGGACCCTCGCGGCGTCCCCGGGGTCGATCCCGTCGATGCGGCCGCCGACGATCTCAGCGATCTGTGTCAAAGTCAGGTCGATCACCGTGCTGCTCCCAAGGTTTCCAATGCGCGGGCGAGTTCCTCACGGTCATCGAAGGGACGCGTGTGACCGGCGACGGTCTGTCCGCGCTCGTGACCCTTCCCGGCGATCACCACCACGTCACCGGGTCGCGCCCAGCGCACGGCGAAGCCGATCGCCGCCCGGCGGTCCCCGATCTCCACGACCTCGGCTCGCGGCGCCCGTTCGGCCTGGCGGGTGCCGGTCAGCACCGCCGCCCGGATGACGGCCGGGTCCTCGTCACGGGGGTTGTCGTCGGTGACGACCACCAGATCGGACAGTTCGGCGGCCACCCGGCCCATCGGCTCGCGTTTGCCGGGATCGCGGTTGCCGCCCGCACCGAACACCACCGCAAGCCGGCGTCCCGGCCGGCGCAGCGTGTTCAGCACCGCCTGTAACGCGCCGGGCTTGTGCGCGTAATCCACCACGGCCAGGAACTCCTGTCCGCGCTCGACGACCTCCAACCGGCCGGGCACGGCGGCGCTGCGCAAACCGGGCGCCGCCTGCTCGGGAGAGACGCCGACCGCGTCGAGCATGGCCAGCGCCAGCAGTGCGTTGGCGACGTTGTAGCCCCCCGGCAGCCCGATCCTGAGCCGGTGATGCACACCGGCCGGATCGACGGCGGTGAACTCCTGCAGTCCACCCCGGATGTCGCCGGGCAGTTGCACCACATCCTCGGCGCGCCAGTCGGCACCGCCATCCCCGGCGCTGACCGTGACGGCGCTGACCGTGACGGCGCTCACCGTGACGGCGCTGACGGCGCGCGCGGCCATCGCGCGTCCGGCGTCGTCGTCGACACACACCACCGCCACCCCGGCATGCACCGGCGAACCGGCGTCGAACAACCTGGCTTTGGCCTCGAAGTAGGCCTCCATGGTCGGGTGGAAGTCGAGGTGATCACGGGACAGGTTGGTGAAACCGCCCACGGCAAAACGGATTCCGTCGACCCGTCCGAGCTCCAGTGCGTGACTGGAGACCTCCATGACGGCGGTGTCGACGCCCCGCTCGGCCATCGCCGCCAGCAGCGCCTGCAGTGCCGGCGCCTCGGGGGTGGTCAGGGCACTCGGAACGTCCACGCCCGCGATCCGCACGCCGACGGTGCCGACGAGTCCGGCGGTCCGCCCGGCGGCTCGCAGGCCGGCCTCGACGAGGTGCGCGACGGTCGTCTTGCCGGAAGTCCCGGTCACGCCGAGAACCACCACCCGATCGGACGGATGGCCATACACCTCGGCTGCCACCGCGCCGAGCACCGAACGGGGCGCGGGATGGACCAGCACCGGCAGCGGTGCCGGCTCCCCGCACAGCCGATGGATCGCCGCCAGACCCGCCGGATCGGTGAGCACCGCGACAGCGCCGCCCTGCAGCGCCACCGCGGTGAACTCCGCGCCGTGCGCCGAGGCCCCCGGCAGCGCCGCGAACAGGTCGGCCGGTACGGCCTCCTGCGCCCGCAGGGTGACTCCGGAGATGGCCAGCGTGGACGGGACACCACCGTCTGCAGGGACTGCGCCGACCCGCTCGGCCAACGTCCTCAGCTGGATGCCGGGGGTGGTGCGGGGCCGCAACGGACTGTTCACCGCCGGTCACCTCCTCATATCCCGCCGGAAGCTCTATCCCGCCGGAAGGACACCCTACCCAGCGAGTTGCCCACAGACGGCCGCCCAAGGGCATCGGACGGCCTCGAACCGCCCTAGACGGCTTCCAGCGTCAACGGACGGCCGGGTGGTGACAACGGTACGTTTTCGCGCTGCAACAGCCAGCCCGCGATGTTGTGGAACAGCGGCGCCGCCGAATGGCCGGGAGTGCCGTCGGCATTGCGCGACGGTGCGTCGAGCATGATTCCGATGACATACCGAGGGTCGTCGGACGGCGCCATCCCGGCGAAGGTGATCCAGTAGACGTTCTCGTAGTAGCAACCGCAGGCCGGATTGATCTGCTGGGCCGTGCCGGTCTTACCGGCCACCTGGTAGCCGTCGACGGCTGCGGCCGGGCCGGTGCCCTGCTGGACACCGGTCGGGTCTCGCTGCACGACCGCCCGCAGCATGTCGCGCACGGTGCGGGCGGTGTCCGCCGAGACGACCTGGATACCCTCGGGCCGAGGCGCCTCGGTACGTGAGCCGTCCGGGCCGATGGTGGCTTTGACGATCCGGGGCGGGATCCGCACCCCGTCGTTGGCGATCGCCTGATACATGGCGGTCATCTGCAGCAGGGTCATCGAAAGCCCTTGCCCGATAGGCAGATTGGAGAAGGTGCTGCCCGACCACTGATCGATGGGCGGCACGATCCCGGCACTCTCCCCGGGCAGGCCCACACCGGTGCGCTGGCCGAGACCGAACTTGCCGAGCATCTCGTAGAACTTCTCGGGCCCGAGCCGCTGAACCAGCATCAGGGTGCCGACGTTGGAGGACTTCCCGAAGACGCCGGTGGTGGTGTACGGCGCGACGCCGTGGCCCCAGGCATCCTTGATCGTGACGCCGCCCATCCCGATCGTTCCCGGCACCGACAACACCTCGTCGGGGTTGGACAGCCCGTTCTCGATCACCGCCGCGGCGGTGACGATCTTGTTCACCGAACCCGGTTCGAAGGGCGAGGACACCGGCAGATTTCCGATCTGCCGGTCGGACTGGCGTCCGATGTCCTGGGACGGGTCGAAGGTGTTGTCGTTGGCCATCGCCAGCACCTCGCCGGTTTTGGCATCCAGCACCACCGCCGACGCGTTCTTGGCGCCGGATGCGTCCTTGGCCAGCTGAACCTGCTGCTGGACGTAGAACTGGATGTCGTCGTCGAGGGTCAGTTGCAGGGTCGAACCGTTCACCGCGTCATGACGGTTGCGGTAGCTGCCGGGGATCACCACCCCGTCGGAGCCGCGGTCATAGGTCACCGAACCATCGGTGCCGGCCAGCACCGAGTCCATCGAGTCCTCCAGGCCGAGCAGACCGTGGCCGTCCCAGTCGATTCCGCCGACGATATTCGCGGCCAGCGATCCGCCGGGATACTGGCGGATGTCCTGGCGCTCGGACCCCACCTCGGGGAACTTCTTCGAAATCGCCGCGGCGACAGCCGGATCCACCGCGCGCGCCAGATACACAAAGGACTCGTCGCTGCGCAGCTTCTTCAGGACTGTCTTGGCATCGGGGTTGTTGTTCAGCTTGCCGGCGACATCCCGGGCGATATCGGCGAGGCGCTGATCCGGATCGGGCGCGGACGACGACTTCTGCTTCGCCTCGGCGAGTTGCTTGCGCACCCGCACCGGCTGGAACGTCAACGCGCGGGCCTCGGTCGTGAAGGCGAGCTTGTCGAAGTTCCGGTCCACGATGCTGCCGCGCACCGCCGCCTCGACGTCGGTGACCTTCAACTGCCCGGCCGCCTGTGCGCGGAGCGCCGTGGCAGAGGGGACCTGCAGGTTGAACAGCTGGGCGGTGGCCGCCAGCAGCGCGATCGCGATGACGACGTTGCCCACCCGGTAGCGGTACACGAACGAGGAACTGGTCGACTCGCCTTCGTGCGCGGTGCGCACTCGGCGAGCGGTGGCGGGCCGGCCCGGTCCCGCTGTCACCGGTTCGGCCTGCCCGGCCCGACCCCGGCGCTGTTTGCCAGCCGGTCGCGGGGCCCTGCTCACTGTCCGACTCCGGGCGCAGGCGCAGGCGCAGGGGCCGGCAGCGGCGCGAAGCCGCCCGGCGCGGGCGGGGGCACTACTCCGTTCGGCTCCAGCGTGGGACGCACTACGTTCGGCGCGAGCGCGGGCGGCCACTGGTCGGCCGGCGGCGTCGGGGCAGCAGGCAGCAACGGAGAGGCAGGCAGCGTCTGGTCGGCGGGCAGCCCGGTGGCAGCGGGACCCGGGCCAATCGGAACGACGGGCAGCGACAGACCCGGTGCCCCTGGGGCGGCCGGGATCGCCGGCACCCCGAGCGGGGTGGCGGGCAGTCCGTTGGCTGCGGGAAGCCGCACGGGCACTTCCGGCCCCGGAGCAACCCCCGGAATGCCAGGCGCTCCGATGCGGGTCGGCACCTCGGCGCCCGGAGGTAGCGGCGGCGGGGCTGCGGGGACCGGCGGTTGCGGATCGGGCAGTTTGGTGTTGAGCGGAGGCGGTGGGACACCCTCGGCGGGCTTGGGTTGGCCGACCACCACCCAGTTGCCGGCCGGGTCCTGGACCAGGTGGGCGGTGTCCTTGGACGGGATCATGCCCAGTTCGCGGGCCGCCTCGGCCAGGGCTGGGGCGGATTCCGCCTGAAGGACGTCCCGCTCGAGGGCCTCCTTCTGCTGGGCCAGCGCTTCGTTGAGCGCACGGGCGTTGCCGATCTCGTAGGACCGTCCGGCCGCGTCGGTCGACAGCCACAGGGTGAATCCCAGGCCGACGCCCAACGCGCCGATGACCAGCACCACGAACGGAATTCGCGCCAGCAGCGCCTGTGGCCGCAGGTCGACCCCGGTGAGGCGGGTAATCAGGCTCTCCCACAACCGTTCCCGCAACCGTTCCCGGAGGCGCTCCCACAGTGGCGGGCGGATGACCTTGGGCGCCTTGGCCTTCCGCGCCTTGGCGCGGGCCTTGGCCTGGGTGGCGCTCCTGGCCCGGCCGGGCGCGTCCGTCGGCCTGGGCACGGGAGCGGTCTGCGGGCTGCGTCGCACCGACCCCGGCTCATGCGGCCGTCGGGCGTCCCGACGGGTCTCCCGACGGCTTTCGGCGGGTCGCCCGGAGCGCTGCCGGCCGGCCCGCACGGCACCCTCAGCGGTCCGGTTCGGGCGGTCCGGGCTGTCGGCGGCCCGGCGCCGCGGCGATGGGGTGCGCTGCGATCCGCTAGTCGGTGTCGGGGTGCGCTGCGATCTGCCCGTCGGCGTCGGTGTGCGGCCGGCCTTCATCGGGTGCCCCCTCGGTTCGACTCCAACGGGAGGACGCGCTCAACGGCGCGCAGACGGACGGGCGCACTGCGTGGGTTTCTGCTGATCTCCTCCTCGGAGGCACGCTCTGCTCCACGGGTCAATGCGGTGAACTTCGGCTCATAGCCCGGCAGGTCCATCGGCAGGCCCGGCGGGGTCCCCGAGGCCGTCGCCGCCGCAAACGTCGTCTTGACGATGCGGTCCTCCAGCGACTGGTAGGCCATCACGACCAGGCGTCCGCCGGTGCGCAGGGCGGAGAGGGCCGCCGGCAGCGCCGCGTTCAGCGAGTCGAGTTCGGCGTTGACCGCGATTCGCAGCGCCTGGAACGTCCGTTTGGCGGGATGTCCCCCGGTCCGGCGGGCCGGCGCGGGTATCGCGTCGTAGATCAGGGCCACCAGGTCGCCGGTCCTGGTGAACGGCGTGCGCTCACGGCGTTCGACGATCAACCCGGCGATCCGGGAGGCGAACTTCTCCTCCCCGAACCGGCGCAGGATATCGGTCAACGCGCGGCGGTCGTAGGTGTTGAGCACCACCTCGGCGGTTAGCGGCGCGTCGGGATCCATCCGCATGTCCAGCGGCGCGTCGGCGGAGTAGGAGAACCCACGCTCCGGCCGGTCGAGCTGCATCGAGGACACCCCGAGGTCGAACAGGATCCCGTCGACGGAATCATGCGCCGCCAGTCCGCTGTCTTCCAGGGCCGCACCGATTCCGTCGTACCGGTCACGGGTCAGGGCAACCCGGTCACCGAACCGGGACAACCGGCGGCCGGCGATCGCCAGCGCGTTCGGGTCACGGTCGAGACCGATCAGCCGAAGGCCGGGAAATGCCTCAAGGAACCGTTCCGCATGGCCGCCGGCCCCGAGGGTGGCGTCGACCAGAATCGCACCGGAGCCGTCGGCGCGGCGGCGGGTCAGTGCGGGAGCGAGTAGCTCGACACACCGGTCGGCGAGCACCGGGATATGCCCGTGCCGGCCGGCCCCGTCTGCTGCATCGACCACGACCGAACCTCCCGGTGGATGGGCGGCCCCTGCAGCGAGGTCCCTGACCGAAGACACGAACCTGGCGTCGGGGAAGTACGCCAGGGTCGGTTCGGGCAGAGACCACGCTGCACGGGCGCGCGGCGTGACCGCGGGCTCAGATGATGTGGCTGAGGGCTTCATCGCTGGCCGCGGAGAAGTTCTCTTCGTGGGTCTGCTGGTAGTCGTGCCACGCGCCGGAATCCCAGATCTCCAGAAAGTCCACCGCGCCGATCACTACGCAGTCCTTGGACAGGTTCGCGTAGCGCCGGTGATCGACGGACAGGGTGATCCGGCCCTGCGCGTCGGGGTGCTGCTCGTCGGTCCCGGCAGCCAGGTTGCGCAGGAACGCGCGGGCCTCCGGGTTGCTCCGCGACGTCGCCGCCGCTCGGCGCGCCAACTGCTCGAACGCCTCGCGCGGGTAGACCGCCAGGCTGTGGTCCTGACTCTTGGTGACCATCAACCCTCCCGCCAGTGCGTCACGAAACTTGGCCGGCAGCGTCAGCCGGCCCTTGTCGTCCAACTTGGGTGTGTAGGTGCCGAGGAACATGGCGAACCCCGACCTCCTTTCACCCGCAGCGGGAGCCCCGCCAGGCGCCACGATACCCCACTATCCCCCACTTTGCTCCACTCTGACACCCAAACGTGTCTCGTCTCCCCCACCACACTCCACCAGCCGCCACCAGACACCCACGGACCGCCCACTGGACGGACCGGGAGGCCACTGCGGGAACAGAAACGGGGAATAAAACGGGCAACAAAAAAGGGCAGCCCGAGGGCTGCCCATTTCAGGAGATGAACTCCGGTTACTCGTCGAAACGACGCCGGAAGCGATCCTCCATGCGACTGGTGAACGAACCGCTGCCACTCGCCTTGCCGCGACGTGGCATCGGCCGGCCGACGGGGGCATCATCGTCCCGACCGCCCGCCGGAGGTCCGGTGACGGCGAACACCACCCCGGCGAACATCACCACGAAACCGAGGACCGACAGAACCGGGAAGCCGCCGATCATGGTGGCCTTGATGGCCACCCCCGACACCAGCATCGCCAGTCCGAGGAGGAAGAGCCCGACACCCTGTAGTCGCCTGCGGGTGGAGGGAGTCCGCAAGTGTGCCCCCCGAACGCTGGAGGCGAACTTGGGGTCCTCGGCGTAGAGAGCGCTCTCGATCTGGTCGAGCATGCGCTGCTCATGATCGGAGAGTGGCATACGTCCCTCCTTGCCGAAACGGCCGGTCACTTGAGTGCTGCCTCCCGTGGGCCGGGCGGATAAGCACATGATACGAGTCCCCGGTGCCCTATACCACCCGGTACCCGCAACGAGAATGACCATCGTCGCCCGGGTGCGTCAAGAGGGGGCCCGATAGTCGTCACCGCTCGGTAAGACTGCTCGACAAGACGGCCGGCGGGGGGCGCCGAAGGCGGGCGGGCGACCGCGGGGGCGCCACCACCATAATGGGGCGCACAGGTACACCCGGACGACGACGGGAGCGGAAGCGGCGTTGGCGATCTTCCTCATCGATCTGTCGCCCGCCGACATGGCCCGGCGGCTCGACGAGGCGCTGTCCGTGTACGTCGACGCCATGAGCTACCCGCGCGGGACGGAGAGCCAGCGTGCCTCGATGTGGCTCGAACACACCCGGCGCCGCGGCTGGCGAGCGGTGGCCGCGGTGGAGACGGACGCCGACGGGCACGCCGAGCGGGAAGGCCGGACGCTGCCCGAGGACGGGGAACTCGCGACGGCTCCACTGATCGGAGTTGCCTACGGCTACTGCGGAGCACCCGACCAGTGGTGGCAGCAGCAGGTGGTGCGGGGACTGCACCGGGTGGGGCTTTCCCGCGCGGAGATCGGCCGGCTGATGAACGACTACTTCGAGCTGACTGAACTGCACATCCACCCACGGGCGCAGGGCCACGGACTGGGCGAGGCGCTGGCCCGCCGGCTGTTGTCCGGACGGGACGAGGCCCATGTGCTGCTGTCCACCCCGGAGATCAACGGTGAAGCCAACCGCGCGTGGCGGCTGTACCGGAGGCTGGGCTTCGGCGACGTGATCCGCGGCTACCACTTCGCCGGGGATCCCCGGGCGTTCGCCATCCTGGGTAGATCCCTGCCGCTCCCGTAAGCGTCTGGCACGATACCCCTCGTGCGAACCCTCAGACCGGAGCGATCGCCAGGTCTTCGGCGCGCGGTGACAGTTCTGCTCCTGGTGCTGCTCGCCCCGCTGGCAGCGGGCTGCCTGCGGGTGCACACCTCCATCGCGGTGTCACCGAACGACGAGGTCTCCGGCGAGATCATCGCCGCAGCCAAAGCCCGCGACGACGGTGACCAGGGCCCGCAGTTCGACGAGAACATGGCGTTCAGCCAGAAGATCTCGGTGTCGAAGTACGACGTGGACGGTTACGTCGGCTCGCAGGCCTACTTCTCCGGCCTGACCTTCGCCGAGGTGCCGCAGTTGGCCGACCTCAGCCAGGACGCCACCGGCGTCGATGTGTCGCTGCGCCGAGCCGGCAACCTGGTGATTCTGGAGGGTCGCGTCGACCTCACCACCGTGACCGACCCGGAAGCCGATCTCACGTTCACCGCCAGTTTCCCGGGCGAGGTGACGTCGACCAACGGCGAGCGACTGGGAACCGGAATAGTGAAGTGGACGCTGAAACCCGGGGCCGTCACCACCATGAGCGCCCAGGCGCGGTCCACCGACCCGAGCGCCCGGTCGTTCGGCGCCGCCGCACTCTGGCTGGGCCTTGCCTCAGTCCTGGTGGCAGGCCTGATCGGCTTCCTGGCCTGGCGCGACCGCGACCGGACCTCCCCGCGCTTCGCCGGGTTCCCGGATACGGAGGATCACAGTGAACGGTGACACCGTGACGCCGTCCGCGGCCGAACTCGCCGGGGCCGTCACCGACCAACTGCGCGGCTATCTTTCCGAGCGGCGTGCGGACTCGACGTACATCGGCGGCGACTACGACGGCC
The DNA here is from genome assembly GCA_030836785.1 of Actinomycetota bacterium. Classification (GTDB taxonomy): domain Bacteria; phylum Actinomycetota; class Actinomycetes; order Mycobacteriales; family Mycobacteriaceae; genus Mycobacterium. The sequence continues at coordinate 9,197 of JAUPLT010000141.1, forward strand.
TGATCGCCGCCCTGGAGGACTTCGTGCTGCGCGGCGGCAAGAGGTTGCGGCCGGCCTTCGCCTACTGGGGCTATCGGGCGGTCACCCCGGGTCCGGAAGATTCGGTCGATGACCACATTCTTCGACTGTTCTCCGCCCTCGAACTGCTGCATGCCTGCGCCCTGGTTCATGACGATGTCATCGATGATTCAGCGACCAGGCGCGGAATGCCCACTGCCCACATGTATTTCGCCGATTTGCACCGCGGCCGGGGGTGGCGGGGCTCCGCCGAGCAGTTCGGCAGGTCGGCGGCGATCCTGCTGGGCGACCTGTCGTTGGTCTGGGCCGATGACATCGTCGCCGCCGCCGATCTCGGGCCTGAAGGCCGCCGCCGGGTCCAGCGGGTGTGGTCCGACATCCGCACCGAGGTGCTCGGCGGCCAGTACCTCGACATCGTGGCGGAGTCCAGCGGAGCCGAGTCGATCGAATCGGCCATGAACGTCAACACCTACAAGACGGCCTCCTACACGGTGTCGCGGCCGCTGCAGCTGGGAGCGGCGGCCGCCGCGGACCGTCCGGAGATCCTGACCGCCTTCCACGAGCTGGGAACCGACCTCGGTGTGGCCTTCCAGTTACGCGACGACGTGCTGGGCGTCTTCGGCGACCCGGCCGTCACGGGCAAGCCCTCCGGCGACGACCTGCGTTCGGGTAAGCGCACCGTCCTGCTGGCTGAGGCGGTCCAGCGCGCGAAGGCATCCGACCCCGCAGCCGCCCGGCTGCTGCGGTCCGGCATCGGCACCGACTTGTCCGAGGCGCAGGTCCGCGAACTGTGCACGGTGATCGAGGACGTCGGCGCGCTGGCCGCCGTCGAAGACCACATCAGCCTCCTCACCCGCCGCGCGCTGCAGGTGCTGGAGACCGCACCGATCAACGCCCCGGCCCGATCGGGTCTGACCGAACTGGCCGGATTGGCCGCCAACCGGTCGGCATAACGCGTGTCCGCCCCCGCCCCCAGACGGACCCGGGGCCCCGCCCCCCATTGGACACGGGGCCC